>CAZMVD010000136.1:0-11209 GCA_964569425.1 uncultured Phycisphaeraceae bacterium
CCGTACCACCATCATGAAGGTGGATGCCCTCGGATGGAAGATACAAGGCACGAAGCCACGAAGTTGGGGGGGGAAGGCGGGAGGGGAAACGTCGAAACGCCTAAAAGTCAAAAAGTCGAAATGAGAGGCAGCAGGCAGCAGAAAAGGCGAGAGGCGTGAGGCGTGAGGCGTGAGGGGAAACGTCGAAACGCCTAAAAGTCAAAAAGTCGAAATGAGAGGCAACAGGCAGCAAGGCAAGGAGGCAAGGAGGCAAAAAGGCAACAAGGCAAGGAGACGGCAGAGGACGAGAGAGGCGTGAGGCGGGAGGGGAAACGTCGAAACGCCTAAAAGTCAAAAAGTCGAAATGAGAGTCAGCAGGCAGCAAGGCAGCAAGGCAAGGAGGCAATAAGGCAATAAGGCGGCGCTGACGTCCGTGCCGCCGCTGCGGGTCAAATCCTGGCTGAGGGGAATGTTGCGGGAAGCGGGATTGGTTGTTCCGGGGGGGGCGCGGCGCTAATCGGGCGGGGGGAGTTCGTCCAACCAGCCCTGCACCTGTTCCACCATATGCTTCATGCCGATGCGGGCAAAGAGGTCGCGGGCTTCGATCCAGCGCTGACGGGCAGTGTCGAGGTCGCCCCGGGTTCGCGCAATGCCCCCGAGGTTGCCCAGGCTCGAGGCCACTCCCTCAAGCCGCCCTAGCTTACGCTCGATTTCCAAGGATTCGCGGTGGAGCTTCTCGGCTGCGTCGAGGTCGCCGCGGGTTCCCGCGATAAGGCCGAGGTTGCTCAAATGGTTGGCCTGTCCCTCCAGCCTTCCGAGCCTGCGGTCGATATCCAGCGCTTCGCGGTGAAGCTTTTCGGCCGCATTGAGGTCGCCGCGGGTTTGCGCGATGAGGGCGAGGTTGCCGAGCTGGGCAGCCTGGCCTTCCAGTCGACCGAGCTTGCGGTTGATCTCGAGGGATTCGCGGTGGAGCTTTTCGGCCGCGACAAGGTCGCCCCGGGTATGAGCGATAATGCCGAGGTTGCCCAGACGGATAGCCTGACCTTCCGAACTTCCGAGCCTTCGGTCTATGTTCAATGCTTCGCGGTTTAGCATTTCGGCCGCGTCGAGGTTTCCGCGGATTTCCGAGATGAGGCCGAGGTTGCCCAATTGATTTGCTTGACTTTGTAGTGAACCGAGTTTCCGAAAGGAATCCAACGCTTCGCGGAAAAGTGTCTCCGCCGCGTCGAGGTTGCCGCGGGTTTGCGCGATGACGCCGAGGTTACCCAACTGGCTGGCCTGGCCTTCCAGGCTTCCGAGGCCGCGGTAGATGTGCAACGCTTCGCGGTGCAGCTTTTCGGCCGCGTCGAGGTTGCCGCGGGATCTCGCGAGGATTCCGAGGTTGCCGAGGGTGGATGCCCGACCTTCCAGCGAACCGAGCGTTCGAAAGATGTCCAGCGCTTCACGGTAGAGTTTCTCGGCGGTGTCGAGGTCGCCACGGGTTTCCGCGTTGTTGCCTAGGTTGCCCAGGACGATTGCTTGTCCCTCGGTGTCCGAAGTTTGAACGAAATGCTCCTTCGCCTCCACCAACATCGCTTCCGCCTGCGCCAGCTTGCCATACTGTTTTTCCAATGACGCCAGGCTGACCAGGGTGTACGCGTACCCACGTGGATCGAGACCGCCGCCGGTGAGACGCAGGGATTGATGAAGCGCCGTACGCGCGCGGTCGAGTTCGCCCTCTTTGCGGTACAGGCTGCCCAACTCGCGCTGCCAGCGCGCCGCGGCCGTGGCGAGTTGGGGGGAGAGCGGTTCAGCCAGTTCCGCGAGGCGCTTTTCCAGTTCCTCGATCCGCGCGCGGAGGTTGGCCGGTTTAATGGTCGCGACATCCGCGCGCGGCGCGACCGGTTCGCCGCCCGGCAGCGTGACCGGTTCGAAGAGGAACGTGTGGCTGCGGTAGCGCACCCAGTCGGGGGCGTGGCGGAACAGCAGCACGGCCGCTTGCTTGTCGACCAGAAACAGCAGCGGGCGCTGGAAAGCCGTCGGCCAGTGCTCGCGGGTGGCGTTCAGAAGCCGGGCCCGGCGGATGTGCTCCTGCTCCTGGTCTTCCCCGGCGGCGCGGAGCCAGCGTTCCAGCCCGGTGACGGCCACGCTGTGCGGTTGGTCGGAAGCGGCGTCGCGCGCGACTTGCGCGATAACGTCCGGCGCGTCGGGAGACAAGTCCACAGTGGTCAAATCGGGGACGGCGTAGCGAAGCTGTTTGAGGACTTCCTGCTGAAGCACCTCGCCGCCGCACTCGGCGATGGCCAGTGAGAAGGCGCCGGCGGAAAGCTCCAGCCAGCGGACGGCGACATCCAGTTCGGCCTGGTGCGATTCCTGCCAGACAGATGAGGTAAGGTGGCGGATCATGAGCGCAACGTATTCAAGCCGGGTGGTCCAGGTCAATCGCCGGATTGGGGCGGTACCATTCGTCGCCGTTGAGGTATTGGAGGAGCGCGCGGCTTTCGAGCAGTTCGCCGATCAGCTTTTCGCGACCTTCGTCCGGGCGTGCGACTTGCCCGCCATCGGCCGCTTCTTTGAGAATGGTCACGTGTGCCTCGCGAAGCCACACGTAGTCGCGCGCCGATTCCGCGCGGAGCGTGGCGATCATGTCGGCCCGGATGGGAAGCGACCGGGCCATGCCGCGACGGATGAGCTGCATCAACTCGAACGGCTGGCCGCCGCTGAGGCGGACGATCTCATCGCGGGTGCCCTCTGAATCGAACAGGGTCTTGAACTTCGAGTTAGCATGAACGATGCGTTTATCGATGATGTCGCGGAACGCCTGCAACCCCGCGGGATCGTCGTCCTCGTTCGGCGGACGTTGTTGAACCCTGGTCATGGGAAGGACGGTGACGGTTCCGCCGTACCACTTGCTGATTTCGGGGCGATGATGCGAATAGGCTAATTCCAGAGGCATGGAATAGACGACGTGGCAACCGAGGCCGGTAAGCTGGGCGGCGCGATGGATGAAGAGGTTCTCAGCCAGTGAGCAACGGGCGGCGTCCATCGGGCGGCGCGCGATCTTGTCCAAGTCGTCCACGAGGATCACAAGGCCGCCGTACTTCTTCTTCGAGAGCTTCAGGACCGCTTCGCCGATCAGTTCGTTGGCCGCGACCATCCAGTTGCCGGCGTCGGGTTCGAAGACTTTGCGGAGTTCGGCTCGGGCGTCGGGACTGCCCTTGATGGTGACGGCCAGTTCTCCGAACATGTCCGGCAGCTTGATGCCCTCCAGCTTCACGGGGGACTTCAACGCCTTGTACAGTCTGGTTACGCGGTCCTTGAAGTAGGCCGGCTTCAGGTTGATCTTTTCCCGTTCCTGCAAATCCACCACGCTTCGCCGCAGGACGCCGACCAGGACGTCGAGAAAATCGACGTCGTTGACGTCGATTTCTTCGCGCAGGTCGCAATAGACGCAGAAGTGGCGCGGGGCCTCCGATTCCAACCGGGTTTTGAGAGCGAATAGTTCCGTCGACTTGCCGCTGCCGCGATGGCCGGCAAGGACCAGTTGCACGGGGCGCTGCGCGAGCACGAGTTGACTGTGGAGTTTCTTGACCACGCCCTCTGCGTCGCCACGGCAGCGATCGAGGTCGACGCGCAGGTCTTTGGTATCGGCTTTGAGCGGGAGTACGTCGAACGCCTGGTAGAGTCGCCTCGCTTCGTCGTTCATGGTTCTATTCTACTCGGTTTGTGCCGGGCCGGGGAGAGCCCCGAGGGGCCGTGAAGGCCGATTGAGCACGGCCGCGGGGATGTACCAGGCCGACCGGCGGTCGAGGGTGGGGATTGTGGGGGTGGTGGATTCACAGGGGTGGGGGTGGCGGATAAGATCGGCGGGCGTCGGTGATTTGCGAGGCGTGGGCTGGTCGGCGCGGCGCAACTGAGGCTTGCGGCGCGGCGGCGCGTCGCTGGTTCTGCGAGTTCGGAGCATGGTCATGAAATCATTTTTTGATCGTAGGCTGGCCGTTTTGTTTTTCGCGGCGTTGGGTTGCGCGGCGTGGGGGGGGGGTCCGACATTTACGTTGGAGGCGGTGGTGGTGAACGGGCGGCCGGTGCGGGGCGGGCCGACGGCGACGCTGGGGGCGCTGCCGGGGGACTTGATCGGGGTGGAGGTGAATGTTCGGGACTGGTCGCCGAATGGGGAGAAGCTGTACGCGTACCAGGTGCAGCTTGACCTGGCTTCGTTCACGAGCGGGCCGCGGGGTTTCATCGAGCCGGATGGGTATGAGGCGACGCAGCAGAAAGAGGACACGGTGAATCCGGAGGCGATGTATGTGGACACGGGGCATGCGCGGTATGTGCACAAGGACCTGAAGGCGGTGGCGCCGGCGAACACGCGGGACGAGGAGTATCGGGTGGCGAGTGTGATGTTGCCGCAGGATGGTCCGGTGAGTCCGCAGGATGGGACGAAGTCTTACTGTGCGACGATTCAGTATCGGGTATCGGAGAATGCGGAGGGTCGGTTCACGCTGGCGCTGAAGGAAGGGGACGACTTCAGCGGATTGCGGGAGCCGCCGGGCAAGTCGATTCTGCCGGTGGCGCTGGAGCCGCTGGCGGTGGTGGTGCCGGGGATGAAGGATGGGGGATACCTGTCGCTGGTGGTGGATCGGATGAACGACGAGCGGGTGGCGATGGTGGTGGATCCGCGGCGGCGGGCGCCGGGGGCGGCGCCGGATGCGGGGCGGGTGATTGCGCGGATGAACGGGGGAGAATAGGCGGCATCGTACCCCATCGGGGTGTGGCCGGTGTTCGTGCCGGGTGTCTGTTTGGATTTGCAGGCTCCACAACTCCTTCAGAGTTGTTCTTTGGCGGGTCCGTTATCCCTGGGTAGCCGCTGCGCGGCAACCCAGGGCTGATATCCATAACGCCTTCGGCGTAAGGGCAAGGCCGAACATCGCACGTCGCGTTGCGGTAGTCCAAATCTCGAATTCGTAACGCCTTCGGGGTCAAGGGAAGTTTGAGCATCGCGCGTGGCGTTGCGGCAGTCGAAAGCTGAGTTTTTCGTAGCGGCTTCGGCGTAAAGGCAAGACGGAAGGTGGGCCCTCGCCGGGGGCGCGGCCGCGGCGGCGTCCCCGGCGAAGGGATGGCAGGACCGGATGTCGAATGTCGAACGTCGAATGTCGAACGTCGAATGTCGAATGTCGAATGTCGAATGTCGAATGGCGAATGGCGAATGGCGCGGCGGCGCGGCCGGGTGCCGTTAGACGGCGCCGCGCGGGGGTTGCACCCAGCGGTCGGTTGAGATGGCGGTCTTGGTTCATGTTGCGGGGGTCCTGTCTGCGTTGAGGCTGGGGGGGGGCGCGCCGGCGGGGGGGGCGGGGATTTTTCGGCGTTTCCAGAGGTAATAGACGGGGCGGGCGGCGATGAGTCCGCGGAAGGTGCGCGCCAGGGTGTAGGGCGCCTGTTGTGCCACGCGCTTGTCACCGCCGCCGGTGGTGGCGGCGTACCAGGCGCGGACGGCGGCGGCGACGATTTCGCGGACGTCGCGGCGGCGGCAGGCGAGGGCGAGGAAGTCGCGGGCGAGGGGATCGACGCCGAGGGCGCGGAGGCGTTCGAGGGCGGCGGCGCGGGCGGGGGGCAGGGCGCAGGCGCCGATGCGGGTCATGCCGGCTTTTTCGAAGACGGGGTGAAAGGCGCCCAGGGCGGCGAGGCACTCGACGAACGGCGTGCCAAGTCGTGGCATTGTCTGGCGGACGAGGGCGTGGCCGAGTCCGCAGCCGCGGAGGTCGGGGTGGATGACCAAGCGGCGGAGGATGCGGAGGTCGCGGTTGAGACGGTCGGGTCGGCGGAGGAACCAGCCGTTGGTGGCGCGGTTGCGGTGGGCGAGTTCGAGGGGGGCGAAGGCGTAGACGACGACGCCGAGGGGGGTGTGGCGGGCGCGATCGCGGAGGAGGAAGACGCGATCGACGAAGCCGAGTTCGCCGGTGGGGCGGTAGTGCATGGCGGCGAAGGCGTCGTAATCGCGTTTGCCGGCGAGGACGATTTCGAGGCGGCGGCGGAGGCTGAAGCGGGGACGGGCGGGGACGGGGGGGCGTTCGACGGTGCAGCGGGCGGGGGCGGCGAAGCGGACGACGACGTCGGGGTGGAGGTCGGTGGTGACATAGTCGTGGCACCCGGCGAGGACGGCGCACAGGCCGCGGGCGCGGAGCAGGCGGGCGAGGTTGAAGCTGAGGGCGCGGGCGAGGCGGGGGTGGAGGGCGGAGCAGAACTCGTCGCACAGCAAGGGGGCGGCGCCGGCGGCGTGGCGATGGCCGGCGAGGGCGGCGGCGAGGCGGACGCGGAATTGCTCGCCGTCGGAGAGCTGATCGAAGCGGCGGAGCCAGAGTTGTGGTTCGGAGAGGCCGCAGGCGGTGAGGATTTGCGCGGCGGCGGAGAGGCCGGCGGCGGGGGCGATGAGGTCGATGACCGCCGACTCGGAGCGGAAGCTGATACGGTCAACCCGGCAGGCGGCGGGGCACTGGGCGGCGATGGCCTCGAGGGCGGAGGATTTTCCGCTGCCGGAGGGTCCGGTGAGGAAGATGATGGTGCCGGGGGCGAGGGGGAGACGGATGGGTGGTACGACGGGGAGCGGTCCGATCTGGTGGGGGATTCCGAAGGCGAGGCCAACGGCGGCAGTGCGGGGCGAGGGTTTGGGCGGGTGCAGGATGCGGGTGGCGGCAAGGTTGACGGGGGCGGGGGGTGCGTCGGCGGTTGGTTGAGTGGCGGACATGGGCGTTTTTCCTTTGTGCTGATTCGCGCGGGCGGCGAGCCCGGCGCTACCGAACAATATCCTAACCGATGGATTATTGGTTGTCAATATTAATTTGCAATTTTTTATTGTTTTCGGGTTGGTACGGGGAGGGGTGGGAATTGCGGATTGCGGATTTCGGATTTCGGAAGAGGACAGGGAGGGCGTGGCGGGCAGTCGGCGAGGGGGGATTTAAGAGATCAGATTTGAGATATCAGAGTTGGGTGCGGACACGATGAATGCGAGGTTGCGGAATGTGGAAAGCAAGTGGCGAGTGGCAGGAGGCGAGTTGTTCGGCCGCTTATGAACCCGGAAGGCGCGTTAGATCAGCGTCGGGTGGGTTGATCGAAGCCACTGCTCAACGTTGTCCTTGAACTCAGCGGCCTTCCCCCGGAGTTCGCGAGCGTCACTGTCGCTGACGACACTCGCTGCACCATAGCTGAGATCGTTTCTGGATTGGCGACAGCTATCGAAGTAGGCCGCCCACATGTCATGTGCTTCGCCCATCGCGATTGGCAGGGCAACGAAGGTGTTGTAGTGGGCACCGCCAGATTGCTTGACGCGGTAGCCTGCCGCTCGAATTGCGATGGTTGCGAGCGTGCGTGCGGCATTGTAGGCCATGCTGAAACGGCCGTCGGCAGAGAGTTGGGGCAGAGCGGCATCGTTAAGGTTTCTTTCGGCGAGCGCGCGAAGGTCGTCGATTTCCGACTTGGTCGTCGGTTCTTTGGCTACGCGCTTCTGGTTTTCCAGCTCGCTCCAGGTCATTCGCGTCGCCCAGTACGAAAAGCTTTTCCTTGTCGAGCACTGCGCCGACAAAATGTTCATCCGACGCGACCCTTCTAGCGAATTCTGCGGACTTGTACACAGTGACATTGACGGGGCGGGCGAGTTGTCGCTCTGCCTGCCGGAGCGGCTTGGTAAGCTCGAATCGGCTCGTATTGCCGATAACCATCAGGTCGATGTCGCTCTCGGCCACTTCCTCGGCGCGGGCAATCGAGCCGTAGACAAAGGCTGATACGACTTCGTCCTGGACCGGTCGTAGGGCTTCACGGAGCACGTCGACGAGGCCGGAGGTTTTGAGCATGAGGCCTCGCAGATCAGGGAATATGGGGGACCCTTGCTCGGCCTGGTAATAGACCCGATTGCCGTCTTTGCGGCGGCGGAGAATCCCGACATCAGTGAGCTTCTTCAGTTCGCGGGTCAGGTTTGAGGGCTGAAGGGCCAGGTGCTTTGCCAGGTCGCGAAAGTACCATTCGCGATCTGCGTGGAGCAACAACGTAGCCAAGATGGCCCTTCGGGTATCAGGGAAGAGCGCCTCGATAGCGGGGCTTGCACGCATAATGCGTATAATAGAACGCGATTTGCGTGCATGTCAAGGGTCCGAGAATAATGCCTATCATGCGAGACGCACGAAAGTTCCAGTTGTCGTCGTCGAAGTCTTCCTCATCGGGGAGGGCCTGGACGAGTTGCGAGGGGCGAGGGGCGTGAGGCGAGGTAGGATCCCGAGGGACGTGGATAAAGGCGAATGGTGGAAAGGCACGTAGGCACGGAGCCACGGAGGCACGAAGTGGATGCGGAGGTGGGCGGGAACACAAAAACGTCAAAACGTCGAAACGTCGAAAAGTCAAAACGAGGGGCGAGAGGCAGGGGGGGTGGCGATTGCCTATTGAGGCGAGTGGGGGGTGAGGGCGGAGAGGCGGGTGAGGAGGGGGGGGATCATCTGCACGGCCTGGTCGATTTCTGCGGGGGTGGTGAAGCGTGAGAAGCTGAAGCGGATGGCGCCGTGGGCGATGCGCTCGTCGGCGTGCATGGCTTTGAGCACGTGGGAAGGTTCGAGCGAGCCGCTGCTGCACGCGGCGCCGCTGGAGGCGCAAATGCCGGCTTCGCTGAGGACGATGAGTACGGCCTCGGCCTGGAGGCCGGCGAAGGAGATGTTGGCGGAGTTGTGGATGCGGGGGGCGCCGGCCGCGTTGACGGAGGCGAAGGGGACGGCGGCGAGGAGGCGGCGCTCGAAATCGTCGCGGAGGTGGGCGATGCGGGTGGCGGTGTCGGGCATGTCGCGGAGGGCGGCCTGGGCGGCGGCGGCGAGGCCGATGATGGCGGGGACGTTTTCGGTGCCGCCGCGGAGGTTGCGTTCCTGGCTGCCGCCGAGGATGAGGGGGGTGGCGCGGGAGCGTTTGCGGACGTAGAGGGCACCGGCGCCTTTGGGGCCGTGGAACTTGTGGGCGGAGAGGCTGAGGAAGTTGACGGGCCAATCGGCGACGGGGATGGGGAGCTTGCCAGCGGACTGGACGGCGTCCACGTGGACGGGGATGCCGCGGTCGGCGGCGAGGGCGGCAAGGCGGGGGACGTCGAAGAGGGCGCCGGTTTCGTTGTTGGCGTGGAGGAGGGTGGCGAGGGCGACGTTTTCGGTGAGGCGGGCCTGCCACTCGTTTTCGTCGAGGCGGCCGGCGTGGTCGACGCCGACATAGTCGACGGTGTAGCCCTGGTCGGCGAAGTGCTCGCAGACGCGGAGGGTAGCGGAGTGTTCGACGGCGGTGGTGAGGATGCGGCGGCCGTTGGGGCGGGCGGCGAGGGCGGAGCGGATGGCAGTGTTGATGCTCTCGGTGCCGCTGCTGGTGAAGATGATTTCGCGCGGGGCGGCGCCGATGAGGCGGGCGGTTTGTTCGCGGGCGAGTTCGACCTGGTGGCGGGCGGACTGGCCGAACTGGTGGATGCTGGAGGGGTTTGCATAGGCGTCGCGGAGGAAGGGGAGCATGGCGTCGACGACTTCGTCGAGCGGGCGGGTGGTTGCGTTGTTGTCGAAGTAGAGCAACGTTAAAACGCCGAAAACCGAAACGCCGAAAACCGAAATCAAGGCAACGAGGCAACAAGGCAACGAGGCAACAGTCAACAAGCAGCAGGTTCGAGGCCGGTGCCGCCGCTACGGGTCCAGGGCTGCCGGAGGGGATTGTAACGGGAAGGGGGAGGTTTTTCCCGTGGGGGTCGACCTGAGGTCGTGTTTGTCAGGTCATGGGTCAATTGACTGGAGCATTGGAGTGGCCGGATGAGAGCGGAACAAGCGGATGCGATTCTGGGACATCCGGCGAATGCGGGGGTGATCCGGCTGTTGTGTCGGAACGGGGCGGGCGTGTCGGTGGTGGGGCCGGAGGCGGTGGGGGATCCGTATTACGGGTGCGGCAGCCATCCGGACGTGGTGGAGCGGGTGTGGGATCAATTGGGGCGGGGGCCGGCGGGGGCGCGGCGGCGGATTCTGTGCGGGACGCCGGTGCTGGTGGCGGCGGGGAGCGGGGTGGTGCTGGCGGTGTGTTGGGGGACGAATTACCTGCTGCGGGTATCCGAGGGTGACATGGAGATGGCACTTAGGGCGGGGTGTGGGGTGGTGCGGCGATGGGGCGACGGCGAAGTGATCGATTTGTCGGTGGAGCTGGGCGCGGGCTGGGTGTTCGGGTGCTGGGCGGCGGCGGAGGTGGAATGGTGCCGGGCGGTGGGGGAGAGGGTCAAGCGCAGCCCGTAGCGTTTTGGCGGCAGCGCACGTGGCGGATGGTCCGGGGGGTTGGGGGTGGTAGAATGGGGGCGGCATTGGCGATTGCCGAATGCCGATTGCCGATTGGCGGGCATGAATCATGCGCAAGCGCATCTACATCGAGACCACCATTCCCAGCTTCTATTTCGAAGCGCGTAGCGAGCCCGCGATGGCGGCGCGGCGCGAGTGGACTCGAACGTGGTGGAACGCCTCCAGAAACAGGCATGAACTGGTTACGAGTGTGGCGGTGGTCGAAGAACTCTCCCGCGGCGATTTTCCCGCACGTGACGACTGCCTCGGGCTGATCGCGGACCTGCCGCTGGTGCCCGTGGATGCGGCGGTGGCGGAGATCGTTCAAAGTTACATCGCGCGGAATGTCATGCCGCGCGATCCGGCCGGTGACGCGTTACACCTGGCACTGGCGTCCCATCATCGTTGCGACTTCCTGGTGACCTGGAATTGCAGCCACCTGGCGAATGCGAACAAGTTTGAACATATCCGGCGCGTCAACGGGATGCTGGGCGTTTTCGTCCCTGCCCTGGTCACGCCACTGGAGCTGCTGGGAGACGACGATCATGAAGGATGAGGGCGTGCGGGCGGTCAGAGAGATTCGAGAGAGAATCTCCGCGGAGTTCGACAACGACGTGGAGAAGCTGGTCGATCATTACATCGAGCAACAGAAACAGCACGGTACACGGCTGTTGAAGCCGGGCGCCATCCCAGGCGCCGAGGCACCTGCCGCAGGTGCGCCGCGCCGCTGAGGATTACGTTCCGTTGAGTGGCCCCTGATGAAGTCCAGCTCAGGTCGGGGCTCGCGACGGTTTGCCTGATGGCCGGTTGGTAAACCGCGGTCAGGCCGTTCGGCGCGGGGGAATGGCGAATGGCGAATCAAGAATGGCGAATGGGGGAGAAGGCACGAAGCCACGAAGCGACTGTCTTGAGAATCAAGAGGTAGCAAGGGTTGA
>CAZMVD010000137.1:0-10804 GCA_964569425.1 uncultured Phycisphaeraceae bacterium
GGCACGCCGGGGGTCACCTGCACGGGGCCGGTCGCGGGCGCCTGCCGCCTCCTCGACCTGGACTTCGACGGAGACTACGACAGCGCCGATGCGATGTTGTTCGACAGCCTGCCGCAGGGCTTAGGCCGTCACCCGGGGCGTACGGCGACGGGCGTCCGACAGCCGTTTGGGCATCAGGGGTTACTTGTCGATGCAGAGGTCGGCAGTTATCAAAACCGTCAAAGGCAATTCACATTCGGGCGCCGGCGTTTTCTGCAACGGGATCCACTTGTTGGAAGGAACCGCCCGGGTAACGAGTATCACAGTTCGCTCGTACTTTATTCATATGGCAACTATAGTCCCATGAATAATCTGGATTGGAATGGCCTCTGGAACCGCCCGAGAAGTGGACCGAGTACTCCTGCGCCTGAACCCAAGTGCCGGTGCCCACATATTGACTGGGATTGGAGATGGGTAAAAGTATCCGACAGGTGCAAGCAAACGAAGTTTTATAATTGTCATGGGTACGCCTTTGGTCACGAAGAGTGGATTCAGCAGTTTCCCGGCGATCCGTACCCACCTCCACCTCCACCCAGTACGGACCTACCTTGTCCCGGCCCCGGCGAGAGCCCATCATGTCCGCCTGGAACGGATCCGATATTCCAGAGTCCCCTAAGTGGCGGGCATTCAATGGTCCATTTATGCGATAATGATGGATGTGGATGGTATCAAAAGTGCGGTCAAGAACCGATTAGTGGTCCACATGATACGACGGAGCAGGCATTGGTGGACTGCAATTACCCTGTTCCACCGGGCAGTGGTCCGGGCAGTCCAAAGTGCTCGTGTATTCCTGCGTCAAACTGAGAATGGGCAGATTGAATCCGATTAATTGTGGAGTCAATGAACGTGATGGCTCATAAGGCACGAATAGGCGAGCTTTTCGTTGTGGTTGTGATCCTGCTTGTTGGCATTACATGTCGTCATCCGGTTGAGACGACAGGAACAGCCCAGCTCGGCGAGGGGACGGCGATAGAGCGGCGGCCAACGACGGTCGAGAACTCCGATTGTTCCGCCCAGACGGGTGCGCAGGACATTACCGACCTTGAAAAGTGGTTCACGAGTGTGGTACGCGAGGGCAACTGTCCTCCGGCGCTTCGGAGCGACAGGGTCTCCGCGATTCGACGTGCTCAACGGGCGGGGAGTGGACTGCCATGGGAGTCAAACGCGGAAAGCTGCGATCCGTTTAGGCCAGAATCAATCTCATATGTGAATAGCTTTGGAACGAGAGCGGTTCCATTCTTGGTGCGCCAGCTACCTGATGAGGGACTAACGGAATGGGCCTTTTGCTATCCACTTTCCAGCTATTTGCCGTGGCAGGATGGCGAGGCGTGGCTTGTGGGTGAGATCGCGGCCTACTATATTGAAGTTGTGCTGCGAGACAATTTGTACTTTACGCGCAGCGGCCGGCTACGCTACGTGTCGGAAGCGGAAATGCTAACCATCGATGGCCGGCGAGAATCCCTGCGATCAGCGGCCAGGAGTTACCTAGATTGGTATTCGAGATGTTTCGATGATGTGAAAGAAATGGTGATTTGCGAGGCTGGAGATCTTCCGGTTGTTAAGTGGGATTACGATCTTAGTGCAGGTCCATCCTTTGAGAGAGTCTCTCGGCGCGAATGAGTGGGTGCAGGGCCGACTATGGCGAGACAGCTAATCGGTGAGATCGGCGGGCTGGCGGACAGTTCGCTGGTCTCCGGTACGCTCCAGGTGAGCGGCGACGGGCGGCAGGCGGAGGCCATCGTGGAGAACTTCTCCGACGACGACTACATGGTCCAGGTCTCCATCACCGCCTTCGCCGATCCGGGCAACTACCTCTGGGTGCGTTACACCGACGCCAACAACGGCTACCGCTTCAAGCTGTATGACGATCCCGGCAAGTGCAAGCGCATCCACCTGCACTCGTTCGTGAACGGCGAGGCCACGCTGCTGGATTCGCAGCAGCCAGGTAGGTCGTGCTCAACGTAGGGCGGGCTATGCCCGCCGCAACTCGTATACCGCCGGGGAGGCGGGCGGAGCCCGCCCTACGTCGCTCCCGCCTTGCAACCGGACCACGCCGCGGGCCGGGTGGCCTTCGGCGGCTGGGGCAACTCGCGCTTCGACAATTTCATGATCGGCTACGTAGCAGTTACCGGCGTCTGCCGGTGACCCGGGTCAGGCTGAGCAGCAGGAACACGCCGATCAACGGGCTGACCATGCCGATGCCGCAGAAGCGCACGCCAACGCGCGGGCCCATGTTGACGTTGTCGTTCTCGTTGCCCGCCCCGTTGTCGTTGCCGTTTCCGCCCGAATTGTCGTTGGTGTTGTTGTTGGCATTGGTGTTGCCGTTAGCCGGCGGCTCATTGTCATTGCCATTGTCATTGCCGTTGTCGTCGCCATTGTCGTTGGTGTTATCCGGCACGTTGTCGTTCGTGTTGGTGTTTTGGTTGTCATTGTCGTTGCCGGGCACATTATCATTCCCATTGCCATTGCCCGGATCGGGTTCCTGGCCATTCGAGACGGTGAACGCCAGGGTGCCTCCCGAGATGTTCCCCAGGGCCGGCGAAAAGTCCCGCGGCGCGACGAAGCTGGCCGAAAACTCCGTCGCACTCGAGCCGGATTCGGCATCGCCCAGCACCGTCAACGTGCCATTGCCGTTCACGGTAACCGCCAGGGTCCCGACCAGAATCGGGGCGGCGCTCAGGGTCAACAGATTCGGCTGGCTCATCAACAGCACCGACGCGGCCGAGGGTGTCGGCAGACCCGCCGCCTGGAAGCCATAGGCCGTCGGATCCAGAAACCAGGTGAACTGAATCGGCACCAGATCAGCGCTGGTGCCATTGACGTCAAACACCAGGCTGCGCAAATCGGACAGCGGGTTGTCGGTGCCGCTGGCGGAAAGCAGGATGTCTACGGTGGCCTGGGTTCCCACGGCCACCGGTCCGGTAATGGCCTGGCCGCTCGGGGCGCGAGCGCTCAGGGTAATGACGATGTCGCCCTGGACCCGTCCAACCATGAACAACATGGCAAGCACGACCGTCGATTGAAACGCAATACGCATGGTTCGTTCCTTTCGGCGACTTCAGGCCGGTTGTCCCCGTTCCGCTACACGAAAGTGGGCTCCGTCCGATCCTGATGCATTCGCGCGCGTCGCCGGCGCGGGTTATCGGCCGACCGTGGACCGGCCGCCTGGTCCGGCCGATATTATTCGAGGCGGCAGCCGACCGGGCTCAACCCCCTTCGAGTTTATCGTATGATTTACGTTTGGGTATAGTCTGATCAAGGGCTGCCGGCGTCCGACTTTGCTCTGGGTCAGGGCGAGCAAGAAGCCCGTGCCGGAAAACTTCTCGTATTTCCTTGATCCAGCCCCATTCCTATTGAAAGGACGAAACCATGTGCGGACGAGTTTCTCTCGCGGGAGTGGTTCTTGCAGTCCTGGGTGTGGGCGTGGCGGGCCTGAGTTGCCGTCCCGCGCCGCAACCGGACGAATCGAACGGCGGTTTGGGAAGTATGCGTCTGCTCATCACCGACGCGCCGTTCCCATTTGAATTCATCGAAGAGGCATTGATTACCATCACCCGCGTCGAGGTGCGTCGCGCGGGCGCGGAGGCGGACCTGTGCGGGTCCAGCGTCTGTCTCGCCGGGGCTTGTGCGGCCGGGCCGACCTGCGATGACGCGGACCCGTGCACGATCGACACCTGCGATCTGGACGACGGGCAATGCACCTTCACGCCGGTCGGTTGCGGAGTGGACGAGACCTGCGAGGACGGCCGGTGCGTGCGTGCTTGCGCTTTCGACGCCGATTGCGACGATGCCGACGCCTGCACGACCGATACGTGCGTGAACGATCTCTGTTCCTATGCGGTTCCATCGTGTGATGACGCGGATCCCTGCACGGCCGACGCCTGCAACCCCGTCGATGGATCGTGCTCGAACGTTCCGGTGGACTGTCTCGACAGCCAGGTGTGCGTCGATGGCGCTTGTGCCGACGTTTGCAGCGCGGACAGCGATTGCGAGGATGCCGGCGGCAACCCGTTCGTCGTCATCTTCGAAGGAACCAGGGAATTCAACCTGCTCGACCTTCGCAACGGCCGGACCGACCTGCTCGCGGAAGCCGATATTCCGGCGGGAACCTATACGCAAATGCGCCTCATCGTTACCGAGGGAAGGGTGACGCTGATCGACGGACGCGAATTTGTGCTCCGCGTGCCCAGCGGGGCACAGACGGGCATCAAACTCCATTTCACGTTCGAGGTGGCTGCCGGCGAGGAGACCGTTCTCCTCCTTGACGTGGATCTCAGTCGCGCGTTCCTGCCGATCCCCGGCGGACGGATTGACTCGGTCGGACAGATCGCCATGTTCCGCTTTGCCCCCTCCATCGCCATGCGGCTGATCGACCTGTTGGATGCCGGATCGATCAGCGGGACGGTGCAGGACGACATGGGCGGCCCATTGGCGGGCGCTGCCGTGACGGCCTTCCTTGACGGAGCGGAAGTGACCAGCACTTCGACGGATGCCGACGGCGCCTTCGCCTTCGGCGGCTTGGTAACCGGAACCTATCGCGTGGAATTCTCGCTGGGCGGCTTTGACGACACCGCGGTGAACGGTGTGGAGGTGTTGGCCGGTCAGACCACCGCGAATGTCAATGCGGTGATGACGCCGACCGCGCCGTAGCGCCCGGCGCAGGATCGCGGACATGAACCGCGCGGCGATGGGCTGCCTGCTTCCGGGCGGCCCATCGCTGCGCATCAGGACATCCGGCCCGCAGAGAATACGCATCGCGGGGCGACTGTTTTCGGGCGCAAAATCGTGGCTCAAGTCGCGAAGCTTTACTTCGGCTTCTTGCCCTTGTTCCAGGTGACAATCATCAAAGGGATTCCTGCCAGCACCATGCCCGTACCGAGCATATCGAAGGCGCTCCCTCAACAAAATTTGACTTTGAGACCGATCCCGCAGATCGGCAAGATCGCGGACAGCAGGAAGAGTTTCGAAATTCCCATCTCGTATCTCCTGTCGAAAGAATCGCCTTCCCTATCGTTCGACGGATTATAGTCGAGACTTTCCTTTCGTGCAGGGTGGGCCGCAAACACCACACGGTCGGCCTTTGCGCCCGCCGGCTTCCTGACGAACCCAAAGACAGCCCGCGCAGTACGGACCGACCCAACCCCGGTCTTGGAATGCGCCGCGCCGCGCACCGCGCCAACCCGATTACCGGCGAGGCAACCGCCCCGCGCACCGAACTTCAAAAGGTCTCACCCCGTCCACGTCGCCCAATTCCAGCGACGATTCCGCCTCCACCGAGATCGCGCCCGAGATGTTGCCATACAATTCCGTCAGCACGCCCTCGACGGTGATGCCGGGCAGCGTTGGCCGCGGGGCGTATTCCACGAGCATCCCGCCAAGTCCGCGGCGAATCGTAGTTACCGTGAAGGCAAGATCCGCCGTCGGGATCGACCGCGTGACCTCCGCCCCGACGACGATGGTTTCGCCATTCACCGTGAGCGTTCCATCGTCGCCCACCGTCGCCTCAGCCGGTTGCGAAAACTCATCCTCCACTGTCATGCCGTTTTCGTCGGTGGCGCGCATGACGCAATCCAATGTTCCGCCGAAGTCCCCGGGTACCAGCGCCCCGGGGAAGAACACTCCGCACCCCGAGCAAGCCGTCGGAATTACCAGCGCAAGCCATGCGCATCGCAGAATGCGCAATCGGCGCATCGAAGCTGAATGCCTGTCGTCACCGGGACAGGTCCCTCGACATCTCGCGCCACCCGCGTTCTTCATGGATCGATCCGCGAACTGACATTCACGTAAGGACACTCGGTCGCATTCGGGGTTCAAATCGCACTCCTATGGCAAGCCGATGTTGCGGGACGGTTCACCGTTCCGCATCGTGGATGGTTTCAGTATACGTCGAAGCCAGTGTCCTGGCCCACCGGCGACCCCAACGAAAGTCACCGAAGCGGCCCGGCCGATGGCGGGCATCCTGTGGGACGATGACGGCCTCAGGTGCGCTGCGTCCAGTCCGCGCCCGCGTACTTGCTTTCCAACGACTCAACCTGTGCCAGCTCCTGAGTGGTCCACGCCCCGGTCGCTACGGCCCGACCGGCGCACTCCGCGAACCGCTCGGGCAGCACCACCCGCAGGCGCGCCGCACTCTCGCCAAACTCTAACGGCCAGCGGTACCGTAACGGTTGACTATATCGGTCCCCGAGAATCAACGACCCATGCTGCAGCGTTCCGTGGCGCGTGCGCCGTTGAGCGCTGCCGGCGATCTTGTCGCCGCCCACAATGACATCAAAGCAGTGGCGGCGCGCAAAACAGAAAAAGGGACCGCGGGTGGGCGTGGAGTCATCGGACACGCCGCAGGGCGCCGCCTGCACGTCGAATTCCGCCAGCGCTGCGATGATGGCATTGTGGACCAACGCATAAAGGTGGTTGGCGCCCGAACCCAGAAGGGGGTCGCCTGCGGGAAGGGCCAACGAGTAGGTCAATTCCAGGTCATGCAAAATCGCTCCGCCGCCCGTCAGGCGGCGCACGACGGGAAGTTCGCACAACGGGGCGGCCTGCGCACGATAATCTGCGAAGGATTGGAAGTATCCCAGCGAGATCGTCGCCGCGTCCCATTGATACAGCCGCATCGTGGCCGGAGCGCTGCCCGCGCACACCTCGTACAGGAGCACCTCGTCGCGGGCCATGTTCTGTGGGCCCGAAAGCGGCGGATCGTTCAAAAGGCGAATCATGCGGCGGCGGACCCCCGGCGTTCGCACACAGCGGAATCTTCCTGATTATTGCTCGCGGCGGTCGCATCCGGCCCCTCGCCACGCGGTACCTTGCTTAAGGAACTTTCCGCCGCTTGCGGTGTCCAACAGAGTATCGAAGATAGTGCGTGCGCCGCAACCGGCGAACGGTTTGCACCAGAGTTGCAGAAAGGATGCCACCATGGTCAGTGTTCGCGTTTATTCGGATGGGCCGACACCACGTACCGCAGGTTTCCACGTGACCCGAGCCCATGGGACGGGCATTGCGCTTGTGGCGATGATCGCGGCGCTGGGCGTCGAGGGCGTTGTGCGCGGGGCGGAAGGCGACGCCACCGCCCTGACCATCTACAGCACCGCCACGCCGGGTGCGGTGCGCCCCGAAATCTACCAGCCCGGCATGCAGGGCCGCTTCCAGCCCTACGACCTGCGCCAGATGATCCCCGGCTACGCCGTCGTCAAGCAGGAGCGCGAGGTCACGCTGCCCGCGGGTCGCAGCAGCTTGCGATTTTCCGACGTCGCCGGCCAGATCGACCCCACCACCGTCACCTTCGCCTCGCTGACTGACGCCACGGGCACGCGCGTGCTCGAGCAGAACTTCGAGTTCGACCTCGTCAGCACCGAGAAGCTCATGCAGCGCTATCTCGATCGGCCCATCACCGTCGAACAGGCCCAGGGCGAAAAAATCTCCACCTTCACCGGCACGCTGTTGAGCACCTCCGGCGGGATCCTGCTCAAGGGGGACGACGGCGGCGTGCAGGTAATAAACGGGTATTCCAACGTCCGCTTCGGCGAACTGCCCGGCGGGCTCATCACCAAGCCCACGCTGGTGTGGGACGTGATGGCCGCCAAGGCCGGCGCCCAGCGCGTCCGCGTCACCTACGAAACCCGCGCCATGGCGTGGTGGGCCGACTACAATATCGTGTTCACGCCCGGTTCGGACGCCAACAGCGGCCTGCTCGACGTCGGCGCCTGGGTCAGCATCATCAACCAGTCCGGCGCCACCTATCCCGAGGCCAAGCTCAAACTCATCGCCGGCGATGTGAACCGCGCACCCCAGCCGCAGTTTCAGCCCCAATATGCCAAGCGGGCCATGGCCATGGCCGCCGAAATGGACGCCGCCGGCTTCGAGGAGAAGTCCTTCTTCGAGTACCACCTGTACACTCTCGGTCGGCCGACCACGCTGCCCGACAACTCGACCAAGCAGATCGAACTCTTTCCCACGGCGCGCCAAGTGCCCTGCGAGAAGGTGCTGGTCTACTACGGGCTGGGCTCGCGCTATCCGGTCTACGGCGCGCCGATGGTCGACCGCAACTTCGGCGTGCAGAGCAACAAAAAGGTGGACATTTACCTGCGGTTCAAGAACGAAGAGAAGATCGGCATGGGCATGCCGCTGCCCTCCGGCCGCATCCGCGTCAGCCAGCTCGACACTGCCGACCAGACGCTGGAGTTCATCGGCGAAGACACCATCGACCACACGCCCAAGAACGAGGAAGTGCTCATCAAGCTGGGCAGCGCCTTCGACGTGGTCGGCGAGCGCATCCAGACCGATTTCAAGACCGACAGCCGCCGCAACTGGATGGAGGAGTCCATCCAGATCAAGCTCCGCAACCACCAAGAGGAACGGGTCAAGGTCATCGTCAAGGAAAACCTCTACCGCTGGACCAACTGGCGGATCACCAAAAAGTCCCACGACTTCGAGAAGATCGACTCCCGCACCATCCACTTCCCCTTGACCATCGAAAAGGACGGCGAGGTGGAACTCACCTACACGGTGGAGTACACCTGGTAACCGGCACGGTGAATTACATCCGAGTTGCACCCGGCGAGCCGCGGGCTTTGAGCCCGCGCGGAGTAACGGCGACCCATCCGCCACCCCGGTATGGCGGCGATTTCATCTCAAAGTCGGCCGCGGGCTGTTTCCCCAGTGTGGGACCGGTTTCCAACCAGTCATCGCGAGTGTGGGACCGGTTTTCCAACCGGTCGTTTGCGCAACCGTCCGACCCGCCCCGCGCGAAGTGACGCCATCGGAACATCCACAACGAGCCGCGGGCTTTGAGCCCGCGCGGACTTGTCCATCCGAGCCGCGACCGTCAGGGAGCGGGCTTGACCCTCGCGCACCGTCTTACAACAACAGCGGCCCCAGCACGAAAAACACCTCGCCCAGTGCGGCGCCCACACAGCCGCCGGACAGCAATAAAGCTGCGCCCAGCAACGCGAGCTTCCAACAGTGACGTTGTATCAGTTGCCTCATTGGTTGCGCCTCAGTGAATCGAAATCGGTCGTCATGCCGAGCCGTCCGCCCGGCTACCGCGCCAGCAGAAATGGCGTCGCGAGGTTCAGCAGCCACACCTCCGCGCACCCCGGCAGAATCCCGAAGACCATGCCGGTGCACACCAGCGCCGTCCACTTGTACATTCTTCGCATTCGCGCTACTCCTCTGGTTGGTTCCTCGTTCCATGGCGGGCCCGCTTCCCACGCGCGTCATTACTTCACACGCTCGATGGTCGAAGAGTCGTCGGACTCTGCCATTCGCCATTCCCGATTCGCCATTCGACATTCGCGGCCGGGCGCTCGGTTGCGGCAATCGTATCGCGCCTCCGCGGCCGCGCTAGAAGCTGACGACCGTGTTGAACGTCAGGCGATAGTCCTGGAGATTCTCGCTCTTGCTCTCCAGCGGCACCTCCACCGTCATGCCCACCGACACGTTTTCCAGCGCCTGCCACCGGAAGCCCAGTCCCGCGGAGAAAAAGTCCCGCCCCCGCACCCGCGATACGCCCAGGCTCCCCACGTCCAGGTAATCCTGGCTCAGCGGCAGCCGGTCGGCGTTGCTCAGCCAGTGGATGCCGTGGACTTCAATCAACGGTCGGAACGTCTCCGTCAGCTCGTAATCCAGGTGCAGGTTCCAGATGAGGCTGTGGTTGGCGTCGTTGCGGTCCGTGGCGATCCGCCCGCCGATGTGCCCCAGAAAATGCCACTTTTCCCATCCCTTGGCAAAACTCAGGAACGGGCTCAACTCCTGGCTGTCGCCGCCCTGCCACGCGTCGGTCGAGCCGTTGCGCCATTCCCATCGCAGGCCCGTGGTTAACAGAAACTGCTCCTCAGGCCGGCTGATGAGGGCGTATTTCAGGCCGATGGCCACGTCATTCCAGCCGTCGCCCGCCGGTGTCACATGGCTGTCCACCCAACTGTACCCGTCCTTGGTGGCGATCAGCGCCAGCCGCTCCGTCAGCGCAGCGCGAATCTGCAACGCCGCCACGTGCACCTGCCCGCCGCGAAGCTCCGACCGGTCAGGGATCCCGTGATAGATGTAAATCAGCCGCAGGTCCGTGGTGATGAACGGATCCTCGAAATACACCGGCATGCCCACCGGCAGAATGAAATCCTCGTACCCGCTCAGTCCGGTCAGGAAGCCCGGCCAGGTCTTCGACTCCAGATCCAGCACCCATGGCGGGTGACGATGGGACGGCGCGCTTGTTTCTTCTACCGTCGTTGTCGCGTCAGCATTGCCCGGTGTATCGGGCGGCTGCCGCACACTTCTGGCGGAACTGTCGTCGTCCAGGCCGACCGTCGGCCCCGCCGGCACCAGTGCACATCCCACAATGACGCTGACGATCCATCGCTGCACTCGCATGTCGTCACCCTGTTGGCGCGCTCATGAATGAGTATGGTGGCGAGTTCCGCGCCGAAACTCACCGCGCACGTTGACGGCCCAACCCTGCCCGCTCGATGTGCTCCCGAAGGGCGGGTTTTCCACAGACGCTTCCGCAAACAAAACCGCCGCCGCGCGACGCGCCAAACTTCGGGCGGAACTCAACCCGCGCGTCGCGGCGGCAACGGCCGCTCAACGCCCTGCAAGTTGCGTGCCAGTCAGGACGGTTCTTCCGACTTTTTTGATTGCTGCCCCTCGATCGGGGCTCGAGATGTTCGCCGCCGCACCGCGTCGCGAAGCAGATACTCAATTTGTGCGTTGAGACTGCGCAAATCGTCCTTGGCCCACCGATTCAGGTCCTCCAGCAAATCGGTAGGCAGCC
>CAZMVD010000138.1:0-10713 GCA_964569425.1 uncultured Phycisphaeraceae bacterium
CGCCAGTCGCTCGATTCGCCGTCGTCGATCTCTTTCACGCAGGCCCGCAGCAGTTCCCCACGCGGGTCGCCTTGCTCTTCGAGCCAGTCGGCGTAGATGAGGCGGGCCTCGCGTTTGTCGGTCGCGTCGCGGATCGCGGATAGGAAGGATTCGTGGTCGTTCATGGGGCGGGCGCCCAGTTCTGAATATCTTTCATGGCGAAGGAACGCGGTGCGTTTTTGTCCCAATCCCAGGCATCCAAGAGCCATTGCGGTTCGGGGTGCCACACCGTTGCGGCGTAGCGGATCGCGTGGGGCGTAATGCGGCGAACGGCGGTTTCGCCTTTCCAGTTCGTGTAGACGATTGAGACAGTTTGTTCGTTCATGGGCTTCCTTTCTGCTTGTCCGCTCTCGCTCGTCGCTTTCGCTCGCGCTCGACCACTTCGGCCGGCGCGATGAGCTCCCACAGTTCGACGTCGGCGGCTTGGGCCAATCGCTCGGCGGTGTCGAGGGATACGTTCTTCTCGCCTTTGAGAATCGGGTACAGCGTCCCGCCCGATATGCTTTCCTGCTGGCGGTATTGCAGGACGCTGGGATACTTGGCTTCGATCGCCGCGGGCAGGCGCTCGCGGAATAGGTCACGCGCGGTTTTGGTCATGGTCATTCGAGATAGAGGACTGCGGCCACGAACGCCAGGCAGGTCCAACAGAGGGCCGCCAAGAGGTCGGGCCAGTTTGCTTCGAGGTACAGGTCGAGTAGAGTAAGCATCGGCGGTCTCCTGGTTAGGTCAGGGGTCGTCAGGCCCGCGGCGTGAGTCAGACGCCGCGGGCCGTTTTCGTTGGGGTCGTTAGCGGGTCGCCTCTTTCGCGGCGAGCATGGCGTCGGCGTACTTGTACGCCCACCGCGCGACGTTTGCGGTGTCGTCGTTCATTAAGTCCTGGCAGGACATTAAGTCCTGGCAGGAAAGCATCCCCGCCATCGCTTTTGCGGCGAAGTAATCACGGAGCGACATGCCCATTTCTTCCATGGTGGCGTCGGCGCTCGGGATCACGATCGGGAAGGCGGTCGGTGTGCGGCTGTGCATGGGTCATTCTCCAAAGGTAAGGGATTCAGGGGTCGCCCCGCCGCGAAGCGACGGGGAAGGGTGACGGTAGAGGTTACTCCTCGAACACCAACTCGGCGATCCGCGACTCCATTTCGTCGTCGTCCCAATCGGTCGGCCCGTACTCTTTGCGAGCCGCGTCGAGTATTTCGCGGATCTGCTTGGCAATCTCGAACTTCTTCAACTCTCGGGCGGCTTGCTGTTGAATCTTCTGGCTGGTCATTGCTGAGGCTCCTGGGGTTTGAGGAAGCCCGCCGGGCGTCGGCCTCGGCGGGCGGGGGTCGCTTGCGGGCTAGTCTCGCGACCAGCCGTGTTGGTTGAACATGCGGGCTTCGAGCAACTCCGCCCGGTCGAACAAACCGGGCTGGCATTCGCCGGTGTACTGCCAGAACTTCTCGACCAGGTTCCAAGTGCGGCGGTCGGTCTTTTCCTTGGCCAGTTCCTTCTCGATGCGGCTTGCTAGTTCTTGGTAGGTCAGGGCGTTTGTCATCTTGGAAACTCCGGTGAGGGGAAGAAAGGGCCGCGGCGACTTGCCGCGGCCCGCGTGGCTCTGGCTTAGCTGAGGCTGACCACGGCCACCGCGTCGTAGATGCCCATCAGGCGAAGGTTGAGGGCGGTGAGGTCGGCTTGCTCTTGGGTTGGGAACTCGATGCGGCCGAGCACGTTGCCGTAGAAGCTTTGGCGACCGGCTTGGCTGGTGAGGATGGCGAACATGGCTGTCTCCTGGGGTTGTGGGTTGTTGCTCTCGATGCCCTGATTGTACGCTATCGGAGACAGGTGTCAATAGCGACCAGGAAAAATTTTTCGGGGGCGGGGAGGGCGGCTTGCTGGCTTGGCGCAAGTGGCGCTGCTATGGTGGTTTGCGCTCGGCGTGTGGCCGGGCGTCCGTCCACTTTCCGGGCTGACTGCGGCGCGCCCGAAGCCGCCGCGGTCGGCTCGGGCTTCGGGAGTTGGCGATGCAAGAGATAGTGTGTCCGCATTGTGGCGCGTCGATCTTGGAGGATGCGCCGGGGGCGGTGTCGCGGTGTCCTGGGTGCGGGGCGAATCCGCATCGGCCGACGGCGGCACAGCAGTTGGCGGCGGCGCGGGCGTCCCAGCCGCGGGCGAAGTGGGGATCGTGGGCGCTGGCGGCGGTCCTGGCGCCGTGTCTGATTTGCGGGGCGTGCTCGCTTGCGGGGAGTTTGCTGCCTTCGCGGCCGCGAACGGCGGAAGAACAAGCGCAGGTCGAGCGGGTGTTGGAAGAGCGCGCGGCGATGAGCAAGGCGCGGGAGTTTGTGCGACTGGCGATTGACGAGAGCGTGCGGCACACAGCCAGTTTTCCGCTGACGGCGCAAGAGGCGCCGCGGAGTCTCGGCGGTGGGCGGTGGGAGATCGCCGGGCAGGTTGAGGTCACCAACGCGTTTAACGCCACGATTCGGCCGCCCTATCGCGTCGTGCTAGAGAAGGCGGGCGACGGCTGGCGGGCGGTGAGCGTGGAGTACGGTGGGATGCCGGTCTACCCGTGATCGGGCGTGCGGTCGGCGCAGGTGAGGCATTGGCGGTATTCGCCGTGCGTGCCGCTCTTGGTGCGGGCGAGGGCGCATTCGCCGTAGAGGTCGCAGGCGAAGATCGGAATCAGGCGATCCCGCCCGCCGCAGAGTTGGCAGGGGACTTCGCGCAGGACTTCGCCGCGATGAAAGCAGGGCAAGAACCAGTCGGGCCTCATACGGGCTTCTCGACGAGGTTTTTCACAAAAAGGGCGTTATCGTAGGCCGCGAAATGTGAATCGGTTAACCACGCACCGTCTTGCGCCAGGATGTAATCGGTCGAGCCGACTTTGTTTTGCCGTATCCATGACTCACTTGACGCAGCGTATACGGCTGGCGGTCCAACGGCGGTTCGCTCCCACACGGCGTAAGCTACTGCATTCCCGCCGCTGACGCCGGACAAACTTAGAGCCGAGAGGTAGGTAACGCCGTCGCATAGATCGTGCGCCCCCTCGATGGGACAGCGGTTGAATTCGTCAGGGTCGCCCGCATCGGCAAGCCGACCGAATAGCACGCTGGCCGTCGCCGCCAATCCGGTTGTGGAGGTGTAGGCATTCCATGCGTTGTAACTGGTTTGCCCTGGCGCCTCCCCGAGCATAATCAACCGGCCCGGCCAGTCCGTTGACATAAGCGGCGTGATCGTCGTTGATGGCCTATTGGACCTTCCGTGGAACACAACATCGTAATCGTCAATGTCTTCCGACCACTGATTTTCCTCGGTGTCTTCCGGGTCGTCTGTGTGAACGGTGTGGCCAAGGTTCCGTAGAAACGCCGCAGCAGCCACAGCGCCCGTGCTGGTGATGTTGTTGTCGAAAAACAGCACCATCTTCCCGCCGCAGCAGTTGCAGCCGGGCGAATGCTTGATCCCCATTTAGCATTCCTCCGCGTCAATCCAGAGGTCGCCAAAGGGGTCTTCAAAGACGGTGATCCACGTCGTAGCGCCGATCGCCGTCGCGGTCCAGTTGTAGCAAGTCCGCGTCCAGTTGGCGCCATTGGCTTGGACAATCGCCAGATCGCCCGATGACGGATCGCGGCGATAGATCGTGACCGTACCCGAGCCGGGCGTGTCGGAAGAACGCGCGGTGATTCCCGATCCGTCGGTCTTGGCGACGAATTTCACCTCGGGCGAGTAGACGCCGGTGCGCTGGCGGTGGCCGGTCTCGTTGCGCACCTCGGCCGCGAACCGCTGATACATCGCGCGGAGTTGGGCGATCGCCTTCGGGCTGAATAGCGTGCCGTCGTTCATCAGCCGCGAATGTCGAGGAGGAGCGAAGCCGCGCCGAGGATGGCGGCGACGGTGGTTGCGGTCGATGCGTCGTTGATCGCGACGGCGATCCGCAGGTCGAGCACGTCGCCGGGCGAAAGCAGCGTCGCGGAAATATCAAAATCCTTGTCGGCGAGTGTGGTGCTGTTGATCGACTGCGCCGCGGTGGTTACCAGATCGCTGCCGATGCCCGCTTCGCCGTCGGACTTGTACAGGGCCGCATCGAGCGTCGCCGAGACGTCGGCGGCGGTCGTGAGCATTCCCGCATGAAAGCGAAGTTTCACGGTCTGGCCGGCGTCGTACTCAGGGGGAAGCCAGAGCGAAGCCCGCGCGTAGAGCGTAACCGCCCCCGCCGCCTTCACGTCGTAGCTTTGGAGCGAAGGCGAGGCGCTGCCGAACGTCCCGCCGACCAGCGCCAGATCGTCGGCGGCCGAAGTGCCGGGCAGGTTCGTCGCCAGGGCGTCATGCACTCGCCAGGCGGTCCAGGGGATCGGATAGGCCGCAAGCGCCGTCTGCGCGAGATTGGATCGCGGGACGTCGGGCTTGAGCGAGCCGGTATAGCGCAGATCGCCGTTGATTTGCAGATCGCCGGAAACGGTATTGAGGGCCACGGTTTCGCTTGGGGTTAGGTGAGGGGTAAAACGGAAAACGGCAGTTCTTCGTAGCCGTCGAAGTCGCGAAAGACGGCGTTGTTTTCGTCGGGGTCGGCGAGCCGGGCGCCGCTGCCATCGAGCAGAACAGGCTCGGTGACGAGCCGCTTTTCGTCGTCTCGGATTTGAATGCGTTTCGTCGCGTCGTTTGGGTCCAATTCGCGGAAGCCGCGGTCAAGCACTTCAAAGGCCCAGCCGTCCTTGTTGAGATGGATTTGAAAGGCGAGCGTGCGGAAGCTGACGCCGTTGCGCTCTTGGCGGGGGCTGACGGAGATCCATTTGATTTTTGCTTTGCCGGCGGCGATCGTGAGGCCGTCGAGGGTGAACTGATCGGAGTTTACTACATCGCGATAGTTGAGCACCCACGTCGGGACGGAACCCACGTTCTTGGTGACGCTCGCCACGGGGCGGTTGTCGTCGCGCATGATCGGCGGGTCGAAGGGATCGCCGGCGCTATTGAGAACCGCCTTGCCGTCTTTGTCTTTGATCAGGGGGCGCTGAAACGGCTCGCCGTCCCAGGAGATTTCTGCGGGGTCGTTGAGCGGGTTCGGCTGGAGGTCCTTGGCGCTCGAGTAACTGACGGTCACTAGCCAGACGAGGCGCGATTCGCCCTGACGGGCGTTGATGCTGCGGGCCTTGGCGCCGAAGTCGTTGGGGTGGGGATCGCCGGCGACGACGCCGACCGCGGCTTCGACGATCGGCGCGTCGTCGAAGGGATCGTCGGTGATGATGCGCCAGATGCGTTCGCGCGTGCGCGTGCTGCCGTCGTCGGCGCCGCTGCGGCCGTCCCAGATTTCGTTGACGTCGGTAACTGCCATTGCTTACGGCCCCAGGCTGGCGACTTGGACGGGCTTGCGGCCGAGGATCGCCGCTTCGATCTTCGCGAGCCAGGCGGTTTGGCGGCGCTGTTCTTCGAGTTGCTGATCCTGCGCGCCTGCTTTGAGAATTGCGGAGAAGGCTTCTTGCGTGCCTTTGAGGGCGGCGCCGGCGAACTGTGTCGGTCCGCTCTGGCCGAGGCCTTCGCGGGCGCGATCGAAGATTTCCTTGCGCTTGCCGGCGAGGGCTTCGCGGCTGAGTCCGGCGCGGCTGAGTTCGACCAAATGAGCGATCTCCTGGCCGAACGTCTTGAGCGGCGACTGATACGCGGCGTTGGCGTCGGCGGCTTCGTCGCGGAGGGCCTTTTGCCGTTCCTGTGCGGCCTTGCGCAGTTCCTCCCGCGCTTGGAATTGCGGGTCGTTCTTGCGCTGGCTGGCGATCTGCGCGTCGAACTTCTGGCGGGCGTCGGTCGCCGCGCGAAAGAAGGTCGTGATGCTGATCGCGTTGCGGTCGTAGAGCAGTTTTAGGTGCTCCATTTCCGCGCGGAATTTCTCGACCGGCGTTCGCGTCGACTCGAAAATCTTCTGCCCATCCTTGGCGAATTTCTTCGCTTCTTCGCCGAGGAATTTCACATGCTCGGCGAAGGCGGCGTCTTGATCGGTGAGCGTCGACTTGAGCGACTTCGCTCCGCCGGCGGCTTCTTCGGCGGCTGCGCGCGCCGATCCTACCCCGCGCGTGCGGTCGGTAACGCTTGCCCGGTTGATTGCGTCGATCACGTCTTGCCGGGCGCCCGCCGCGCCGAGCGTCTTGCCGCCGGCCATCGTCACCAGTTCGGCCAGTGTGAGGGCCGAGGCCTTGGCGCTGAGGAGGCCGATCTTGATTAACTCGACGGTTTGGGCGATCGTTTGGAACGTCCAGGCCACGCCGTCAAGGGCGATCTTCCACGCTTCGATGGGATCTTCGACGTTCATAATTTCGGTGATCGTCTCGCTGATCGCGAGCGATACCGCGGCGAAGCTTTCTTGCAGCGCCGGGCCGGCGAGTTCCAGGCCCGCCGTAAAGTTGTCGACGGCGCCGGAAAGCCCCTCGAGCGTGCCTTTGAGGTTGCCGCCCCCTACGACCATGTTGCCGAATTTCAGGAGCGTGTTTTGGATCGCGTCCTGAAACGTGGACCACTGGCCGCCGAGGGTCTGCCCTTGCTTGGCGGTCATTTCAAAGAAGCGACCGCCGGCGCTGGTGACGTCGGTAAAGGCCTGGCGAACTTCGTCGAAGCTGATCTTGCCTTGCTCCATCCGCTTCTTGAGCGCGGCCATGCTTTCGCCGGTGCGGTCGCTGATCGTTTGCAGCGGATTGAAGCCGACGTTGATCAGTTGCAGAAGGTCTTGCCCCATCAATCGCCCGGTCGAGGCGATCTGGCCAAACACCAGGGCGACTTGCGACAGTTTTACTTCGTCGCCGCTGGCCACGTCGCCGAGCATTCGAATGGTCGGCATCACGTCATCAGCCGCCACGCCGAATTGCAAGAGCGTTTTCGTGGCGTTGTTTAGGCCAGCGAGAGAAAACGGCGTCGTATTGGCGAAGTCGCGAAGTTCGGCGAGCATCGACTGAGCACGCGAAGCCGATCCAAGCATCACCTCGAACGCGACTTGCGTTTGTTCGGCTTCGGCGGCGAGGCGGACGCCCATCGAGACGGCGCCCGCGGCGCTTCCGAGGCCCACCAGCGCGCCGGCGGCGGCGGCGACTTGGGGGATGAATCGCGCAATCGAGCCGGTCGCCAGGCCCATCGAGCCGACGAACGAGGCGATCGATTGCCGCGATTGGTTCAGACCGCGATCGAGGCCGCCCGTGTTGGCGACGACATTGACCGCGAGTTCCCCAATCGTTGCCATTTTTGTGCCTACAAAAAAACGGAGGGGAACGCGGGGCTTGCCCCGCGCCCCCGCTCCGTCCCTCCCCTACGGGTTAGCCGCCGAATCGGCGGCGCATTTCAAATTCGGCGGCCTTGGCGCTTAAGCGCGGGCGGCCGTCGTTGGTGGTTTGCTTGCCTTGGCGACGTTGCAATCGCGGGATAAAGTCGGCCGGTTTCGCCTTGCCGCCCCAGGCATTCATCGCGGCGGCGGCGATGGTTCCGGTTTGCCGCCACGGGTCGGGCAGGAGGCCCATTTCCATCGCGATCACGGCTTCGAGAAACGCGGCTTCCGTGAGTTGCGTCTTGAGAATCGAAACCGGGGTCGCATAGACCGCCGACAACCGATACCACGCCTGCCGCGCCTCGTCGTCGGCTAGTTTTTTTCCAACTTCGCCGCCAGGTCTTTATCCTTGCCGGCCGTCTTGAGGATGGCGGTCGCCACCTTCCGCAGTTCGGGGTTTCCGCCAGCGAGGGCGGATTCGTCGGCGTCGGCGAATTGCCGCTGGCCGTGTTCGTCGCAGAGCGTGCGGGCGATGATGTACGCCGAGAAGGATCCGCCGGTATTAAGTAAGTATTCGACGTGATCCATTTCCGCGCAGGTCAGCGGCAGGCAGTAGCCGTCGCCGTAGCCTTCGCACGCGAACGGGCGCGGCCGGCGGTCGCAATCCGCCAGCAGTCGTTCCTTGGTGAGCATGGGTTCCAGGGGTTGCAGGGGAGGGAAAAACCTTTCCGAAACAGCCAGCGGCTATTCGTCGCGATCGACGACGCCGGGTTGTTCTGGTTTGGGCGGAACGCTGACGCGGCCCGCTTCGCCGCCTTTGATTCGCGTCACTTCGGCCGCCACTTCGGCGGTGAAGGCGGGCGGGTAGTGGCGGTTGAAACTGATCGGGGCGCCCGGCTCGGCATTCGTGTAGGCGACTTTTTTGCCGTCCACGTACACGACCTTTTGCGCGAGCTCCACCAGCACGCGGGCGCCGCCGCGATGCTGATAGCCGGTGTGAGGTTTGAGTTCGACGATCATTCGGGAATGGTGACTCCAGAGGGGAAGATTTTGAGGAGGAGGTTGCTGGTCGTGGAGGCGACGCCGAGGAGCGTCACGTAATCGGCGGCGCCCACGTCGCTATAGGGGCAGATGCCGCCTGCCGTGGCGCTGACGCAATAGATTTGGCCGACGCTGAGGATCGCCCCGAAGCCGAGCGAGCCGCCCGTCTGCACGCGCAGGGGCTGGTTAGCGCCCGCGTCTTGGAGGGCGATGCCCTTGGCGGCGGCTTCGGCCACGGTGCCGTCATGCTGCGCCTTGTACCACTTCGAGTCGCTTTCCTTCTTGTAGACCGCCATGCCGCGCGTGATCGTTTCACCCGCGTTGCCGTCCTCGAACTGATAGCCCGAGACGGGGATGATGTTGGCGGCGGTAATCGTCAGGTCGGCCATGATTGTGTGTCGTGCGAGAGCGGAAAGGCGAAGAAGCGAGCGCGGGCGATTAGGTGGCGTCGGTCCAGGTGACGGCGCCCGAGACCTTGAGCGTCACGGAGGCCATCATTTTTTCGTTGTTTTGGAGGTCGGCGCTCTTCCAGCGCCTGACGAACGCGCTAAACGCGGCGGTCGCTCCGTTGGAGAGGCCCGAGGGAACGGGGAAGGTGACGGTCACCGTTTCCGCGGCGCCGGAAATGGGCGGCTGCGTGTTCGGGTTGAACTGAAATTCGCACTCGATTTCGCCGTTGTCGACGAGATCGCCGGGCATGAACGTCTCGTTCGTCTGCGTGCCCAAGTGGGAAGTCGGAATCGAAGGGCGGGTTGCTTCAATCCCGCCGATCATTTCGTAATCGGCCGAAAAGCCCGAAGTGCCGAAAACGATCGTCGCGCTATTGCCGGTGTCGGCCATGTGATGCCCTTTAGCTGGTGGCTTCGCTGTGAGCCACGTCGAAGGAAAGGATGAATCGGTGTTTGCCGTGGTCGCTGGCGTCGACCGGCTCTTCGTAGCTGTGCAGGCGATTGGTCAGCAGCACGCCCGATATGTGCGTATCGCCGGTCAGGCCGCGAAAGGGGAGCATCGCCAGACGCACCGCCTCGGATAACTCCCACGCCTGGCTGTGCGTCGCCCCGTAGCAGTCGATTTGCAGTTGCATCGAGGCCAGACCCGAAAGGCCGCGCAGGTGCTGATGGGAAAACCCGCCCGTGATCGCGTAACGAATCGCGGGCATCGCGTCGCCTTGCATCAACCGGCCGGGCCGGATGCGGGCGTTATTGCCCGAGCCGACAAGGGCGGTAATGGTTGCTTTGCTTTTGAGGAATGTCAGTAGATCGCCGCTGGCGAAGTCGCTCATGCAATCGCCCCCGCGGCCATCAGCGCCGCCTTGCTCACTTTGGTTGCCTTGCGCGGCCTTACTTCGTGCGCCGTCTCGACCACGATCCGCCGCAGTTCTTCGTGGTAAATCCGCGCGACTGTGGGCCGCATTTCATCCCGAGCGCGACCCAGGAAGGGGCGCGGCTCGATATAGGCGGTTCCAAATTCAAGGAATCCGCCGTAATACTGTTTGCCCTGAAACAGGTTGTCGCTGTCGCTGGTGACCACTCGCACGCCGACGCGGCCTTTGTTTTTTCGCGAACGCTTTAAGGCCTTGACCTTGATCGAGTCGCGCAAGGCGCCGGTTTTCACGGGGGCGTATTTCTTCGCGCAATCGGCGACGGGCTTGGCGGCGCGGCGCACCGCCTTTCGCTCGATCGCCTTTTGCACCTTGGGCGTGTATTCCCGCAGCGCCCGGTCGGTTTCCTTGTGGCCGGTGATCACGATCGTTTTCGCGGCCATCAGGGCAACTCCGTTACTTCCAGATCGAGCCAACGCCCGCGGCCGTCGCTGTCAGTTACCCGCGTTATGTGAAACGTGCGGCTGCCCCACACGACGCGATGTTCCGGCGAAACGTCGTCGCGGTAGCGAATCGTGATAATCGCCGAAGCGAGCGCGGTCCGCTGGTCGGCCCGGTCCACTTCGCTTCCGCCGAGTCCGCGAAACTGCGCGGGCAGGCTCGCCGCGTAATTGGTCCACGTCGGGACGACTTCGCCCGCCGCGTCCGGCGTTCCGGCGTTGCGTTGCAGGTTGATTCGGTGTCGCAGCAAGCCCGCGCGGCTCATCCGTAAGCCTCCACAATGTAAGGCTCACAGAGGGCGGATACTGCGAACTCCAACTCTTTGCTGATCGTGCCGACGATCGTCCCTTCGCGGTGTTCGTACCAATGCGAGGCCAGCAATAGCACCGCATGGCGCAGGTCTTCGGGAACGTCGCTCGCCGCGGTTCCGTAGCCCGCAGTATGGGTCAGCGTGACGGCGTTAATTTCACACAGAGTCGTCGGCCACGATTCGCCGTAAGCCGGAACGACGCGGGCCGGGTGACGATCGGCGTCGACCCGGTAGTTGTCGCTGTCGAGGGTTTGTTCGTCGCCGGATTCGTCGAGGTAAACGATCGACGAGACG
>CAZMVD010000139.1:0-10547 GCA_964569425.1 uncultured Phycisphaeraceae bacterium
TGGCTTACGGATCGTCCTACTAACCACACCTTCTCAGTGCTTTCTCCCGTGACCAAGCGGCCGAGAGCAAAGACACCAATGGCACTTGTGGCGTTCGTCCCCGATTACAGCGGCGGGTCCGCGGTGGAATTGCACCACCTTCCCTTGTCGTCCGCCCGCGGGCGGACACCGGTCATCGCGACGTTCTTTACTTGTCAGTCATCGGCGCTGGCCGCACCGACCGGGTTTCACACTATCGCCGCAAAAAGTGGCCGTCAAGAAAAAAGTTCCCGGCCTCGCCGCCGCGCGGACCCGGGGGAGATGATCAGACCGGGGTGCTCGACTTACGATCACGGCATCGGCACTCCGCGTTTGCAGGGATCTGCGCCGTAAATATAATGGCCGTCTGCCGATTGACAGCGGCCCCGGGCGAGACGCGGCGCCCGGCCCGGCGGACGTTTCCATGGCGGAGGTACCCGTGGCAGAGCAGCAGGCGGCATCGACCCCCTTTGGCCTTCCTTATTCGCCGGGTTCACTCGCTGGCCGGACTGGTGCCGGTGGGCGCGTTCCTTTGTATTCACCTGTTAACCAACGCCAGCATACTGGGCGCCGGTGACGGTTCCGAATTTCAAAAATCCGTCGAACGGATCCACGCGCTCGGCCCGCTGCTGGTGCCGGTGGAGATTGCGTTCATCTTTGTTCCGCTGTTGTTTCATGCGCTGCTGGGCGTGCAAATCTGGCTGACCAGCCAGCCCAACACCCAGCACTATCGTTACGGTCGCAACATCCGCTATACCCTGCAGCGCATCACGGGCATCATCGCGTTTCTGTTCATCATCTACCACGTGTGGCAGATGCACTGGTTTGGAGCAGGACTGGGCGGGGGACGCTTTGCGTTGCACGATGCGGCCGGCAACCCTGCCGCGGCGGTGAGCACGGCGGCGGCCATTCAGGCGGGCTGGTGGATCGCCCCGCTGTACGCGATCGGCATCGTGGCCAGCGTGTTTCACCTGGCCAACGGGGTGTGGACGTCGTTGATCACCTGGGGCATCACCATCCGCCCGCGCACGCAGCAGGTGTCGGCGTACTTCTGTGCGGCGTTCGGCGTGGTGCTGGCACTCGTGGGGCTTGGAGCGTTGAGCGGCTTTCGCACCTTTCCCGTCGCCACCCCTGCGTCGGGAACTCAACATGCCGCCACCACGCCATCGGAGGGTGGATAAACGCGTGCGATTCTCGACGCGGCGTCGCGGGGAGTACTTTCGCTTTTTCTTGAGTGAACCATGGCCGGTAAACAGCATGTAGTCGTCGTCGGCGGCGGGCTCGCGGGTCTGGCCGCCGCCATGAAACTCGCGGAGTCGGGCATCCATGTCTACCTCATCAGCATGGTGCCGGTGAAGCGCTCTCACAGCGTGTGCGCCCAGGGCGGCATCAACTCGGTCAACGCTTTGACGCGCCAGCAGGGCGACAACGAATGGCTGCATTTCGACGACAGCGTGTACGGCGGCGACTTTCTGCAGCACCAGCCCCCGGTCAAGGAGATGTGCGACTGGGGCGAGAAGATCGTCGATTTGCTTGACCGTCTCGGCGTGCCGTTCAACCGGACCGCTGAAGGGCTGCGCGACCAGCGCCGCTTCGGCGGTACGCTGTACAAACGCACCGCATTCGCCGGCGCCACCACCGGGCAGCAACTCCTCTACGCGCTGGACGAGCAGGTCCGCCGGTGGGAGGCCGACGGATTAGTAGAGAAGTTTGAATACTGGGAATTCCTCGGGCCGATCATCGACGGGCGCGGCCAATGCCGCGGGGTCGTCGCCCAGGACATGTTCACCATGGAGATCCGCTCCTTCGCCGCCGATGCGGTGGTGCTGGCGACCGGTGGCTGCGGACTGGTCTATGGGCGCAGCACCATGTCCATGATCTGCACCGGCGGCGCCGCGGCCCGGGCCTACAAAGCGGGCGTCAAGTACGCCAACGGCGAGTTCATTCAGGTGCACCCCACGGCCATTCCGGGGACCGACAAATTGCGGCTGATGAGCGAAAGCGCCCGCGGCGAGGGCGGCCGCGTCTGGGTGCCGCGCAAGCCGCAGGACGAGCGCAACCCGCGCGACATTCCCGGCAAGGAACGATATTACTTTCTGGAGGAGCGCTATCCGAAGTATGGCAACCTCGTCCCGCGCGACATCGCCACGCGCGAAATTTTCGACGTGTGCGTCAACCAGGGTCTCAGCGTCGAGCAGGACCGGCTGTGCGTATACCTCGACGTGACCGAGTTGCCGCCGCCCACGCAGAAAAAGCTCGACGGCATCCTGGAAATTTACGAGAAGTTCCAGGGCGCCGACCCGCGCCACGAGCCCATGATGATCTTCCCCGCGGTCCATTACTCCATGGGCGGGCTGTGGGTGGATTATGAAAAAGACGCCCGCACCGGCGGGCTCGTGCTCAATTCCCCGCGGAATCAACATAGCAACATCCCCGGCATTTACGTGATCGGCGAGCAGGACTACCAGTATCACGGCGCCAACCGCCTTGGTGCCAACTCGCTGCTGAGCTGCATATTCGCCGGGCTCATCGTCGCCCCGGCCATCGAGAGTTACTTCAAGTCGCTCAAGCACGGCAGCGCCGCCGATCAGCCCGTTTCTCTTTTCGACGGCGCCGTCAAGCACCACCAGGACGCCGCCGACCGGCTGATCAACAACGCCGGCAAGGAGAACCCGTACAAGCTCCATCAGGAACTGGGCGACTGGATGACCCGAAACGTCACCGTTGTCCGCCGCAACAAGGACATCCAGGCCACACTCGACAAGATCGGCGAGTTCGAAGAGCGCTACCGCCACGTGGCATTAACGGACAAAGGCAACTGGACCAACCAGAACTTCAGCTTCACCCGCGCCTTGGGCGACATGATCCTGCTGGCGCGGATCATCGCGCAGGGGGCGCTGCTGCGCGACGAGTGCCGCGGGGCGCATTACAAGCCCGAGTTCGAGATTCCCGGCCCCCAGGCCGACGACCCCGCCGAACTCCGCCGCCAGGCTGAGCAGTGGTGCAAACGCTTCCGCGATCAGCGCGACAAGTGGCTCAAGACCACCATCGCCACCCACACGCCCGAGGGGCCGGTGTTCAGCTTGGAAGAGGTGGACACCAGCCTGATCCCGCCGCGCCCGCGCACCTACGGTCTGAAAGGCGCGGAGATTATCGAGGAAGTTTGGCGGGAAATGGACAAGCCTTCGACATCCAAGCCCCGACCCGCCGCCGTTGGCGCCTCTGGATCGGCCTAGATTCAGGCGAATGGTCCACGGCACAGGATCAGGATATCGCCTCGCCGTCGGCGTACACGGCGATGGGCCCGCTGTTCTCCTGAAACACAGATTCCCATCCACTTGCGCCGCGATTGATCGGCCAGACGGAGAGGTCCGCCGGCACGCCGGCGCGCAGCGACCCCGCCACCGCCGTCAAACCCAGTGCCCGGGCGCCGCGGACGGTGCCCATTTCCAACAGCGACTGCGCGGGCAGTTCGGGGAAGTTGTGCCGCAGGAAGCGCATTTCGTCCATCAGCGACAACGACGGGTTCGACGCCAGGCTGTCGGTTCCCAGGCAAACGTTGATACCCGCCGCTAGCATTTCCCGGAAACGATGGGGCGAATGTCCGAAGGCGGCGTGAGTACGGGGGCAGAACGCCACGTGCGCGTTGCGGCGCGCCATGGTGGCAAGGTCTTCGTCCGAAACATAGTTGGCGTGGGCCAGAATGGTCCGCGGCGTCAGCAGTCCGCATCCCTCGGCCAGTGCCACGGGTCGGCACTGGCTCGCGGGAATCCGGTCGTCCCACAGACCCATGCCCTGTAGAAACGCGGTCAGCGGCCCGGCCGCACGTTCGGTGAACAGTTCCTCCTCCCGCGTTTCGGCCAGGTGAATGCACAATGCCAATTGGCTTGTTTCCGCGGCCGCCGCGCAGGCGCGCAGCCCGTCGGGTTCCACCGTATAGGGCGCATGCGGCGACAGGCCGAAGTGCAATCGCTCCCCGGCCATGTCCATCGCCGTGGCCGCGGCGATGCGCTCCGCGAGTAATTGGCGCACCGGCCCGAGGGCGATGATTTCGCCGAAGGACACCACGCGCAGACGAGTGGCGGCCAGCGCTGCGCGCGTCCAGGCGGGGCAACGGGTGATATCGCCGACGGTGGTGACGCCAGCGGCGAGTGACAGTGCGGCGCCCTCGCGGACAGCGGCGGCGGCGGACTCCGGCGTAAAGGGCGATGGCCGAAGTTCGCTCACCAGTCGTCGGAGCCAGTCGCAAAAATCCGGCCCGGGCGGCACCCGCCCCGCGAGGGGAGTGAGTTCCAGGTGGGTGTGCGCGTTGACCAGTCCGGGCAGAATGACCGCGTCACCAAAGTCGATGATCGGCGCGCCGCCCACGCGGTGCGCCGGCCCGACGTCCGCGATGGCGCCCCTTCCCACCTCCACGGCGCCGGACTCGATGGGTGCACCGGCGACCGGCACCACGAATCGCGCGGCGAGTTTCATTGTGCGTCGCCCAGGTCGCCGTCACCCGCGCGGCAGAATTCGACCAGCGTGCCGTCGCACACGAACCCGGCCTGCTCGAAGAACGCGATGCGCTGTGTGCGGCGCCTGTCCACCTGCGTGTAGACGTGCCGCATCTCGAGCCGCCGCGCCAACGCCAGCACATGACCCAGCAGCGCGCCGCCGGTTCCGCGCGCTTCGTGCCCCGCGAGCACGGCGAAATGCAGCACCCGGCAGATGTCGCCCACCTGGTACAGCGCACAGCGCCCCGCCGGCCGGCCCCCGACGAGCGCCACGACGGCGTCGAGCTGGGGGTCGTCAAGCCGCTCGTTATGCGCGTCAGCGCGGAGTGCCAGGTCATCGGCACTGCCGACCATCCCGTCCGCCAGCCAGGTGGCTCGATAGGCGGCCCGCGCCGCGCGCGCGGGAACCACGCGAACCTCGGGCGCGGGCTCCCATTCCCTCCATTGCGTCAACACCAGCGCCGCCAGGTCCCGTCGTGTGTAGTCATGCGAGACCAGCGCGCCTTCCAACGGTGCAACCGGCTGGTGTTCCGCCGGCGCCCATCGCCCGCAGGTCAGCCCGCGATCGGAAAACCACCGCTCCACCTCCGCGACGATCGCAGACGGATTCGCGCTTTCCGCAAGCAGCACCTCTCGGAACTGGTTTACGGCCGGCAGAGTGCCGAACCGGTCACAGTAGTAGGCAATGCCCCCGCTGAGCGTTTCCTTGTCGCAAAGCTGCGCGGCATACGCCTGGCTGGAGCGCAGAAGCGAGCCGGTGGTGGTTCGTTGAAAGGTCATGGCCGAGCCTGATCCGTGTGCGGCGGCTTGCGGCCATGGTGATCGGTCATCTGCTGATACTGATGCGCCGCGGCGAGTAGCGTTTCTTCTCCGAAGGCCGGGCCCATCAGTTGCAGCCCGATCGGCAGCCCTGCGGCATCAAACCCGCACGGCACGCTGAGCGCGGGAATGCCCGCGAGATTGGCGGAGACGGTGTAGACGTCCTCCAGGTACATGGTCAGGGGGTCGCCGGTTTTCTCCCCAAGGCGAAAAGCGGTGGTCGGTGCAACCGGCGAGGCGATGACATCGACCTGCTGAAAGGCGGTCTCGAAATCGCGGCGGATAAGCGTGCGAACCTTGAGGGCCTTGAGGTAATACGCGTCGTAATAGCCGGCGGAAAGGGCATAGGTCCCGAGCATGATGCGGCACTTGACTTCCGGGCCGAAGCCTTCGCCGCGCGAGGCGCTGTACAGCTCGATAATATCCGTTGCGTGGGAGGAGCGGTGCCCGAAGTGAACGCCATCAAAGCGCGCCAGGTTGCTCGAAGCCTCTGCCGTCGCGATGAGGTAATAACACGCAATCGCATAGGGCAGGTGCGGCAGGTGCACCTCACTGACCACGGCCCCTCCCGACTCCATGACCTGCACCGCCGCCTGCACCGCGGCGCGCACTTCGGAATGCAGTCCTTCGCCGAAGGACTCCGCGCACAGTCCGATGCGCAGGCCCTGGAGCGGCCGACCCAGGGCCGCGACGAAATCGGGCACCGGCGCTGCGGCGCAGGTTGAATCGCGCGGATCGTGCCCCGCGATCACCTTGAGCAACAGCGCGGCGTCGCGCGCGTCCTCGGCAAGCGGGCCGATCTGGTCGAGGCTGCTGCCATAGGCGACGAGTCCGTAGCGCGAGACACGACCGTAAGTCGGTTTGAGGCCGACAACGCCGCAAAAGGCGGCGGGCTGACGGATGGATCCGCCGGTGTCGCTCCCCAGAGCCCCGGCCGCCATACGTGCCGCCACCGCAGCCGCGGAGCCGCCCGAAGAGCCGCCGGCGACCCGCGCCTTGTCCCAGGGGTTGCATGTGGTGCAAAAGGCGCTGTTTTCGGTGCTGGAGCCCATGCCGAACTCGTCAAGATTGGTCTTGCCGATGGCGATGGCGCCGGCGGCATCGAGGCGTTCGACCACATGCGCGTTGTATTGCGCTCGGAAATGTTCGAGTCCGCGCGAGCCGCAGGTGGTCGGTCGCTGTGCGGTGGAGATGTTGTCCTTGAGGGCCACGGGCACGCCAGCGAGTGGGCCGAGCGTTTCGCCGCGGGCGCGGGCGGCATCGACGGCACGGGCGCGGTCGAGGGCGCCGTCGGCATCCACGGAAAGGAACGCGCGAAGACCGTGGTCGCCGCGGGTGATCTGCTCAAGACAAGCGCAGACGACCTCTTCCGCGGAGCGTTCGCCGTGAGCGATCTGCTGTGCTGTCTCGTTGACCGAACCCATATCCTGAAGTCAGAAACAGGCGAGGCGCTCCAAACGACACAGGCCCGAAGGCGGTGCCACCGTCCTGTTGCCGCGCTTACGCGGTTTCCTGATCAAGCACACGGGGCACCTGGAAGAACGATTCGTGGTGCCCGGGCGCGTTGGCAAGCGCCGTTTCGACGGACCAGCCTTCCCGGGGCGCGTCCTCGCGGAACACGTTGTGCAGCGGCAACGGGTGGGCCGTGGGCGGCACGTCGCGCGTGTCGAGTTCGTTGAGCTGTTCCACGTAGGCCAGCACCCGAGAAAGTTGCGCCGCGTAGCGCGCCACCTCGTCGTCGGTGATCTTGAGCCGCGCCAGGTGCGCGACCTGTCGAACAGTTTGCTCGTCCAGCGTTTGGTTCATAGGCTCTGACATTTCCACGTATCCGGTGGGCTTCGTCGGACCCACGCTGTCAGCTCGACGGACCACGCAGCGCCGCAATGGCCAGCATCAACCATCCCACAATCATACAAACGCCGCCCAGCGGCGTGACCGGACCGAGCCACTTCCAACCGGCCAACGACAGACCGTAAATGCTGCCGGAGAAAAGCACAACGCCGATCAGAAACAGCACCCCAGCGGCGGTAGCGGCGCCGGAGGGGCGCACACTCATAACCCACGCGGCCGCGAGCAGCGCCAACGCATGGTACATCTGGTAACGCACACCAACTTCGAAGCTGGCCAGTTTAGCCTCGTCCAGGCGGCCCTTCAGTCCATGAGCGGCGAACGCGCCGAGCGCGACGGCGATCAGTCCATTGACGGCGGCGACGGCAATCCACTTTCCGCTCACAGTCATCCTCCTTCGAGCAGGCGGCCCCGGACTCGGTGACCTCCGTTCCAGGGCTCGATGATCGGGTACCCGGCGCAGGATGCAAGTCCCGGAAACCAAACCCGCCAACGATGGCCCTGCCGCGACGGGGGCCCAGATTCCGCGGCGCGCAGGGATATGGAGGCCGGTGCGGAGATACGGGAACATTCGCGACTGTCCGATAGTCCTAGAAGGCAGACGCACGGGCGAGGGTGCGAAAGGGACGCATCGGTCCGCGTCGTGACAACGAGAACAACCGCCGGTGGTCCCCCCTTGGCAAAGGGGGCGGGCCGGGGAACGTGGGATCAAGATGACCAAGCGCGACGGGTATCGGCGGTACACGCGGATCGCGCTGATGGTCGTGGCACTGATGTGCGGCGCCGGGTCGGTGGTGTGCCTTGTCAACTTTCGAATCGACGGAGCGGAACTGCGCCGCGCAGCGCAAGAAGTGACGGCCGGCGCCACGAGTGATTCAGATCGGGTGCTGCTGCTGCTGGACTGGGTCTGGCGGCGCGGCGGAACGGCGCGCAATGAAGATTATTTTCTTTTTCCCGCGCAACGGGCCACGCCCCGGCAGGTGATGGCGAAAGGCGGCGACTGCGCGGACAAGTCGCGACTGCTTTGTGCATTGCTGCGCGAGATCGGCCTCAGCGCCTCGCCCGCGTTGTGTTTCGATGCGCGCAGCGGAACGCCGGCCCACACCATCATGGAAGCGCGGCTGAACGATGGCAGCTTGATGGCCGTGGACCCGGCGTTCAACCTCTATTTTCCGCGGGAAGCCGGCGAAGGTTTCTACGGGCTGCTCGACCTGCGGCGAGATCGTGGCATTGTCGATCGCCGGGTGGCCTCGCTGCTGAGACAGGGACATCGCGGTAACGATGTGTATTACCTGCGTTCCTCCGCGGATTACGGCACGGCGCGGACCATGAACTGGGAGCGCAATGTGGTAACGCGCGCCGTCTTTCCATTCTTGAAGTTGATCTGGGGTAACGAGGCATACCGCCTGCCGCGCCCGGTGCTGCTGGAGGAACCGCAGTGGAATCTCGCGCTACTGGCACTGGCTGGCGCACTCGCCGCGGGGCTTGGGGCGTGGCGCGTGTCGTCAGCCTTTCGGCAGCGTGACACCGCGCCACGAGCAGCCTGTGAATCGCCGTCGCCCGCCGTTACAGCAGCGTGAAATAGTTTCCGCATGCGAAATCCAGCGTATCCGGCGTCATTTCGGGCGTCGTTCCGCGGTACTTGCCCTGGTTGACGATCTGCAGCAGCAGATCACGCGGGTGGCAACAGCGGAACGAGCGTTCCACTTCGCGGTAGTGCTTCTGAATGAGATGGTCGACGGCCGCCTCGTTGTAGGGCACGCCGAATTGCGCCGCCATGAGTTTCATCAGTTCGCGAAACTCGCTCTCCGTCGGGTCACCGATGTTAATCTTGTAGGGGATGCGGCGCAGGAACGCGTCGTCCACCAGTTCCTTCGGTTCGAGGTTCGTCGAGAAGACGATCAACTGGTCGAACGGAACCTGGAGCTTCTTGCCGTTGTGCAGGGTGAGGTAATCAAAACGCTTCTCCAGGGGCACGATCCAGCGGTTGAGCAGTTCGATGGGGTTCATGCGCTGGCGGCCGAAGTCGTCGATCACCAACGTACCGCAGTTGCTCTTGAGCTGCATGGACGGCTCGGTGATCTTGGTGTGCGTGTTGTAGCGCAATTCCAACACATCCATGGTGAGCTCGCCGCCCACGACGATCGTTGGCCGGCGGATCTTGATCCACCGGGGATCATGGGCGGCGCCTTTGACAATCGACGGTTTCTGAGAACCCACGGCCTCGTGGCACTGCGGGTCATAGAATTGAATGATCTCGCCGTCCACGAAAATGGCCCGCGGAATCCAGATGTCGCTACCGAAGCACGCGGTAATGCGCTCAGCGATGCTGGTCTTGCCGTTGCCCGGGTAGCCGTAGAGAAACATGCCCTTGCCGGAGTTAATCGCCGGTCCGAGCTTGGCCAGGAGCGCCTCGTCGATGAGCAGATCTTCAAAAGCCTTGTGCAGGGCTTGCGGGTCCGGGTGTTCGCCGGCAATCGTCTGGGCCTTGACCGACTCGACATAGGAGGTGAGAGGCACCGGCGCCGGACCGTTGTAGGTGCACTCTTCCAGGTAGCGATTGGCGCGCTCGCGTCCGGCGTCCGTCAGCGTGTACTCGAAGTCGCCCATGGCCGCCGAGCCCTTGTACACAACGAACTGGCGATTCTTGAGATCCGTCATCTGCGCGAGCAGCGGCTTGGGGGGCACGCACAGGTCCCGGGCCATGCCACGGCAGGTATTGGCACCGACCGCGAGCAGGTGCTTGAACACCAGCGACTCCACCAGGGCATCGGGTATGCCGCACTCCTCAAAGGTCTCGCACTCCGCAGGCAGGAATCCCTGGGATTGGGCTACGGCTTTCGCGGCGGCCACCGCAGCGGCAGGTACGGTGGACGGCTTGGGACTGGTCGACGTAATGATCTTGCCATTGGTCAGCGGGCGCACTTTCTCCAATGGATGCAGAGAATCGGTGTCGGCAAGCGTGCAGGCGTTGGCGTCGTGCATGGCGATGGCGCTCGTTTCCCGGGGGAAGGGCCGATGCCGGATCGCCGTGAAGCGGCGTCCGAGAATGGCTGCGCACGTTTCCCCCCCACCGGGCGCAGACACCGGAACTATCAGATACATCCGGGGCCGCGGCAAGTGGTGCACGAATAGGACCAGTGGCAGGCAAAAGCGGACGCGCACTATTTGCGCCGCGCAGTTCCCTGCGCTCAAATCGCAGGAATCCCGAGCTGCTGCACGGCAGCAGTCACAGTCTGTGAAAGAAGCACGGCAATGGTCATCGGTCCGACACCACCGGGGACGGGCGTGATGAGGGCGGCGCGGAGCCGGGCGGCATCGAAATCGACGTCACCGACGTTGCCTTCGTTGTAGCCGGCATCGATG
>CAZMVD010000140.1:0-10514 GCA_964569425.1 uncultured Phycisphaeraceae bacterium
CGTCGCACCTTCGCTACCTCGCACCGGCCAACCACCGAATCCCGGACAGAATTGGCAAGTGGCCGGTAACCCAACAACTTCCCCGATCAGCACCTATCCGATGTTCTGGCCGTACGAGAACTCAACCATGTTCCCGTCCGGATCGGGGACGCCGCAATAATACCCCACGACCGGCCCCGCGTACGTCGGTGGCCATACCCCCGCGATGCCGTCCGTCTCGGCCTGGGCAAAAACCGCGTCCACATCCGCGCGACTATCGACAGCCATGCCGATGTGCTGCCAGCGCGGCTGTTCGTTTCGCGGGTAATCCTCCTCCAACAGCACGATCACAAACTTCGGCGGCTCCTCGCCCCAGCCCATCCAGATAACATGAGAGCCGTCCTCGCGCCGTTCGTGCACCGTGCGCATGCCGCAATAGCGGCGGTAGAAATCGACCGACCGTTGAATGTCTCGCACTTGAAATGCGATGTGCGTGCACTTCATCAGCGGCTCCTCCGCCGTGGGATTGGGGAGCCCTCGCGCCGACTACTGTTACCAGACCTTGACGCGGGTGCGCTACCCTTGCTCCGCCCCGGCACCTACGGAAGGATTCGGCGTCGCCGCGCCGCCAGCCACACCCCGCCGAGCAGTAGCATGATCGTACTCGGCTCCGGGGTTACCACATACTCCAAGTGAAAATGAAACGGCTCCAGGAACCCGTGGGGACCGGGCAATCCCGGCGGCACCGGCTGGTTCACCTGCTCGAGATTCTTCAGAAACTCGTAGGGAACCGTCAGGCTGATGTCCAGCGTATCCGTGCCATTCCCCATCACCACCGGATTCACCACGCCGAACAGTGTGTCCGGGGGAAAACCATGACCCGCGTGGCCGAAAATGCCAAACTGCTCGAACTCGTGCGTGTTGCGGAATGGGTCCGTTGCCGTGCGATGATTGTGCAGATGGTTGTACGCCCCCAGGCCAAGCTGTTGAACCTGAGGATCCAGGAACAACGTGTGAAACATGAACGTGCTCATGTTCACCGTCACGGGGTGATTGAACTTAATCCCCTCCACCGTCACCGTAATGTCGCTGCCGTGCATGATGCCGGGAAAATAATCGGTGTTGTTGTCCAACTTGAAGAAGGCGTGGGTCAACAGCGATTCGTCGGCGCCGATCACATCCGGGAAGGTATTGTCCACCAGCGTCCGTCGACCGAAGGCATTCACCGAATTGAACGTGCGGATATTGGGCGCCCCTGCCAGCACCGTTGCGCTGGTCGGCCCGATGCCGCTGTAGTCCCGGTCGCCGAAGAAGCTGGCCGGGCCGGCGGCGGTCATGTAACTGACCGTCGTGCGGCTCACCCCAACCGGCTGCGGTGGCCCCGCCGCCCATGCCGCGCTACCAACCAGCAAGACGCCGACAACGCCTACCCGTCCGCTCAGTGTCATCATAGGTGCCCCCTCGCCTGGCCCGCACTTTCAGGACAAACCGGAAATACCACACAATGGGCACCCGCCCATGTCCGGCCGGCCCGTCAACAACGCCCGATTGTACCAAGACCTGGACGAATTCGCCAACAAAATCATGTTCGGTTAGCCAGGACAGACCACTGCGCGTGGTCTGGGGCACAGAATCTCAAAGGACGGCACGAAAGTACTCATCGGGCGCATCATCGGCGCGGTTCGCGCCGCCCAGGCGAATTCGCCGGCGCTGCTTGACCCGACCCCGTTGGTTATGGGGAAGCGATGCAACTGACGCACCGACTGACGTGGCCGCCGACTTGTGCTGGTGAACCGTTTCCCGCCGGTTCAAGGCCTGGATGATGGGTATGGCGCCCCTTCACCTGCACCACCTGATGGGGCATTGTTTGGGTTTGATCAATTCGCGCGGAGTGGTTTCGCGCCCGACTCTGCCCGCATCTGGTTGACCCGTTCCCAGACCTTGGGATGGCCCGCCAGGAACTTGACCAGATGCGCTGTGGACACGCCCAGGCATTGCGCTGCCTCCCGAACACGGGTCTGACAGCTTCCTATAACATCGAGGACCTCTGCTACCACATGCCAGTAATGTTCGTTGCGCAATGCCACCTTGATCGCCCCCGTGGCCGTAAGATAGGAGCGAAACAGCTCGCTCGGCTGCGTGCCCATGTGCATGTCGGCGGTGCGAACTTCCAGCGCTATCGCCGCGCGCAGGCGCCGCAACGCGCGCGCTTTGTTCAGGTGCTGGGAGCGCTCCTCCGAGGCCGTCGCCATGAGCCCCGTCGGTGCATGCCGAAGCCGCACGGCCGAACTGGTCTTGTTTCGTTTTTGCCCGCCGGGCCCGCTTGCCCGATAACAGTCGATCGCGCATTGCCGCAACAACACATCGTCCGATAGCTCCAGGAATGCCGCGGCACCTTGTCGCATGGTTGGCATCGTTGTTCCTCTGGTTCACGACCCCCATAATCGTATCGAATCGTCCTGCGTCGCTCACCTGGACGCCTGCGACGATAAGCCCACTCCCCAGCTAAGCGACATTCTTTGAACTGTCCAAGTCGCGCCCCGGACCTACCGATAACCCGAAAAAGGAGTCCTTGCCAACCGGCTTGAATGCCGGATCGGGGAGATACCATGAAAATGAATGCCCTCAAGAGTCTGATCTGCATCGCCGCCGTCATCGCGGTCATCATCGGGTGCAATGCCGCCCTCAACCCCGGCGGAGGCGGAGGAGGCGGCGGCGGAAACACTGGCGGAAGCTTCGACACTGTCGACAGTTCCTTCTCCGAAGCCCCACAGTCGCCCGGAGGGACCGGCGGCGTGATTCCCGGAGGCGGCGGCGGACCTGGCGATGACCCCGCTCTGCCGCCGGGCGAGGAAACGCGCAGTTTCTTTACCGCCTTCCAGATCGACCCCACCGCGGAAGACTCCGCCGGTCCAAAGTTTGTGGTCGCCGCCGACATGGACAACGACGGCCTGCTTGATCTGGTCAGCGCATGGAACCAATCACAGCCGGTGCAACTGCACCTGCAGCGGCGGGATGCGCAGGGGAACATCTCCTTCCGTACCATCACACTCGGCGGTACTTCACCCATTGCCATTGTGGCCGGCCTGCAAGTCGGGCACATCGACGGCGATGGCTTCCTCGACGTCGTTGTGCTCTCGAAAGCCACCGGCGCCGTGACCCTGTGCCCCACCAATCCACCGTCGGAAATCAGCCCGCTGGAGGGCGAAATCATCGTCTTGTTCAGCCCGGGCGATGCGGCGCTTATCCCCGATGGCGACCGTTGGACCCAAATGATCCTTGTGAATCCGTTCGTTCGCGACCGTTGGATCCACAACCAGTTCCCCGGAGTCTTGTTTAAGGACATCGAAGAGACCAAGACCAAGCCCGAGTGGTCCGGCTTTGCCAGCCTGGCGGTCGGCAATATCGACGGTGTGCCCGGTGACGAGATCGTCGTAGCCCTCAACCCCGGCGAGTGTCGCGAACTTGGACAGGAGCCGCCCACCAACACGGTGGACTTGTGGATCAATCCCGGAACGGCCCTGGCCCGGGACGATGCGCGCTGGGGGGTGGATGCCGGCATCGGACTCTCCCGTGGCGTTCCCATTCTGCTGATGTCGGATGCCCCGCAGGTCAAAGACATTGCCCTGACGGACGTAGATGGCGATGGCGACCTGGACGTCGTGGCGACCTTTACCAACGCCCTCAGCTTGAATATCCGCTGGGCGCGCAACCCGCTCGTTCCGCACGTTCCCGGTGGCCCCAGCGGCTTCGCCGAAGTCACCAGCGGATTTGTTCCCGGTGTGAATATCTGTAATGGAGGCGCCAACGCCGGCGGCGTCTGTCCCGATGGTGACGTCGATTGTCCAGGCACACCCGACGGAACTTGCACCGCCGGCGTGTGCAACGGCGGGGTAGCCAACGGCAACGCTTGCACCAACGACGGCCAATGCGCCGGCGTCGAAGCGGGAACCTGCATCATCGGACAATGGCGCTACCACGCCGACGGCTGGCAGCGGCGACCCATCGGCCAGCTCGATACCGGTGCCGACGTGATCAAGATCGGCGATATCGACGGTGACGGATTCGACGACGTGCTGGTTCGCTCGCTCACCGGTCAAATCGTTCAGTGGTTCCGGCGGCCCAATCCGCTGGTCGTTCAGCCCGAGTTCCCGCCGAACGATCCCACGCCCGACCGTTTCAACTTCCCCTGGCCGGTCTATACCTTGACCGAATTCAACCAGCAGGAACCGGAAGCGATCGGGATCGGTGACCTCACCGGAAACGGTCTCAACGAAGTTGTCGTCGCTGCCGAAGGGGCCGTACTCTGGTATGACGGGTCCAATGAACCCACTCTGTACGATCCGTGGAAGCCCAACACCATCATTCAGGATAGTGCGGGGGTATTCACCGACTCCGCCGCCGCTGCAGGGCAGACGCCCGGCACCGGCGCGGGCGTGACCCAGACCGATCCGGACACACACATCAACGCGTTGCTCGTTGTAGACCTCGACGGCGATGGCCGAATGGACATCGTCGGAACCCTCGACCGCCGCAGCGGCGCGGGTCTTAGCGACGATCGTCTCGTGTGGTATCGAAACATCCGCACCACCGAGGATTAGCGCAGGGATATCGCACCGCCCAGAACCCGACGCAATGGCTATCGGCGGCGAAACGCATCGTCAGTGCCGTCGCGCTTTTAAGAATGCTGCGGGATGGAGCCCGCAGCAATGGTCACCAGCCCGGCTGGCGCCGGCCGGTCGGGAATCGGCGCTCGATCACCACTCCCTTTGCGGAACAGATAACGAGTTGGTCCCCTCCCCGTAACCGCCCTTGGCGGTACCGAGGAAACTATCCCTTCGCTGGGGCCGCAACGGCCGCCCGACGGGTCAACAACGTCTGGAGAATCACGGAGGTCACAAAGAAGCCGCCGATCCCCATGCCCATGATGCCGGCGTTATTCTCCACAGACTGATAGGCACTGGGAACCAACTGCCCCAACAGCGTCATGATCCCGGACACGACAAACGCTGTGCCGAATAGGGACGTGGTCAGGATCAGCATAGGGCGGACCAGCAACACGCCGACAAACAGTCCGGCCGCCAGCGCCGCCGCTACCAGCAATCGACCGTTGAGCGCCACGTTCGAGTGTTCCTGCTTGATGTAGCTCCAGAACTGCTGAACCCACTCACTCGCGTACTTGTCGAAGACCGGGGAAGTTCCTTCCGTACCGACGGCATCGCCCGCCAGCGTCGCCTGGATTGCCGGAGCGGCATAGACCGACTCAAAGTCAGTCACGTGCGGCGCCACATTCCGGTAGCCAAAGGCCCCTGCCGCCACCACCGCCAGCGCTAAGGCCGTGGCAACGCCTGCCCAGATACGAAAGGTCAGGTGCGCCACGGTCGCCATCATCGCCGCCGAAATCATCGCACACAGCGGAACGGAATACCCGCCCTCGCGACCGAAGAAGGCTCCGAACGTTGCCCCCAGCCCGGCAAAGAGCAGCGTAAAACCCGGGCGCGCCAGTTTTGCCCCCAGCACGCTCAAGCCGATTCCCGCAATCAACAACACTACCGCCGCGGGAACCACCCGCGTGAGCGCATCGGGCGGCAGTTGTTGGGCGAAGTTCGCCGCCAACCGTTCGATTAACGTGCTCATTTCATTCATGGCGCTGACCATCCTCTCTCATTCCGGCGATTCCGCCATCGGGAAGCTCCGCCGACACATTAGCGGTGCCGACGATTCCGCAATGGTCGCCTCCAGACTATTCTACTGCCTATTCGTCGGCCCCGGCGCATTATTCTGTGCAATGGATACCGCTTACGCGCCACAGGATCGTGCGCCAAGTGTTACTGAACAGGCGGGTAGGACTTAGGGAAATCGACTCGCCGACCCCTGGAGTAAATTCACGTCGCCCGCGCCGCACGTCCAACCTGGCCCAATCGACGAAGCGCCAATCAAGTCACGAGCTTAGTCCGGAACCGTGTAGCGATCTGGGTAGGTTGCGATATCGATCACCAGGTGGCCCCCATCCGCCCGGCCGACGCGGCGAAAATTCTCGCGGAGCATGGCGAGCTTCCGCGCCACGGTATTTTCCTCTAATTCTCGGCCCGGCGCAGACCCCCAGCGGATTCTCCCGCCGGGACGATCCGTCACGATCTCGAGGTGCGACCGCCGCGAATCGCGCCGACCCTCCATGTTCTCCACATCAATCCCCACGACTTGCCCGGCGAACGGCTCTCCCTGCAACCTGGCGAGCAACGCCAGGCCGGCCTGCAGGTCTTTACCCTGCCAGACGCTCCCGGCCTCCGGGGGTGCGTGCGCCACCCCTTCAATTCGCTTCCATGCTGCGTCGAAACGATAGGTTCCAGGCAGCCGAACGCCTTCTCGATCTACGAAATAGTAATCGTTTTCATGTCGCACCAGCGCGACGGGCATGCGGTACTCACAACTGACCGCAAAGTGCGCGTCGTTGTTTCGCCGGACGTGGTGCACTTGCGCAACCCATCCGACACGCGAAACGCGCTCAGCCATCAGCCTGCAAAGCCGCTCATCGGTCCACGGACCGTCCAAGAGCGAGTCAATACTCCGATGAAGGTCATCATGCGCTAACAGAAGCAGCGGCTCCGGCAGATCGACAAACGAAACAGAGCCGAAGGGCCGGTCGTCCAGCAGGGTGCGCTTCACCTGTGCGTCCAGATGGGCCAACGCAGCGGCGCCTCCCAGAAAGGCCGCGGTCAATCCAAACAACGCCGCACATCGACGGACCATGCGCCGGCGATGTTCCGGCGGCAGGGCAGACCACCATCGCCGCGGCGGTGCCGAGGGCCTGCGCTTCTCGCGGTGCTTTCTGCTCATGGGTCAAACCCTGCTCTGTGGTCGCGAACCGCGGATGCCTCCGCAAACGGGCCAACTCGCTCAAGGGGGGAGCAAACCGCCATCACCTGCTCCGTGGAGGCCGATTCGGCACCGACCTATGACGCGCGCCGTACATCCCACGACAGTTCGACGATGCGGCGGCATAGATCATCAAACGCAATGCCCACGCGCGCGGCGGCCTTGGGCACCAGCGAATGGTCGGTGAAGCCCGGGATGGTATTCACCTCCAGCACGTACGGTCGCAGGGTCTGCCGATCGATCATCCAGTCCACACGCGAGAACACCTCGCACCCCAGCGCCCGATGCGCCGCAAGACTTAAGTCCTGCACTTCTCGTAACACGTCAACCGGCAAGTCCATGTCAAAAAGATACTCGGTATCCTCATCGACGTACTTGGCCTGGTAGTCATAGAATTCCCGCTTCGTTCGGATTTCGCAGACGGGCAACGGCCGATCACCCAGAATGCCCACCGTCACTTCACGGCCGGCCACGTAACGCTCCACCAGCGCCCGACCGTAGCTATGGACCACCGTCTCGACGGCCGACTGCAATTGCTGCGGCGTGCGCGCAATGGTGATGTCCACACTGCTGCCCGAACTCACCGGCTTCACCACCGCGGGAACATAGCATTTCGCAGCAAGCTCCGCGCGGTTTACCCGATCGACCACCAGAAACTCCGGCGTCGGAATCTGCGAACGCAGGAACGCTCGCTTGGCCTCCACCTTATCCATGGCTATCCGAGAGGCAGCAGCGCCGGATCCGCTATAGCGAACGCCACGCGCATCCAATTCCGCCTGAACCGTGCCGTCCTCCCCAAACTCGCCGTGCAGCGCAATGAAGACAAAGTCTGCCGGCCTTCCCAGCGCGGAAAGTTCATCCGGCGTAATGTCGCAAACGGCCACCCGATGACCGAGCCGACCGAGGGCCTGCGCCACGGCACGCCCACTGTGCAGACTGACCTCCCTTTCGCCTCCCGGACCGCCGGAAAGAACCGTGATTTCCAGCGTATCTACGAGCGGATCCCGACGCCGCGCAGTGCTGCGTTTGGACGCCAGTACCGTTGCCGGGGTAACGCTCATACGAAAGCTCCTTCACTGGCGGCACGCCAGATGTCTACTTCAACCTCGAGCGCGGTGTCGAACTCGCGCGCGACCCGCTCGCGAATCAGGTCGATGAGAAAAAGAACGTCCGAACTCCGCGCCCCGACGTCGGCCACGATGAAATTGGCATGGCGCGTCGAGACGCTGGCGCCCCCCCGCCGGGTGCCCTTCAAACCCGCGCGATCGATCAGCGCCCCGGCCGACGTGCCCGGCGGATTTTTGAAAATGCATCCCGCACTCTTGGCCGACAGCGGCTGGGATGCGGTCTTGAAGGCGAAAATCTCCTCGAAACGCCCCTTCGTGGCTTCAGGATCGGTGTCGCTCAGCTTGAAAGTCACCGAAAGCGCGATTACATCTTCCAGGGTGGAATGACGGTAGCCGAACCCCAGCCGATCGGCGGGTCGGGTTTCGAGCCGCCCGTCGGAATGCAGTACCTCGACTTCGCGGACCACCGCCCCGATTTCGCCGAATCGTCCCCCCGCATTCATGCGGACCGCACCGCCGACGGAACCGGGAATGCCCGCCATGCACTCCAGCCCGGACAGGCCGGCCTCACTGCATTCCTTGGAAAAACGCATGAGGTCAACGCCCGCCCCCGCCCGAACGCACTGGCCGTCGCGCCGGACCTCCCGAAATGCCGGTTGATCGAGCCGAACCACTACGCCGTCGAAACCGTCGTCCGAGATCAGGACATTGGCACCGCCGCCGAGCACCTTGAGCGGCACCTCCGCCTCGCGCGCCCGGCGAACCAGTCGCGCCAGTTCTTCGGCATCACGCGGCCGGCATAGCCACCGCGCCGGCCCGCCCAGGCGAAACCAGGTCATTCGCCCAAGCGGCGCGTCGCACTGCATGCTGTCCGCAAATTCGCTCCACCAGTTCATCGGCCACCTTCCAGACATCACCCGCGCCCATGGTGAGAATCAGATCACCCACGCCGACGCCGCGGATGACTTCCTCCGCGGCAAGAGGCATCCCCGAGACAAAGCGACCTTTGCCGCCTTGCCGTTGAATGCGTGCTGCAAGTTCGCGCGAGTCATTCTCCTCGTCCGTTGCGTTCGAAGCGCACTCCCGCGCGCCGTAGACCTCGAGCACCATAATCTCATCAGCGCCGCCGAAACACCCCGCAAACTCATCCATCAGTCGGCGGGTGCGCTCGCGTTGGTGCGGCTGGAACACCACCCACACGCGCACCGGTCGGAATCGTTGCCGCGCCGCCGCCAAAGTCGCGCGAATTTCCGTCGGATGATGCGCGTAATCGTCCACAATGGTCACGCCGTCCGCCTCCCCCCGCAGCGTCATCCGGCGACGCACACCGGCGTACCGCGGCACCGCTTCCGCAATTGCCTGCGGCGCCGCACCGGCGTGGTGCGCCAGTGCGATGGCCGCCAGGGCATTCTCGACATTGTGCATCCCGGGTATGGCGAGCCGCGTGCGCATCAGCCTTTTGCCGCGATGCAGCACGTCAAAAGCGAATCCCTCGGTCCGCTCACAAAGAAAGTCGGCCTGCCAATCGGCGTGCTTGTCAAGGCCGAAAGTCTCCAGGGACGCGCACGATCGCGCCGCGATCGCCGCCGCCGCGCCCGCATGACAAACCAGATAACCATCCGGAGCCACCTGGCCCGCGAATTGCCCGAACGCTTCCACGATCGCCGGCAAATCACCGTAGCAGTCCAGGTGGTCCGACTCGATATTGAGAATCGCCGCCGCGCGGGGCCGCAAGTGCAAGAAGGAGCGATCGAATTCACACGCTTCTACCACGAAATGTGGACCGGCGCCCACACCACTGCTGCCGCCGAGCTGATCGGACTGCGCGCCCACCACGAAACTGGGGTCCAGCCCCGATTCCCGCAGGATGAATGCCGTCAACGCCGTCGTAGTGCTCTTGCCGTGCGTGCCCGACACCGCCACGCCGCAGCGCGACGACATGAGCAACCCGAGCAATTCCGCATACTTGATGACCCGAAGCCCCCGCTCCCGCGCAGCGCGAAGCTCGGGGTTGGACTCGGGAACAGCGGCGCTCATCACCACCAGGTCGCAGTCGGGACGCAGCGCTGCGCGATCGTGCCCGATGCTCACCTGCGCCCCAAGTTCGACCAGCCGACCCATCGCCTCAAAGGGCGTTCGATCGGAACCGGATACGACCGCGCCCTGTTGCATGAGCAGCGCCGCCGCCCCGCTCATACCCGACCCGCCGATACCGATCAGGTGCACGCGCAATCCGGCCGGAATCAACGGTGGTGCCGCCGCGTGTTTCGTAGCTCCGTCTACCATGACTGGCATTCCGTTCCCTCAAGTTGGATTGGGTCCGATTAAGGTGTGACAGCCCGTCCGTCGCGCGCGACCGCGATCCCGCGCCACGGAATGGAACTGTACCACTATCGGTGGTCGACGCAAGCGGACTTCAAAGAATTGTCGCGGCATCAGCCGCGTGCAGCGCACAGCGACAGAATGTGGTCCGCGATGTCTTCCGCCGCATGCGGCCGGCCGATCCGCTGCGCCGCCGCGGCCAGCCCTTGGCGGAGAGCGCCGGCAGACATCAACGCGGCGAGCACCGGTCGCAGGTGTGCGTCATGGACC
>CAZMVD010000141.1:0-10498 GCA_964569425.1 uncultured Phycisphaeraceae bacterium
AATCGGAGCGGCGGCGCGTATCGGCGGGTGGACCGGTGGTCATCGCCAGCGCCAACGGACTCGGGGCCGTCGCACGGGCCGCGGAGCTGCTGGACGGCGGGGCGGATCCGCTGGATGCGGCGGTCGCGGGCGTCAACCTTGTCGAAGAAGATCCGAAGGACAACAGTGTGGGGTACGGCGGGCTACCCAACGAGGACGGGGTGGTGGAGCTGGATTCGTCGGTGATGCACGGGCCGACCTGCCGCGCGGGGGCGGTGGCGGCGCTGCGGAACATCATGCACCCGTCGCGCGTGGCCAAGCTGGTGATGGAGCGGACGGACCATGTGCTTATTGTGGGCGAAGGGGCGTTGCGATTTGCGAAGGCGCATGGATTCAAGGAGGTGGACCTGCTCACCGAGGAATCGCGGCGCATCTGGCTCGACTGGAAGGAGCGGCATTCGGACGAAGACGACTGGCTGCCGCCGGAGGAGGAGGATCGGCGCGAGTCGCGGAAACACGCCGCATTCACGCGGACCTACGGCACCATCAACTGCTGTGCGTTGGACGGCAAGGGCGACCTTGGGGGCGTCACGACCACCAGCGGGTTGAGCTACAAGATCCCCGGGCGTGTGGGCGATTCGCCGATCATCGGCGCGGGGTTGTACGTGGACAACAAGGTCGGCGCCGCCGGCAGCACCGGCCGGGGCGAGGCGGTGCTCAAAATCTGCGGGGCGCACACGGTGGTCGAGGCGATGCGGCGCGGCGATGCGCCGACGGAAGCTTGTCGTCATGCGCTAAGGCGGATCGTGGAGACGACGACGGAAAAGCGGCTGAAACGCGCCGACGGACGGCCGAACTTCGACGTAAAGTTCTACGCGGTGGCCAAGGACGGGCTGTTCGGCGCGGCGTCGATCTGGTCGGGCGCCAAGTTCGCGGTGCACGCGGCGGGACGGTCGCGCCTGGAGGAAGCGGCGTATCTGTTTGAGCGCCCGACGGACGGCAAGATCGGGTAGTTGCTCAGGCCGTTCAGAATCTGACGGGCGGTTGCCATCAATACTTTTCCGACGTGGCCAGGTCGAAGCCTTCGTGCGCCGGGTTGAGCGCCCCACCGCGATACTCTGCGCGGCACGCGTAGCAGGTGGTCACCCGGCCGATGAATCCGTAGATGACCAGATCCACGAGGACGGCGGCGGCCAGAATCGCCCAGCCGATCAGCACCGAGGTGCGAAAGGCGTAGATGGCCGCCAGACCGAAGACGATGACCACCGCCAGCCCGATGCGCTGGGGGAAGTCCTTGCGGACGAACATCTCGGTGCCGCCGCAGACCGCGCAGGCGTCCACCCTTTGTTCGCGGCGGAGCGATTCGCTGATGCGCATGGGGTGTTCCACGCCGCAGCGCGGACAGCGCATGGTCGGCCCGCAGGCTTCCAGCGGCTGGTATTCAATATGCGCCACACATCCGTCGGTCGGGCAATGGAAACGAATCTGCATCGGGGCACCATTCCATCTACAACGGCCAGCCGACCTCACGCGTGAGGTATTGGCTGGCCAACTCGCCCACGTAGGCGAACACCGAGCCGAAGTACAGAATCCCGGTCGCCGACTGCGTGGCGCGCAGGCGCACACAATCAGCCACCATCCAGGCGAAAACGGCCACCGCCACCAGCCCCAGCCCGCCGCGCAGCGACGCCACCAGCCACTGGTTGGTGAGCAGGTTCAGAAACGAATCGCCGTGCATTGCCCACCCCACCGTCAGGCTTGCCAGGGCAAAGACCACCCGGATCGCGACTGTCGTCGTCAGCATTCCGCTGAATCGACGCAGCGGCGCGATGGTCATTTTCGTGGCCGTGAGGTAGGCGTGACCGAGCAACCACGCGATGGTGATGCTGCCCAACAGCAGGGCGCCGAGCATGAGATTGATGGCGGGCCACCAGTTCGCTGCGGCGAAGGCGCGGGGGACTGCGTGGGTTACTGCCAGGTTCGACGATTCCGCAAGCTCGAACCAACCCGCGCCGGCGATGCCCGCGGCGCCGCCGAGCAGGCAGAAGAAACGAAACGCACGGGTGTAGCGCGGGGCGAGGGGGGCCAGCAGGGCCAATGCCGCGGCTGACACCGCGGCCAACGCGCCGCCGACGCAAGCGGCGCGGTCCCAGCGCGCCGCGGGCCAGCCACCCGCGTCGCGCAGCGCCATTCCCGTGGCCAACGCCGCCAGTGCCAACGTGAGAAACCCGCACAGGCGCAGGAAACGCCAGGCGATCTGCTCGAATCGTCCGGTTCCGAGCACGACGAGCATGCCGCCCGACAAGGCGAATAGGAAAGGGATCATTCCCATGACAACATCTATGATTCCCGTTCGGGCTGGAATCGGCGCCAGCGTACGTTACGGCCGACATGGTATCGCGGAAGCCGAACCCGGACCAGCGGAACTTCAGGGCGCGGTGGGCAGTGTACCCCCGGATGAAGTTAGGGCACGCGCGGGAGCTGCCGTTGTGACGCTTGTCGAAGTGAAACGCCGTCCCGCGCCCAGCACGATCAGTTCAAACCAATCCAGGGCGCGATCCCAGCGGTGCTGTTGCCTGACGAATTCTCGCGCCGCGTTTCCCAAATCTCGACGGACCGCAGGATCGCCCGACAATCGGATGACTGCGTCGGCTGTTGCGGTGGCGCCGTCGGCGATCACCAGGTGCCGCCGATCCACGACCGCCAGTCCTGTCGCCGCGGGCGAAGACGCCACCACCGGCATGCCGGCGGCCATCGCTTCCAGCACTTTGTTCTGAATGCCGCGGGCGATGCGCAGGGGGGCCACGCTGATGTCGAAGCATGAAAGCTCGCGGGACACGTCGATCACTTCGCCAACGACGATGACGCCCGGCGCGCGAGCGAGACGGCGCACGGCGCGGGTGGGGTTTCGCCCGACTATGCGAAAGGTGGCGCCGGGGAGTGCGGCCCGGATCGCGGGCCAGCACGCGCGAACAAACCAGCGGACCGCATCGACATTCGGGTGATAGTCCATGACGCCGACGAAGCCGATCACTGGAGCGCTGTTCGCGCGTGTCGGCGGCGGTTTCACGATTTGCGGGGGAGGGACCGGGGCATCGGCAGCGGGCGCCCGTGCCGGCGATGGAACCTCTACCCCGTTACCGACGACGAACAGCCGGTCCGGTTCTGCGTGGCCCAGGAGGTGCGCAGCCTCGGCCTCGGTCACGACGGTAACGGCGTCGAACGCGGCCAGCCACTGCCGCTCGCGTGCCGCGAGCCGCCGGCCTTCCGCGCGATAGAAATTCCTCATGGGCAGCCGCGCCCGTTCCGCGTAGGCCAGCCACTTTTCGCTGTCCACGTCGCACAGGTCGAGCACGCGCCGTCCCGTGGGAACCGCCAATGCGTATGGAGCCATGCTCGACGAAAAAGCAACCACGGCGTCGAATCGCACCCGTTGCGTCCAGCGGGAGAGTGCCATTTTCATGGCACGATGGCGAAAGTAGCTCTCCGTGACCGTGCCGCCGCCGAGCAGCCCCAGCAACCCCCGCGCCAGCGCGGGCGCCCGGCGCAGTCGGACGGCCGCCACTTCCACGCAAATCCGGCGCACCACCTCCACGTGGCGCAGGTCGTCCGCATAATCCACGAAGCAGCCGCACCACACCCGATGATGTTGCGCCAGGCGCTGCAGTTGCCGCCAGGCACGCAACTTGTCCCCCTTGTTCGGCGGATAAGGAATGCGATGGGCCAGGTAAAGAATGTTCATGGTTTACCCTGGCAGGTGCGGCGCCAACACGGCGCTCAAGGCCCGCGTCACACCCAGCGGCAGGCATCTCCATACGCGCCGCGCAAGGCGGTAGCGCCCGGCCGAAGGCGATAGCTGCGGCGCGCTCTGTCCGGCGCATACATACATCTGGTAGGTCAGGGGCTGCGGCTCAAAACCGTGAAAGCGCTTGAAGTCCAGGCTGCCGTGGTTGTCGACCCGCGTTCGTCCGAAATCGAAAACGCGGTACCCCTCCGATACGGCGCGTTCCATGACGCATCGATACAGGAAGTTGGCCGCAGAATAACGCGGAGCATCATCGCTGAGGCCCACGTAATAAGGCATGACCGTGTCGCCGTGCAGTAGCGTGACCAGGCCCGCGACGGCGCTGGTGCCGCGCCGGACCACGCAAACCCAGGATCCGCCTTCCAGATTCGTGGTGAGTTGCTCGAAGAACCGGAAGGGATAGGCGATTGAACCCAGCCGTCTCATGCTCAGGGCATAAAGGCGCCACACCTCGGGCAGCAGCGCCGCTTCCCATTGCATGGTCAATCCGTGCTTGTGTTCGCCGTTGCGCGCCGCGGCGCGCGCCTTGCGCGGCAGCCAGGCGGCGACATCTTGCACGCGCTCGGGCAATTCGCGGCGAAACCCGACGTAGCGCCGAACCACTGGAAGTTCAGGAACCACGGACGAGTGATTGCGCAAATCGATGCAGCGGCAGCGATGTTCGTGCGCCAGTTTGCGGGCCGCCTCAAATAGCGCCATGGTCGTTTCATCGTCGTCTGCCAGGATCCCGCCGCCTACCCCATACGGTACGCTGACCAGCATTCGCCCGGCCAGGCGGCTCGCCACGACAAACAGCGGCATCACACCCGTGAGCCGGTCGCCGCGCTGCGCAGCAAGGTAGAACGGCCGGTGCGCGAATGTCCGGTACACGGCGTTGCGCCATCCTATGGTGTGGAACACCGTCCCGCGGAAGTGGCCGGAAACGAATTCACTCCAGGCAGCTTCCAGCACCGGGTCGTGCGCCGGCAGCATGGAGACGTGCAGCGGTCCCCGCGACGCCGTCGCGGGGCTCCGCAAACGCCTTCCGTCCGCAGACTGCGGTCGAACTTGTACGGCCGGAATCACCTCGTTCTCAATCACCGGATGGCGTCCCTACAAGTTCCGGGCCATTCACTTCGGGCGCGCGCGAAACCACGTAGCGGTACTTGCCCGATGCCTCGGCCGGCAGCGAATCGACAGGTTCCACACGCAATTTGACCTCCTCGCCCACGACCGGCCGCACGCGCCGTGCCACCTCGGCCGCCAGCGAAGGGCCGTTCATTTGGCGAGGCACCACTTGGACGATGACCGAGTAGTCTGCCTCCTGCCGAACACGAAACTGGCGCAGTCCGGCCGTTTCACGCAGCGGGTAGATGATGGACAACGCATGGCGAATGGTTCCATCGGGCAGGCGCAGGAAGTCCGTTACCCTCCCGTGGACGACATCCATCAGCGGCAATCCCCGTCCGCATGCGCAGCGACCCGGTTTGAGCCGCCCCACGTCGCCCGTGCGGTATCGAATCATGGGCATGCCATATCCGTCGAGGTGAGTGACGACGATTTCACCCGGTTCGCCCGCCGGCGTGGGCTGCCCTTCGCGTACCGTTTCCACAATGCAGTTGCCCCCGATGATGTGCAGGCTTCCACGGGGGCACTCGTGGGCGATGAACCCTGCTTCGCGACTGCCGTAGCCGTCGGCCACGGGCGCGGAAAAATACTCCGTGAGGATCGCGCGGTGCGGGGGGAAACAGACCTCTCCGGTCACGAACACCGCTTTCAGCGCGCGCAGTTTGAGCTTGCGCTCTTTTGCCAGACCATGCTCGGCGAGCAGTGCCAGGCTGCTGGGATAGCCGAACAGGCTTGCCGGCTGAAAGCGCTCAATGGCGTCCAGGTAGCGGTCCATCCGCGCCGGCGACATGTCGAAGGCGTTCAGCAGGAGATGATTGGTCAGCCGGTCGCGGAGCCGTCGAAGGCCATCGGTGCGGTGGAGTTCGATCGGCGAACCCCAGAGGAACACCTCGCGGTCGCCCGGCTGCACTCCAAACCAGCGATGGGTGTGCAGTCGTGCCGCAAGGTCATAACCCTGCCGTCGCCGGTCGAGAAAAAAGCCAAGCGGCTCGCCGCTTGAACCGCCGGTATGGGCGGCAAAGAGCCCGCCCGGCGCGTCGTGCCAGAGCATGGCATCGAGGTGCGATCGAATCTCCTCCTTCTCCAGCAACGGTACAGCGCGCAGCAGCTTGTCCGTGGTCCGTGGTTCGGACTCTTCGGGCGTCGCGCTGAGACGATCACGATAGAACGCGGTCCGTTGCCGCGCGTGGTCCAACAATGCCGCCAGCTTTTCCTGCTGCACTGCCCGCAGATCCAGTGGCGACAACCATTGCCATTCGTCCAGTTCACGGAGGTATCGAAATGTCGCGCGGCGCACCAGCCGCTCATGCCACGGAAACACGAAATAACGCGCCAACCAGGATCGCATTCGCAGCAAACTCCGCCGGCGCGCAACCCAATCACATGGCCCGCCGGCGAGGCATGCGCGCGCATTCGTTGCTTTGAGGTTATCGGCACGTTTGCGACCCCGATTTCCCAGGGGATCGCCGGGCAGATTGATGGTCTGGGAACCGCGGGTAGCGCCGCTCGATCGGTCTAATTCAGGCTATCGGCGCGTTTGGACGGCCGGCCCTGATTCCAAATCCCTCGATGTGTTTAAGCTTCGCCGGCACTTGCTACGGCGACGCGACCCTTCGCCAGTTGCCGACCTTTGGCGACTCGGCGGCACACGGAAAGTAGGCGCTCGGCGATCCGAGCTCCGGCCGCCAGGCCGCAGCGCCGGAGAACAGCCATAATCACTGGTTTCCCGCTACTGCGAGCCGCGGCAAACGGTTCCGGCCAGCCCAGGTTTTCACAACCAATGATCCACTTGATTTTTTCCGTTACTCTCGCTAGGCTTCCGCACGGAATCGAGGCGGCGGCCGCAAAGCTTGGGCGACCCTCCCGTAGTATAACCTGTTTTCCACAAAGGATTTACGGGATTCTAACCAGGGTTTGGTCTGATCCTGAGGGGCCGGGCCGGCGATACCGCTGTACGCATTTGCTGGTGCAAATGCAAAAAATGACCGATTTATGAGACGTAACTGACGACCATGGAACAGATTAGCAACATCCGAAACATCGGTATTTCCGCGCACATTGACGCCGGCAAGACGACGTTGACCGAGCGCATCCTTTTCTATTCCGGACGAATTCACCGTATCCAGGAAGTAAAGGGCAAGGACGGCGGCGCGACCATGGACTTCATGGACCTGGAGCGCGAGCGCGGCATCACGATTACGTCAGCCGCCACCACCATCCATTGGGCCGACAAACAGATCAACATCATCGATACGCCGGGCCACGTGGATTTTACGGTTGAGGTGGAGCGTTCGCTGCGCGTACTCGACGGGGCGGTGCTGGTGCTCTGTGCGGTGGGCGGCGTTCAGTCGCAGTCGATCACCGTGGATCGGCAGATGCGCCGCTATCGCGTGCCGCGGATTGCGTTCATTAACAAGATGGACCGCGTCGGCGCGGATCCGGCTCGGGTGATCACCGAACTGGAAACCAAGCTCGGTCATGTGGCCGTGCCCATGCAGATACCCATCGGCGCCGAGGACAAGTTCCTTGGTGTGATCGACCTGGTCGGCATGAAGGCCGTCTATTTCGATGGTGAGCACGGTGACGACGTCCGCACCGAGGAGATTCCCGCGGCCATGCGTGACGAAGCCGGCCGCGCCCGGCACGGCATGCTCGACGCGCTGAGCCTGTACAACGATTCTCTGATGGAAGTGATGCTGGAGGGGGGCGAGCCGTCCGAGGATCAGATCCACCAGGCGGTGCGCCTCTCGACGATCAACCGCGAAATCACCCCGGTGTTCCTCGGTTCGGCCTATCACAACAAGGGAGTGCAGTGCCTGCTGGATGCGGTCACCCGTTTCCTGCCCTCGCCCATCGACCGTGTGGCGTTCGCGTGCGATAACGCCAACGACGGCGCCGAAATCACCATCACCGCCGACACCGGCGGTCCGGTGGTGGCCATGGCCTTCAAGATCTGCGATGAGCCCTTCGGTCAGGTGACCTACACGCGTATTTACCAGGGTCTGCTGAACCGTGGAAAGCAATACAAAATCGCGCGCGGCGGGTCGATGCAACGCGTCGGACGTATCTATCGTATCCTGGCCAACAAGCGGGAAGATCTGGAGACGGCGGGCGCCGGCGACATTGTGGGAATTCTTGGAATCGACTGTGTTTCCGGCGATACCCTTTGCGACCCGTCGGTCAACGTGTCGCTCGAGAGCATGCACTGCCCCGAGCCGGTGATTTCCATAGCCATCGCTCCCGAGCGAAACGCCGACCGCGATGCGATGTCCAAGGCGCTCAACCGGTTCTCCAAGGAAGACCCGACGTTCCACACCCGCTTCGACGAAGAAACCGGCGAGACCATCATCTCGGGCATGGGCGAGTTGCATCTGGAAGTATATGTGGAGCGTATGCGCCGCGAGTACAAGGCCAACGTCATCGTCGGTCAGCCCAAGGTGCAGTATCGCGAGGCACCGACGGCCGAGGCACCTTATGACTATAAGCACCGCAAGCAGACCGGCGGATCGGGCCAGTACGCCCACGTCGTCGGGCGATTGGTGCCCATGGACCCCAACGGCGACAAAGACTACGAGTTTGAGAACAAGGTCACCGGGGGACGAATTCCCACCGAGTACATCCCGTCGGTTGACAAGGGTTTTCAAATGGCCCGGCCCAAGGGGCCGCTGGCCGGGTACGAAGTCATCGGCACCAAGATGATCCTGGAGGACGGTTCCTCTCATGCCGTGGACTCATCTGACCTCGCATTCCAGATATGCGCCCGCACGGCGTTTCGCCATGCGGTGCGCGACGCCAAGCCGGTCATCCTCGAACCGATCATGAAGGTGGAAGTGGAGGTGCCGGCGCAGTTTCAGGGGTCGGTCAGTGGCGACCTCGCTTCGCGCCGCGGGCTCATCACCGGCAGCGAGATCAAGGGCAATTCCGTGGTGCTCTGCGCTGAGGTGCCTCTGGCCAGTATGTTCGGTTACTCGACGCAGCTTCGCTCGCTGACCCAGGGTCAGGCCTCGTTCTCCATGGAGTTTGCCTGTTACCGGCGGACCCCGGCTGTTGTTCAGGAAGAAATCATCGAACGCGTTGCCAAGGCCAAACTGGCGGAGAAGAAGTAATTCGGCACTATGCCGGTTTGCGGCCTACCTTCGGTCCGGTTCATGCCAAGTACGTGCGTGCCGTTCGAGAATAGGCATTCTTGCTTGGCGGCGCGCTCGGGCGTAACTTGCTGAACGATCGATCTTGTGGCGGCGTAGGACCACCGGGTAACCAGCACCAAGGGAGGCTCCGCATGCCCTCGGCTGTCAAGATTCCGGAAGCACACCGGAAACCGCTGCGCGACCTAGCTGCATTATCGGGTGACGTTCGGACTCGGTTGGTAGAATCCTTTACGACCGGACCAGCCGTACTTGACTCCGAAGTCCTGATTGCCGGTGGCATTAATGCTACCGGTCTGGACCCGGGTGTCGTGCGACCAATGGTTTCCATGCTTCTCTCGATGTACCGTGCCGCGGAGGGTTCGCGCGAAACCTTTGCCGAGAAGGTGGTCGAAGCCGCCAAGAGCGTGCTCAAGGCGGAAGACCAGGGCGAGATTGACTGGGGCTCGCTATCGAACGACCTCGGTGCGATTCTCGGATGCCACGAGTCCCTCGGCCTCGCAGCCAAGGCCCTGGATGTGCGCAGTGAATATGGACGCCTTTTCTGCGGCGCGCGAATTCTGACGGATGTTCGACCCATTTTCGGAATTGATCCCGGCCGGTCGCCGTTGGCGGCGACCATCGTTCATACTCTCCGCCTGACCTATCACGAAGGCACCGATCATCGAGAATTCCACGTAGCCCTGGACGCGGCGGATCTTCAACAACTTCGTGAGTTGGTTGATCGGGCAAGAAGGAAGGAAGAGACGCTGAAGTCCGAAATCGAAAAGACGACTATGACATACTGGGCGGGGGAGGATTCCTGATGCCGATCGCATCAATGTACCATTCTGCGGGCCAATCATCGGGAGACCGATGGAGATCCTATTTGTCGCCGAAGGAAAATGACTGTTGGCGCGTGGTTGCCCCCGGCGATGGCGAAGAAAACCTTGCCGAGAGTTCAGAGCCGCTCAGCTACGCGAGTTTTGTTCGAGGGATTAGAGCAGCCAGCCGAGAACCCACTCCCTCGGCATTAGCGCGCCTGCGCCGCGTCATCGAAGAATCACGCGCGTTACTCGATCTTCCCAACAATTGGGACGACAACGGTTCGCCGTCCATCGCTGAGGCGACGTGGCGCCGTGCGACGGAATTTCTCGAGCGCCACGCGCGTTGGGCTTGGAATCAACACCGCATGGCCATCGACCCGCCGGATATCACCCCGGGGCCTGAAGGGAGCATTGACTTGGATTGGGACAACCCGCGCTACCGGATGCTCATCAACATACCGGCCGACCCGATCCAATTGGCGGGCTTTTACGGTGATGACCGTGGCGGCATTTCTATTAAGGGAAAACTCGACACCTCTCTCCTTAACAAGGGGTTGCTTGATTGGCTGGTTCGCCCGAGCTAAGCCCATGGCCGGCGGAAATTGTCCCCGACCAGGACGACCTGTACCTGCGCGTTCACCAAATGTGGATCAAGT
>CAZMVD010000142.1:0-10449 GCA_964569425.1 uncultured Phycisphaeraceae bacterium
CGGCCAACTCCCCCCACTACCCGAACCCGCCATTGCAAACGGCTGAGGTGTTACAAGGCGGTTAGGGACTCACGTATATTCGCGCCTAGCTGGCGCAATCGTCATTGCGGTCGAGTGTCATTGGGCCTCAAAACGGTTCTCCCGCAATCTTGGTGAAGGGCTCTCGCCCCCGATTTTAGCGGTAAAATGTCCCGGTTGTACGGGTCCACGGATGGATCCGCATGTCGTGGAATGGAGTCCGCTGGGGTGATCAATCCGCTATTGCCCGATCCCTGGGTCCTTCGTTGTCGTCAAGTCCTGATCGAACCGGAACAAGTCACGGTGGAGCTCGAGACCATGGCCCCGGCAGCCACATGCCCGCTTTGCGGAAGGTCGTCGCGGCGGGTGCATGGCCGCTACTGGCGGAGCTTGGGCGATCTGCCCTGGCAGGGCCAAGTCGTCCGCTGGCGGATGAGGGCCCGGAAGTTTTTCTGTGACAACGCCGAGTGCCGGCGGAACATCTTCACTGAGCGGATGCCCATGGTGGCCGCGGCCTATGCCCGTGGGACCATTCGACTGGACAAGGCCATCACTGATCTTGCCTTTGCCTGTGGAGGAGAGGCCGGGGCCCGGTTGGCGGCAGAGTTGGGTATGCCCACCAGCCCGGACACGCTCCTTCGACGAATCCGGCAATATCCCATGCCCGTTGCCGGTTCATTCCAAGCCGTCGGTGTCGACGATTGGGCGGTTCGCCGGGGGCAACGATATGGAACCATCCTTTGCGATCTCCAGCGGCATCGACCGGTGGACATGCTGGAGGGTCGTGAGGCGCTAACGCTGGCCACTTGGCTTAGAGGGCATCCGGAAATTCAGGTCATCAGTCGAGACCGTGCCAGCTGCTACAGTGAAGGTGCCTCCACCGGCGCACCGCAAGCGATGCAGGTGGCCGACCGCTTTCACTTGATGCAGAATCTTCGGCGCGCGCTGGTCAAAATGCTCGAACGCCGCTATCCACACTTGATTGCCGCCGCCCAGGAGGTGGCCACTGTGTTCCCACCCGTTTCGTCAATTCCGAGGAGCGTGGAACCGCCGAAACCGATGCGCGAACGTCGCCTGCCACGACGGGAAACGATGCGGGAGATTCGGCGCGCCCGCCGTCTGGAACGTTACCAGAAGTTGATCGAGCTGCACCAGCAGAGCCTCTCGGATCGGGCGATCGCCAAGATCCTGGGGATCAACCGGGAAACGGTGGCGCGGTACATCCGGGCGGGCCAGCTTCCGGAGCGTGCTCCGCGGCGGTACGCCAGCCGGACCGATCCCCATTCTGATTTCTTGCGAAAACGCTGGGATGAAGGATGTCACAACGCTGCCCAACTGTTTCGGGAGCTCAAGAATCAGGGCATTTCAGTATCGTACTGCAGTGTCCGCCGGCGTATCGCTCACTGGGACCATCAGGGTTCCGGCACGGCCCCCGACGGTTCGTCAGCGAACCCGGCAGCGGTAGCTCCTCCATCGGCCAAACGCGTGGCTTGGTTATTTTTGAAGGAACGTGGTGACCTGGAGGAGCGAGACTCGGCCTTGGTCGACGCTCTGTTTCGGCGTTGCCCGGAGTTGGCTGCAGCGGCCTCCTTGGCCGGCAACTTCGCCACGATGCTTCGGCAACGCCAAGGCGATGCCCTCGATGACTGGATCCAACGCGCCTGGAATCCAGCCATTCCCCGCGAACTTCGGGTGTTTGCGACCGGTCTGAAGTCTGACTATGACGCCGTGAAAGCGGCGCTCACCACCGACTGGAACAACGGTCAGGTGGAAGGTCAGGTAAACCGGCTGAAACTGATCAAACGGCAGATGTATGGTCGAGCGAAATTCGATCTGCTCCGGCAGCGTGTGCTGCACACACGGTAAGCCGGTCAGAGTCGAAATAGGGAGCAAAACGGCAGGGGCTCCGAGGAATCTCGAAGTTGAAGCTATGATCAAAGTGCCGTGGTGACGGCGCCTGTCACCACGGCACTGAGTGAGACAGTCCTTGTCCTGATTGATTCAACTAACGCAATACCAAGTCCTTGGCATCGTGAATCGACGCCGCATGTAAGGACGCAGAATCCTTCACCAAGATTGCGGGAGAACCAATTCAACCTGCCCGGTGACAGTTCGAGTGAGAAGGGTCCCGCCTGGCGGAGAAGTTCGATCCAGCGGGCAACCACATCCGCTGGTGGATACCGGTGATTGTGTCGAGGCCTGTACCGTGGATTTGCAACCCATGGATTGCGCCGGAGAATCTGCTCCGCTCGTGTCGAGTACGAATTGGCTTCACTTACTCACGACCCATCGTGGACCACTCGATCGCCAAGCAATCAGCCTTGGAGTACTACAAGCAAATCCGGAGTCACGGTAATCAAGCAACGGGCGTCAGATGTCGCTAGCGAGTGCGATACTGCGCGGTTGGCAAAACGAATGACTGGCGGTGGCGTTCCAGCGTGTGCCGAGTTGTCGAATATTTCGTTGCCGCGAGCAGTCTTTGGTCGAAATGGCTCCATGCACAGAAAAAACTCGGATACCGGTACTCGATCGATGGATATTGTCGCGGGTGAACTTGTTGCGTTTGTCCCAATCGGCAGACAACATTCCGCTTTTCGGGCTGAAGCTCATTCCACCGGAGGGCTGAAAACCTCATTTCCAGCTCGCTTTGGCTTGCCAGATGCTTAAATCGAGGTATCCTGACGCGAAATGTAGTGCAAACGGGGTTCGCGAAATGCAGTGCAGCGAACGGCAGACTTTCGGTGTAAGTCGTTGTCCCACAAGCAATTATGCGGGCGTAGCTCAATGGTAGAGCATCAGCCTTCCAAGCTGAATGTTGCGCGTTCGAGTCGCGTCGCCCGCTTTACTCACTTCTAGCTGCTTGAGGAAACGCGCATGTCAAGGCGGTGTTTCGGCAGAATCCGTTGGGTTGCGCAGCGGGGGGCTCCGGCCGAGGCCAGCGATGGACTCCATGACTGACGATTCGCAGCGCTGTGTGTCCGCGAGCCGGCGCGCGAACTACGTGAGCGTTGCGGCCGGGGCGGCGCTGGCGCTGGGGGTCCGGCTCACTCATGTGTGGCTGTCGATGGATGTGCCAACCGTGCGTCACCCGGTGGGGGATGCGGCGGGGTACCTGGCTTGGGCGCGGGCCATCGCCGGCGGAGACTGGTGGGGTGGCGAGGCGTTCTATCAGGCGCCGCTGTACCCATACGTACTGGCGGGGCTGTTTACGCTGTTCGGCGACGGCGTGGGCGTGGTGCGCGTGGCCCAGGCGTGCTTCGGGGCGGCGAGTGCCGGGCTGATGTATGCGGCGGGGCGGCGGCTGTTCGGGCCGACCGCCGGCATGATAAGTGCCATTATGTTGGCCCTCTATGCGCCGGCGATTCACTATGACGGCATCGTGCAGAAGGCGTCGTTAACGGGGCTGCTCACCTGCGCGCTGCTGGCCGCGGCGGCGGCGCGACGGGCGTGGCTCTGCGGCGTGGTGCTGGGGCTGCTGGCGCTGACGCGGGAAAACGCCTTCGTGTGGTGGCCGGTGCTGGCGGTGTGGCTGGCGGGGAAAGCCGAAACGCCGAAACGCCGAAACGCCGAAACGAGCGGCGATGAGGCAGCGAGGCAGCGGGGGAGGCGGGAGGCGAGAGGCGAGTGGCGAGAGCGGCAACCGGGCCCGCAATCCGCAATCCGAAATCCCCAATCCGCAATCCCCAGCCGGTGGCGGCCGGTCGTTGGGTTCGCGCTGGGAACGCTGCTGGTTCTCGCGCCCGTGGCGGTGCGGAACCGGTTCGTGGGGGGCGGGTGGACGTTATCGACATTTCAGGCGGGTCCGAACTTCTACATCGGAAACGGTGCGGCGGCGGACGGACGCTACATTCCACTGGTTCGCGGTCACGAGTCGCCGGAATTCGAACGGGCGGACGCGACGCGGCTGGCCCAGCAAGCCGCCGGTCGGACCCTGACGCCGCGGGAGGTTTCACGTTATTGGTCGTCGCAGTCCTGGAAGGAGATCGCGGTCGATCCGGCGCGCTGGATGGCGCTGTTGGGGTACAAGGTTCTGCTGACCGTGAATCGTTATGAGGTGGCCGATGCGGAAAGCCTCTACGTGTATGCGGGGCTCTCGCCGATGCTCGCTGTGGTGACGCCGATTTGGCACTTCGGGGTGCTGGCGCCGCTGGCCGTGCTGGGATGGGCCGTGGCGCAACAACGCCGACGGCAGGAATGGCTGTTGCTGTCGCTGGCGGTGGTGATGGTGTTCGCCGTCGCGGCGTTTTTTGTGCTGGGGCGGTATCGGTATCCGGTGGCGCTGGTGCTGATGCCGCTTTCGGCGGCGGGAATCCTGGGAATTGGGAGAATTGTCTTCCGGCGCAAGGCGTTGGATATCGCTGCAACCAAGAGGGACTGGTCCGATCAACCGTTACAGGTCCGCCTGTGGCGCGGCGTCGGCACCGCGGCGCTGGTCGCGGTGGTGTGCAACTGGCCTATTCAGGACGAACGGCGGCTGAATGCGCTGGCCTGGATGAACGTCGGCGTGGCGGCGGCACGGGCGGGCGAGGTGGAGACGGCAACGGGTTACTTCGAATTCGCCATTGAGCAGCACCCCGAATCGCCGGAGGCCCGGTACAACCTGGCTACAGCGCTGGCGATGCAAGACCGGTTCGCAGAAGCGATAACCCATTACCAGGTCGCTCATCAATTGGCGCCTGGCGCGCCGGGACTGGATTACAACATGGGTGTCGCACTGGAACGGCTCGGTCGAGTTGACGAGGCCCTCGCCTGTTATCGTCGGGCCGTTGAGGCGGATTCTGGCGATGGCGATGCGCAAAGGGCAGTCGATCGACTTTCAGGTCATCCATAGGGTCAGGAATAAAGTGGTAGTGTACTAAGAATTCTACAGGAATCTGAGAATTGGTCTTTATTGACAAAGTCGTTTTGGGTACAATAATGCTCGCACGTCGGTCGAGAGGGTATGTGCAGTTTGTTCCGATTCGACTTGGCGTAGAAACTTCGTCACTCTCCGTCCAATTCCCCCATTGGACGGTTCCCCAAGGCCCGGTCCACCCCACCGGGCCGCTTTTTTGCGCGGCCGGCAGGCCCCAAGCCCATTCAGGCACCGAGTTGATTCCATCGTCATGAACTATTGGGGCGGCGGTTGACTGTCAGGTTGGCACCGGTCGGCTACACTCGCGGCTGTTCGGAATGTTATCGTCGCCCGCGATGGGGTTGCCTGGGAGTTCGGTCCATGGCGTGCGGCCGGTTCGACGACCGACGAGTGTCAAGTGGCGTGGTTAATTGATGACAAGGCGTTGTCACTGCGCGTATCGCTGGCGCGCAAGATCAGCCTGCTGTTCGGCACGGCGGTGCTGCTGATCATCGGCGTGACGTTGTTGTTTCCCTGGCTGCAGATGAACTGGCTGGATGAAGAGGCCATGCTGATGCAGGCGCATTGGGTGGCGACGGCGGCGCTGCAGGCGGCGGAGCCCAAGGGGCCGGACTGGAGCGCTGCGCAGGCAGAGGTACGGCGGCGCTGGCCGGCGCTGGCTCGGAGCACCGGACTGCCGCCTGCGCCGCCGGAGCTGGTGCCGGTGGACGCGGTGATGGGAGAAGGATTCCGACAGGAAGCGGTCGCGCGACTTAGCCGCGACGATCGGCAGCGCTATTTCTGGCGTGTGCAGGATGATGGACGGCGGTTCCGGTACGCGCTGGCGGTGCGTGCCGGGGAGGGAACGGCACATCCGGCGGCGCTGGTGGGCATTGTCGACGTGCGGCTTTCGATCCCGCCACGCAAAGGCCTGTGGAATGACGCGGTCACGGTGTTGGCGGGCGCCAGCGGGGCGGTGCTGGCGATTCTGGTGTTCTACATGGTCACGCAGCGCCTGGTGCTGGGTCGCGTGGCGGCGCTGCGCACCGCGGCGGAGCAGGTCACGCGGGGCGATCTGGACGTGCGCGCCGCCATCCGCAGCGGTGACGAGTTCGAGGATCTGGCGCACTCGTTCAACGAAATGCTCACCAGCCTCAAGTCGGCGCAGGAGGAACTGCGAAAGACCAATCGCTCGCTGGATATTCGCCTGGGGGAACTGGCCGAGACGAACGTGGCACTGTACGAAGCCAATCGTCTCAAGGGCGAGTTTTTGGCCAACGTGACCCACGAACTGCGCACCCCACTGGTGTCGATCATCGGCTTTGCCGAATTGCTGCGCGACGCATGGGAGAGCCCGGAAGCGGACCGCCAGCGGTTGCGGCGGTTTACGGAGAACATCCTGACCAGCGGGCGGAGCCTGCTGGAGATCATTAACGACCTGCTCGACCTCGCCAAGATCGAAGCGGGCAAGATGGAACTGCACCTGGTGGAGTTTTCCCTCGTAGAATTGTGTCATGACATGCTGGACTTCATTCGCCCGTTGGCGGACAAGAAGCATCAGCGACTGGAATCGGAGGTGGCCGAAGACCTGCCAACCATGCACAGCGACCCGGGGAAGGTCAAGCAAATCCTCTACAATCTGCTGAGCAATGCGGTGAAGTTCACTCCCCCGGAGGGGGTCATCGCGCTGCTGGTGGCGCGGGAGGGTGACTTGAGGGTGCGGATGACCGTGCGGGACAGCGGGCCGGGCATTCCGGCGGAACAACAGGGCCGCATCTTCGAGAAATTTCACCAGGTGGATTCGTCGAAAACGCGCGAGTACGAAGGGACGGGGCTGGGGCTGGCGATTACGCGAGAGCTGGTCCACGCGCTCGGCGGGACGATTCGCCTGGAGAGCACGGCGGGCGCGGGCGCTACGTTTGTGGTTGAGCTTCTGATGGCGATCAGGCGGTAGCCCGGTCGGCGTGCGCCCGGGCAGCGCGCGGCTGGGGCACTGACAGGGTGCAGGACGGAACGCAGGCGTGACTCTCGACGAACGATCGGCGATTCCTTTGCTGTCGCCCGAGGAATACGGACGGCGGATGGCGGAACTGACGGCGCTGGCCGGCGGACTGGCGCATGAACTGCGCAATCCGCTATCGACCATCATGATTCATCTCAAGTTGCTGGCCGAAGATCTGCGCGACGACACCGCCCATGTCGACGACGTACGGCGGCGGGCGCTGCTCAAAGTGGACGCGCTGCATCGCGAGGCGGAACGCTTGCAGGGGTTGTTCGACGAGTTTCTGGCGTTGATGGGTCCATGCCAGCCACAGTGGGAGGTCATCGACCTTCGTCACCTGGTGAACCGGCTGGTGGAGTTCTTCGCACCTTTGGCTCACAGCAAGGGGATTACGGTGCACGTGGCGGGGGATGGGGCACCCGTACGGGTTTCGGCGGATGACAAACTGCTGAGCCAGGCGCTGCTTAACCTGATGATCAACGCGCAGGAGGCGATGCCGCAGGGCGGAACGCTGACGCTGCGACTGACGTCACACGCGGACAGTGCGACCGTGTCGGTGGAGGATACCGGCGTGGGGATCGCCCCGGAGGATCAAGAGCGTATCTTCCGCCCGTTTTATTCGACGAAGGGGAGGGGAACAGGATTGGGGTTGTCCATCACGCAACGCATCGTAGAGGCGCACCACGGCACGTTGGCCCTGGAAAGCCGACCCGGTGAGGGCGCGACGTTTCATATCCGCCTGCCGGGCACTGGGGAGCGCGGCTGATGGATTGCGGTCGCATGGTGGCGGGGGACACGGACAAGCTGACCGACGGGGGCACTTTCCACTAGAATACGCTGCGATGGAAAACCACGGATTCGTACTCATCGTCGAAGACGAACAGGCGCACGGCGAGGCGATCGCCGAAGCGCTGCAACGCTCCCAGTTTGCCTGCCGCGTGGTCACCGACGGAGCCGAGGCGCTGGAGAGCATCCGCCAGCGGCCGCCGGACGTGGTCATCACGGACTACAAACTGGGCGGGCGGGTCAACGGGATGGACGTACTGCATGAGGCGAAGCGGGTGAACGCCGGAACGGAGGTGATCTTGATCACCGCCTACGGCAGCGAGTCGCTGGCACGCGAGGCACTCAGCCAGGACAACGAGCACCGCGCGTATGATTACCTGGTGAAGCCGATCGACATCGACCTGCTGCGCGACAAAGTGCGGCGGGCGGCGCGGAAGGCGGCAGCGGCGCACGAGGTGCGGGTGCTCAAGCAGCAGATCGACAGCGCATTCGACATTTCGGGGATCATCGGCTCTTCTGACTTGATTCTGCGCGAGATCAAGCGGCTCAAGAAACTGGCACGGAGCAAGAGCCCGGTGCTCATCGTGGGCGAAACGGGCACCGGCAAGGAACTGTTTGCACAGGCAATCCATGAGCACTCGCCGCGCGCAGGCAAGCCGTTCAAGGTGCTCAACTGCGCGGCCGTGGCGGAATCGCTGCTGGAGAGCGAACTGTTCGGACACGTGAAGGGGGCCTTTACCGGGGCGGTGGCGGATCGCAAGGGATTGGTGGCGGCCGCGGACGCCGGGACGCTGTTTCTCGATGAGATCGGCGACATGCCGCTGGCGATGCAGGCAAAGCTGCTGCGGACGCTGGAGTCCGGCGAGGTGACGCGCGTGGGCACCAACGACCCGCAGTATTACGACGTCCGCTTTGTGGCCGCGACCAACCACGATCTTTCCGAGCAGGTGCGCAAGGGCGCGTTTCGCGAGGACCTGTTCTACCGCCTTCACGCCGACGGCGCCATCCGCCTGCCGGCGCTGCGGCAACGGCGCGAGGACATTCCGGCGCTGGTGCAGCATTTCATCAAGCTCGCCAACGAGGAGCTGGGAGCTAAGTTCGAGGGTGCGTCACCGGAGGTGGTCCGCAAGCTGGTCAACCACCATTGGCCGGGCAACGTGCGCGAGCTGCGCAACGTGATTCACCGCATGTGCCTTGAGGCGGACGGCACGCGGCTGGAAGTGAAGGACTTGCCGGAATCCTTGCGCTCCTCAACCGATATCGTGCCCGCCGGCCCGCCCAACCTGGCCGGGCTGACCATGGCCGACGTGGAACGCCTGCACATCATGAACACCCTGCGCATGTTCGGGGGCAACCGCGAAAAGACGGCCAAGGCGCTGGGCATCGGCGCGCGAACGCTGTATCGCAAACTCCGCGAATATGGGCTGCGATGAACGCCGAATGGCGAATCGGGAATGGCGAGTGCGTCCCCGACCGATGACACAAAATGGTTGTCGCGCGGATGTTGAATCGGGCCCCGCGGGTGCGGGGTGCTTGGCTCACCCCGCAACGGCGGAATCGGTGATTCCACTTGTCGGCGCGGCGCCGGAAAGGAGATTTTCGTATAGCTGCGCGTGCTGGTCGATGCAGCGCCGCAGGCCGAACACCTCGTAGGCCTGGCCGCGGGCGGTTTCGCGGACTTTGGCCAGCCGGTCGCGCTGCTGCAACAGCCGGACCACGGCGATGGCGCGACTCTCGCCGGGCACCGGTTTGAAGAGCAGCCCGTTGACGTTATGAGCCACGATTTCGGCGATCGAATAATCGGCCACGCCGACCACCGCGACGTTGGCGGCCATGGCCCAGGCGATGGCCGTGGTGGAGCAGTCGCCCTGCGCAGCCATCACCAGCACGTCGGCTGCGGCGATTAACTCCTCGAAGGGGTATGCGTTTCCGGGGGTCAGGAGCACGTCGGTGGTGGGGAGCGTGGCTTCCAGGCGGCGGATGCGGCGGACTTCGCGGGTGTCGCCGGGGAGAATCACACGGACACCGGGGCGGATGTAGTTGGCGAGTTCCGCGGCCCAGAAGGCTTCGAACGTCCCGCCGGTGCGGTCGACCGCGGGGGGGGCGATGAGCGCCGTTTGTTCCCGCAAAATGCCAAGCGCTTCGCGCAGCTTGCGGCGGCGTTGGGGAACGACAAGGGAGAAATCAACACCGGGCCGGATCACCACGCACACTTCCGGCGCCACTCCCCCCTCGATCAGGCGGCGGCGCAGGGTGGCGCTGGAACAAACCACGGCGAAACCCCGGGGGCGCGAAAGGGTCCGGAGGAGTTTGAGTTCGCGCGCGCTCAAGCGCGGATCAAACAGCTCAACCAGCAACGGCCGGTCAGAAGCGGCACGCGCGACGGCGGCGGCGTGCAATCCCCAGGCATGGACGAGCGGGGCGGCGCGACTTTCGAGGAAGGGACGCAGGCACGGTGCCGACAGCCAGGCGGCGCCGGGGACGCGCGGTACGACAGGCACGCGGGTCCGGCCCGACGGGGCCATTCCCGAATCGGCGGCGCCGATCGAAATCACGCGCTGCGCGAAGCGGTCCTCGGGAAGGCGTTCGCGGAGCTGAGACAGGGCGACGCGCAGCTCCCAACCGGCGGCGCCGTCAATTAAGTGACAGACCGACGTCATTTCGGTTTTTCAAAGTCGCCAAGCCGGTGGTCGTAGAAGTACTTGGCGAGTTCCTCGGCAAGCTTGCCCGAAAGCACTCGACTGATGCCGTCGCGCGTCTTTGCCTCGGCGACCCGTGCCCCGGAAATTGAGACCATCTCGAACTTTCC
>CAZMVD010000143.1:0-10137 GCA_964569425.1 uncultured Phycisphaeraceae bacterium
TGCAGTCGCCGAAGGTCTCGCACTCGTCGGGAATGAGGTTGTCGTTGCAGTCGGCGGCGTATCCCTTGGCGATCTCAACATGGTCGGGCACGTCGTTGAAGTTGCAGTTCTGTTCGATGCGCAAAAAGTAAATGTCCTGCTCGCCGTTAAAGGTGGCCGCGTAGGCGACGTTGACCCCGCGCGCGTCGGACGTGAGGTCGTAATAGTCGCCCAGCTTGTTGTTGCCCCCCGGCCAGCCCACCCAACTGTCGAACACCGGGCTCACCGCCACGGCCGGGGACCAGGTCTCCCCGCCATCCAGGGAAAACGAGTAGTGCAGTTCCGACAGGTTCACCACCCCGGTGTTCCGCGTGTCATTCCACAACGCGTCGATCCGCCCATTCGGCGCCACGTCCATCATCCCAAACCACTGCCAGCCTGGCGTTGGATCGAGCTGCGACAATGGACTGAAAAACCGGCCCCAATCGCAGCTTCTTGCGAATAGCACCCTACGATTAGGAGGCGTGTACGGATACTGGATTTTTGAACCTAGTATGTATACGTTTCCTCTCGTGGGTCCAAAGGAATGATCCGTCGCTACCCAGTTCTGGCCGAGAAGTCCTCCTGGATTTGGGTTCGAAGGGTCTTGGACTCCGGTCTGAATATGCGTGGAATCCACATCCCATCCTGCGATATCCAAGAGTGCGACAGATTTGACGAAGTTGGAGCGATATACGAAAAACGCATAATCTACTGCGTACAATGTGCCGTCCGGACCTACAGTCATTGTTCCATTAAAACCTTCGGGAAGAGTTGTCGGCCCTTCATCCTGAAAGGAGTCGCCACCATCGATAGACCGATACAGGCGACTGTCGGCCGCGATGACGTAAATGAATCCGTTAGTGGCGCATTGTGTGCGGTCGATTGCCATCCAGGGCTTGTCAATTGAATAGGGCGTAACCTGATTGGGGCCGAGCCAAGACGCCCCTCGATCATAGGAGCGAAAAAGGCGTAGCTCATGAGTTCCGAGGCTCAAGTAATAGAATACTCCAAGCGAATCCGGTCGAACAACGGGGTCGCTGCCGAACGTACCCATTGCGAGAGTACCGCCAAACATCCACGCCTGGCCCGCGTTCTGTGAATAACCCCATCCGGCTTGCCGGGCTCCTGAGGCTACGTCGTCGAACTGCCGCCAGCCGATCACCATCTTGTTCGAGTCCGTGGGATCGACGGCCAAGGATGGCTCGTTCGCAGCGTCGTCCGGAATGTTTTGACCGTAATTGTCGACGTTGACCTGGGTGCTTTCGTAGATTCCGCGGCGCCAAATGGTGGGTTCGTACCGCGCACCCCGCGTGGCAGTGCGTTGCGGCGGGACCCAGGGCCCGGTCGGCCCCGCTTCACGCGCGAAGGCGGTGTCGTTGGGGGCTGGCGATTTCCAAACTGCATGGTCCTCGTCCGGTGTGGGCGGTGCGGCTACGCAGACGGCCAGCGAAACGAGCGTGAAGAGGCAATCCCATCCGAGGTGCACGACGAACCTCCTTTCGAAACCTCCTCTCTCTTTAAGCAAGTCCCGTACCAGCCCGGTTTTCTTACAAGAAAAACGAAAAAAAAGTCGGGATAGTACGGTGGCCGTAATTATCGGACTAAAGAGCGTTGCCCAAGTTGGGTCTCCGGTCCGCGCGGGGCAATAATCTCGCCTTTCATTCGTCATACCCGATAGATCGGGCCGCGCCCCGAAAACAGGGCGCGAGGGCGCGGTCGGCCCGGCCGGGCGTCAACCAGAAGTGAGGAAGGGACCATGCCACAAGCACCGTTTTGGCGTTTTCCGCACCCGCGCAACCGCGATCGAATCGCACGTCGGCGCGAACGGACGACACAGCAGAACACTCGGCTTTGCCTGTGGGCGAGCGCGATGGCGTTCAGTTGGGCGAGCATCGTGTCTGCGCAGGTTCCGCCGCCGCCGGTGCCTCCGCAGAACCCGATCACCGAGCCCAAGCGGGTGCTGGGGAAGATCCTGTTCTGGGAAGAGCAGCTATCGAGTGACAACAGCGTGTCCTGCGGGACGTGCCACCAGCCGTTCCGCGCCGCCTCCGATCCGCGGCCGGGGGTGCATCCGGGCCTCGACCTGACGACCGGCACGCCCGATGACGTGTTCGGCTCGCCGGGCATCGCGCGGCAGAACGCGGCGGGCACGCCGATGGCCGACCCACTGTTCGGATTCGACGTGCAGGTAACGCGGCGAAGCGCGCAGACGGTGTACGGGGCGTTGTGGTCGCCGCAGGCGTTCTGGGACGGGCGCGCCGGGCCGGCGTTCATCGATCCGCAGACCGGGGCGACGGCGATTCCCGCCGGCGGGGCGCTGGAGGCGCAGGCGGTGCTGCCGATCCTGGCGGACAACGAGATGGCGCACGAGGGGCGCACCTGGGACGAGGTAACAGCCAAGCTGCAAAGTGCCACTCCGATGGCACTAGCCACCTACCTGCCGTCGGACGTGGCCGGCGCGATCGCCGCGAACCCGACGTATCCGGCGCTGTTCGCCGCGGCCTTCGGCGATGCGGCGATCACCGCGCGGCGCATCGCCTTCGCCATCGCCACCTATGAACGCACCCTGGTGGCGGACCAGACGCCTTTCGACACCGGCACCCTCTCGCCCCAGCAACAGCAGGGGCTCAACGTGCTCCAGAGCCCGCAGGCGCGCTGCACCGTATGCCACGTACCGCCGCTGTTCACCAACAACACGTTTCGCAACATCGGCGTGCGGCCCATTGCCGAGGACATCGGCCGGCAGGCAGTGACCGGCGACCCCGCCGACGCCGGGCGCTTCAAGGTGCCCACCCTGCGCAACGTGGGCGTCAAGCCGACGTTCATGCACAACGGGCGGCGCTCCACGCTCGAACAGGTCGTCGATTTCTACCTGGGCATCAACGGCCAGGTGCAGTTTCCGCAGAACCAGGACCCGGCCATTCCCGGTATCGCCTTTCCGCCGCCGGCGCGGCTCGATCTGATTGAGTTTTTGCGCAACGGGCTGACGGACCCGCGCGTGAGCGCGGAGGCGCCGCCCTTCGACCGGCCGATCCTGGCAAGCGAGCGCGGCGACGCCGACCGCGACGGCGACGTGGACGCGGCGGACCGGGCGGCGTTCGAAACTTGCTTTACAGGCGAAGACGGCGGCCCGGTCGATTTCGGCTGCGAACGGCTGGACATGGACGGCGACGGCGACATCGGCTGCGAGGACTGGGCGCTTTTTGTCCAATCGTGGACCGAGGCCGAGCCGCCGGCGCCGCCGGCCGCCTGCGCCGCCTCAGGCAGCGTGCCGACGGTTTCGCAATGGGGCCTGGTGGTCATGGCCCTGACATTGCTCTGCGTTGCGACGTTGATGCTTTTGCGTACCCGCGCACCGCGAGAGCAACCACTTGCCGTTTAATCGGAAGTCGGACAGTACAGTTCACGCTCCGGTCCCTGTATGATAGACCTGCGGCACGGCCGCGCTACGTCGGACGGCGTTGAGCCGACGTGCGGGCTGGGAATCTGGTATCTGTTTCAGCTTGATGGGAGTGCGAATGTTGGGGGTGGTTCTTCGTCGGTGTCGGGGAATCGGGTTACGCGCCGCCGCGGCGGGGCTGCTGGCGCTGTGCGGGTGCACGTCGATTTCGATCCAGCCGTCGTGTCCGGCCGAGTTGCAGGTGGGCGAATCGGGGCCCGTCCGGGCCAACGAGTTGAACCCGGGGGCGATTCCCATTTATGAGTGGGAAGTGTTTCCGGCGGACGCGGGCTCGTTCGAGAACCGGGCGGCGGCGAACACCAACTTCCAAGCGTTAAAAGAGGGCACGGCGGAAATCCGCATGACCGCGGGGGACGGGATCTACGAGGTGCGTGCTTCCTGCCAGACGATCATCCGCGGGGCGGCGGCGGTGGCGGTTTCGATGGCTGCTGTGCCGTCGAGCCCGACCGTGGGCCAGACGGTCACGCTGACCTGTCAGAGCGTGGGGCAGACGGCGGCCACGACGTTCACCATTCGCCAGGTGGAAGGGCCGAGCATCCGGTTGACGCAAACTGCGCCGGGCGTGGTCACGCTGGTGCCGGCGATTACGGGCACGCCGCGGTTCGAGTGCGTGGGCGAGACGGCCGACGGTCAGATGTCATCGCCGAACTTGCTGACGTTAACGGTGACTGCCGGCGGCGGTAACGGCAACGGCAATCAGAACGGCAACCAGAACACCAACGACAACGGCGGGGGAAGGCGATGAGGAATGGCGAATGGCGAATGAGTACCTGGAAGGTGGGAGGCGAGAGGCGAAAAGGGCGAGAGACGCGACAAAGCCTGCAAGGCACGAAGCCACGCAGCCACGAAGAGGACTGTGAATGCGGCATGGTGATGATCGGGTAGGGGTTGGTGGTTTGGAGGGCTGAAGATCCAGGTGCCCGGCGCGGGCGGTCATAGTTCGCGGAGGTGCCAGCCGCCGTCGACGTGAATGACCAGGCCGGTGCTGAAGGGGAACTGGCCGCGGGCCACGGCGCCGACCGCAAGTGCCACCTCTTCCGGCCGGCCCCAGCGGTTGATGGGCGCCATGCCGGCCGCGAGCTTTTCGTCGTAATAGTCGCGCACGCGTTGTGAAGAAGTCATGTCGGTTTCGATGATGCCGGGGCACACCTCGAATACGCCGATACCGTATTCGGCCAGACGCACCGCGAACAGCCGGGTGACCATGCTCACCCCGGCCTTGCTGATGCAGTATTCGCCGTAGTTTTTGGCGGTGGTGTAGGCGCGGAGCGAGGAAATGTTGACGATCGTCGCGCCGGCCATGGCCCGCGCTTCGATCAGCCCGATCATCTCGCGGGCGACGCGCTGGGTCAGGAAATAGGGGGCGCGCAGGTTGGCGTGAAGCACGCGGTCGAAGCTCGCCTCGTCGGTCTCCAGGATGTCCTTGCGCTCGGCGGGAGCGATGCCCGCGTTGTTGACCAGCAGGTCGATGCGGCCGAAGCGTTCCATGGTGAACTCCACCAGCAGGTCGCGGTGCGACTTTGCGGTGACATCGGCCTGACATATTTCGGCGGTGGCGCCGAGCGCTTCGATTTTCTGGCGGGTTTCCTCGGCGGCGCCGAGGTTTTCGTTGAAATTGACGAGCACCGCATAGCCGGCGCGGGCGAGTTCGAGGCAGATGGCGGCGCCGATGCCGCGCGATCCGCCGGTGACCAGCGCCACTTTCTGTTCGATCATGTCGGCTTGCTCCCGTTGGCCGGCGGACCTGCGTAACGATCCACCGCGAAGTGTATCCCGGCGCAAGAAAAAACCGACCGGGCGCTCGCGCGCCCGATCGGCGGAGTGGTTGCCATCGACCTCAGCGCGGCGCGACGGTCATTTCGATCATGTCGGTCCGGCGGATCGACTTGCGCGACTGGCGGCGCTTGCGTTCCGAGGGTTTCTCGTAATAGCTGTGGCGTTTCATGTCGCGCGTCAGTCCCTCGCGCTGACACAGACGCTTGAACCGCTTGAGAAGCTGTTGAATCGACTCGTTTCCTCTGGGCCTGACCTTGATCAACGCAACCTCACTCCGCCTGCAAAAAACCAACCAGATTCACTCATTCACACCCCTCCGGTGCCGGCTTGCGGCGCTGCGGAGGGGTGGACATCCTATGCGGAAACATCGGACTTTGCCAGCGGCCGGATTGAGAATTCCATGGAAGGTCGAGCCGCGCCGACGACCGGTTAGGCGTAGTCGATAGTCCTATAATAACGACGATGGGACTGATAATAGCGGACCGCAGTAGGATACGCCGGCACTTCAGCCGCGGACGGAGCACTGCGCTCGGCCAACGTCGGCCTGCCGCGACTACAGGATGAACCGGCTGAGGTCCTGATCCTGGCTCAGTTCCGAGAGCCGCTCTTTGACGTAGGCGGCGTCCACCACCACGGCGGTGCCGCGGCGCTCGGGCGCGTCGAAGCTCAACTCCTCCATCAGTTTTTCCATCACGGTCACCAGGCGTCGGGCGCCGATGTTTTCGGTTCCCTGATTCACGCGGTGGGCGATGTCGGCCAGCGCTTCGACGGCGTCCGGGGTGAACGTGAGGCGCACGCCTTCGGTGGCCATCAGCGCGGTGTGCTGACGGGTTAGCGCGTTTTCCGGCTCGGTGAGGATGCGGATGAAGTCGTCGCGCGTCAGCGGCTCTAACTCAACGCGGATGGGCAGCCGCCCCTGCAGCTCGGGCATCAGGTCACTGGGTTTGCTGGAATGGAACGCGCCGGCGGCGATGAACAGAATGTGGTCGGTGCGCACGGGGCCGTAGCGGGTGACGACGGTGGAGCCCTCGATGATCGGCAGCAGGTCGCGCTGCACGCCCTGGCGGGAAACATCGGGCCCGTGCGCGGCAGCGCCGCCGCCGAGTTTGTCGATTTCGTCTATGAAGATGATGCCGGATTCTTCGGTACGGCGCACGGCGCTCTCGCCCACCTTCTCGCGGTCGATGAGTTTCTCGCATTGCTGCGCGGTGAGGATCTTCATGGCTTCGCGCACTGAAACGGCCCGCGTTTTGGTCTGCGAGGGCATGAGGCGGTCCAGAAAGCCCTGAAGGTCGGGGTCCATCATGTCGGCGCCGACGGCGGTCATGATGCCCACGGGAGCGGCCTTGCTCTCCACGCGCACCTCGACCATGCGCTCGTCGAGCGTGCCCGCGTGGAGCTGGGCGCGGAGTTTTTCGCGGTTGCGCTTGCGGCGCTCGGCCGCTTCGCTGCCGTCGTCCTCGGCGCGGTCGTGCTCGCTGGGAGGCATGAGGATATCGAGCAGTTGCTCTTCGGCGAGCGTCTCCGCCTGGCCGTGGACGGCTTCGCTCTGTTCGTCGCGAACCATGTGTACCGCCAGCTCGGTCAGGTCGCGAATCATGCTCTCCACGTCGCGGCCGTGGTAGCCGACCTCGGTGTACTTGGTGGCTTCGACCTTGATGAACGGGGCGTCGACCAGGTGGGCGAGTCGGCGGGCGATTTCGGTTTTTCCCACGCCGGTGGGGCCCATGAGCAGCATGTTGGCGGGCATGACCTCGCGGCGGAGTTCCTCGGTCAACTGGCGGCGGCGCCAGCGGTTGCGGATGGCGACGGCGGCGGCGCGCTTGGCGGCGGTTTGGCCGACGATGTAGCGGTCCAGCTTCTCGACAATCTGTTGCGGGGTCAGGTCATGCATGGCAAAGCGCTTCGCTGGGAGGGCGAGTTATTTCAAGGTCTCCACGTGCAGGTTGGCATTGGTGTAGACGCAGATGTCGGCGGCGATGCGCAGCGCCGCCTCGACGATGGGCTGCGGCGCCAGCTCCGTATGCTGAAGCAGTGCGCGGGCCGCGGCCACCGCAAACATGCCGCCGGAGCCGATCCCTGCCACGCCGTCCGTCGGTTCGATCACGTCGCCGGAGCCGGAAAGCAGCAGGGTGGCGTCGCGCGAGACGGCGATAAGCATCGACTTGAGCTGCCGCAGGGCGCGATCGGTGCGCCACTGCTTGGCCAGCTCGATGGCGGCGCGGCGCATGTTGCTCTTGTGCTGGCTGAGCTGGGCTTCGAAGCGTTCCAGGAGGGCAAAGGCGTCGGCGGTGGAGCCGGCGAACCCGCAGAGGACGGCGCCGTCGGCCAGGGGACGGATTTTGAGCGCGTCGTGTTTGATCGTGGTTTCGCCCAGGGACACCTGCCCGTCGCCGCCGATGGCCACGAGGTTACCGCGGCGCACGGTGAGAATGGTCGTAGCGCGAATGATGGGGTCGGGTTGGTGCGGAGCCATGAAACTCGAATTCCTTTGTCAGCCGGGACGGTACAGCGCGGGCCGGGCATTGGCAATGCGCAGAGAGCCGAGTCGATGGATGCGCCGGGCGTGGCGGCGCGAGTGCCGAGGGAACCTTGTGCCGCCAGGCTTACGCGTAGCTGTGCAGCCCGCTGATGACGAAGTTGACCACGATCCAGTTGAACATCATCACCTCGAAGCCGATGATGGCGATGATCGCCGTCCAGAAGCCCTTGTCGCGCACCTTGAGCCGCACGTGGATGAGGATGAGGAAGATGAAGAATGTGTTGAGCGCGAACACTTCCTTCGGGTCCCAGCCCCAGGGGCGGCCCCACGAGTGGTCCGCCCAGATGGCGCCCATCACCGTTCCCGTCCACAGCATGATGAAGGCCAGTTCCACCAGCACCATCGTGGCGCCGTCGTACACCTGGCTGGCGGTCGGCTTGTCCTGCTTGAGAAAGGCCGAGCCCGACGTGGCGCCGTATATCAACGACGACGCCCCGCCCGAGGCGGAGCGCTCCACCTGCACGCCCGCCAGCCGGCGATCGCGTGCCGCAAACAACTCGAGCAGGACGAGCATCATCGAACCGGCCAGCGCTCCGGATACGCCGAATAGCACCTTCGGAGACAATGCCTGCGCCGGACTGTTGATGAAGTGCATGAGCAGCAGGTAAGCGGTGTAGTTCAGCACCACGAGCGCGATGGGCAGCGCGAGGAGCCGGGACTTCGAGGCCAGCTTCGCGTCCCACAACAGGCACCAGCGGTGCCGCAGAAACAGCAGCGCCGGCACGCAAGCCAGACCGATGACCGCGTAGCTCCAGATGATCACGTTGGTGTGGATGTAGAGCCAGACATCATCGAGCGCGGCCATTTTGTTGCTGATCGCCGAATCCAGCCCCGTCGGCAGGAAATACGCTGCCATCAGCGCGGCCATGGAAACCACCGCCGAGCCCAGCGCGAAAAGATTCCGCAACGCCGTGCGCCGCGCAACATACTCCAGAATGAAAGCGGCCACCCCGCCGAACCAGGCGGAGGTGGTCACCGCCTCGAACATGTTGGCGTTGGGCCACCGACCCGAAATGTACCAGCGCACGATGAGCGAGGCGGTCTGAAACAGGAAAGCGATGGTGAAAATGACCATGCCTATCTTGCGCGCGCCGTCCCACTTGTAAATGATCGACATCAGCAACGGGACCACGCTGGCGAGGTAGATGAGCCACACCCAGGTCATGCTCTTGCTGCGAAAGTACCAACTCTCCATGGCCATGCGGTCGGCGGTGGGGTAGATATCCGGCGCCACCGTGGGAAAGAGTGCTGCGAGTTGAGCGATTTTTTCGTTGACAAGGGCGGCGTCCTCGCCGCGCCAGGCGGCGCGCAGCGCGTTCCACCCGTCGGTGATCTGCTTCTGAAGCTCGGCGTCCAGACCCGGAATGATCGCCGGCCCCGCGGCCATCCCCGCGTGTATGGCGTCCTGCGGCGCGCCGGTCGATCCGCTCAGTTCGCTCAACGCCAGCCAGGGCTTGTCGGTCTCGCCGGAGGGCGGGGCGATGACGCGAAAGTTGTCCTGAAGGAACCGCGCGTCGGAGACGGTGAGTGCGCCCTGCAAGGCGTCGACCACTTTCGACGTGCGAATCAAGTCCTGACCGAGCCGCTGCAGCAACGCGGTGACCTCCGGCTGGCGAAGCAAGGTGCGGGAGATCAGCCCGCTCTTCATCACCGCGGCGCTGCGCGCTTCGTCGATCTTGTTGTGGCTCTGGAGCGCCTCCAAGATCTGCTGCCGCACCTGTTTGTTCTTGACGAAGATAATGTCCTCGTCGGCGTAGACCTCCGGCCGCATCATCAAGTCGAGGTAGGTAAATCCGTTGGAATGCCCGTGTATCTGCCGCGGGCCGGTCACGTAGCCCATGTAGGTCTTGGCGTGCGACTCGAAGGAGCGCAGCCGCCCGTCGGCATGGACCGCGGTGCGAAAGAGCGGGTCGAGGTCGACCTTGGCCGCAAAGTCCGCCTCGGGGCGCGGCGCTTTGGGCGGGCGCCCCAGAGACATGACCGCGGTCAGCCCGGCGATCCCCACCAACACCATCACATCGATGACGCGGATTCTCTTCAGCATATTCATGTCCGTAGTCTAGCGGTTCCGGCGAAACTCGACCAACGGGCGGCGCTTCGCGGCCATGGCCCGGCCGGCCCGCGCCCCGCTCCCGAACGCCCGATCGGGAAAACAACCTAGCAAATTCCGTGCCAATGGTTAATGGTCCGAAGCGGGAGACTCTGGGATCGCTATTGCCGTTCCGACCAAGTATACCTTGAACGCAATCTTCTACACTCTCCCGCCACCCTTGAACTATCAGATGGGTCTGGCAACGGATTCTGGCATCAGGCTGTTTTTCGAGTTTGCCAGTACCGC
>CAZMVD010000144.1:0-10010 GCA_964569425.1 uncultured Phycisphaeraceae bacterium
TAGGCAGCCGCAACAGATATGACTTCCGCTCAGCCATGATCCCCCATGCCAACCGGCTCCGCGCAATCAAACATGGGCCCCGATTTCGAAAAAGGGACTACAGGACGTCGATTCGCCGGCCTCATTCGTGGGCCTTTCCGCCTTCCGCATTCACAATTCCGCATTCTCCCCCATTCGCCATTCTTGATTCGCCATTCGCCATTCATTTACTGGTATAGCGTCCCCGCGTTCACCACCGGGTGCGCCGCCTTGTCCCCGCACAGTACCACCAGCAGGTTGCTCACCATCGCCACCTTGCGCTCGTCGTCCAGTTGGATGGTCTTGTGCTGTTCCAGCCGCTCTAGCGCCATTTCCACCATGCCCACCGCGCCATCCACGATGCGCGTTCGCGCCGCCACGATCGCCTCGGCCTGCTGCCGTTGGAGCATCGCCCCCGCAATCTCCGGCGCGTACGCCAGGTGGCTCAGCCGCGCTTCGTCGATGTGCACGCCCGCCTTGGCCACCCGCTCCTCCAGTTCCCGTTGCAGCGCCGCCGACACTTCGTCCATGCTCCCGCGCAGCGACAGCTCGTTCTCCTCCGTGGTGTCGTAGGGGTACGCGCTCGCCAGGTGCCGCAGCGCCGATTCGCTCTGCACCGACACGTAACTCTGGTAATCTTCCACGTCGAACACCGCCTGCGCCGAGTCTGTCACCCGCCACACCACCACCGCGGCGATCTCCACCGGGTTGCCGCGGTGATCGTTCACCTTGATGGTCTCCCCGTTGAGGTTGTGCGCCCGCAATGACAGCTTGGTGACATGCAGCAGCGGGTTCGCCCAGTGGAAACCGCTGCTCTTTACCGTGCCGCGGTACTTGCCGAACAGGATCAGCACCGCCGCCTGATTGGGCTGCAAGGTGAAAAAGCCGAATAGCAGGGCAAACCAAAAAAGGACGACCAGCCCCAGCCCCACGATCAACCACACGTTGACCATGCGAATGGCGGCGTACTCCAGGTAGCCGAGGGCAAACCCGGCCGCGATCAGCAGCGCCAGCATCCCCCAGCCGTTGTACGACGTAGTTTCGATTTCCCGCGTTTGCATTGCCGCTCTCCTTTCAAGAAGCTATCGTAACTATATCACAATGATGCGCAGGATGCAAGTGAATTCGCTGAGATTACAAGTTACGACGTATTATAGGACGTCATGTCGCCGTAACTCCTCAACCTACATCCCTTCGATCGCACCGGGGGCAAGACCAATGGGAACACCGGGCTTCCACAACCCCTCAGAATATTCGCACCGCTTTCACGAATCCCACCGAATGGCCGCCGTTCACAATCGGCCAAGAGGAATCAAATGATGACACTCGCCGGTTGGATTCGCTTCAAACTCGCCGTCGTCCTTTCTGCGTGCGTCGCCCCCGCGGCTGTCGCACTTGGGCCGGCGGAAAACGGCGCCGCCATTCACCGTCGTCTGTCGTCCGCTGAGAGCGGCTTCTCAGGCCAGGTGGTGCTGGAACGTGACGGCGTGTTGGCACTGGATCAGGCCTACGGCATCGCCAACGGCACATCGGGCGCGGTGGCTTCGCCTGAAACGCTCTATTACATCGGTTCGCTGGCCAAGATGTTCACTTCTGCCGTGGTGCTGCTACTGGAAAGCGACGCGAAACTCTCGCTTGCCGACCCCATCTCGCGACACCTGGAGTCAGTCCCCGAGGACAAACGAGACATCACGATCCGGCAGTTGCTTACCCATACCTCCGGTGTGATCGCCAATCATCCCGATCCGTTCACGAAGCTGGACCGGGATTCGTTCCTGACGTGGTTCATGTCGGTGCCGTTGGCGAACGCGCCGGGCGAAAAGCACAACTATTCCAACGTGGGTTACTCCGTGCTCGCGGCGGTGGTGGAAAGAGCAGCCGGTGCGCCGTTTACCCAAGTCGTCAGGCAACGTGTGTTCGTCCCCGCCAAGATGGATGATACGTGGTTCGTGGATGAACTGGGTGCGGCACGCGACAGGCTGGCTCGTGGGATGGGAGCCAAACTCGCGGAATTCGGCCTTGACGGAAACGCGGAACAGTACGGCGGCACGTGGCTGCGCTTGGGGCCCGGCGGCATCGTCAGCACAGCGCGCGATCTGCTACAGTGGGAGCGTGCCCTGCGCTCGCATGCCGCGTTATCCGCCGCACAGTATGCAATAGCCACCACACCCTGGAAACCCGGCGAGCCCTGGGGTATGGGTTGGCGTCTCTCGCGCACCACGCGCGGAACCCCTCTGCATTTCCACGATGGCGGATTACCGGGTTTCCACGCGGCGTTTGCGCGTTTTCCCGAGGAAAAGGCGGTAGTCATCATCCTCTCCAATCGCGACGAAGGTACCGCGGCCGTCGGTCGCTGGATCGTCGCCGATTTTCTCAAACCCTAGGATCCGCTCGGCGCCCCTAACGCTGACGCTGGGACTCCACCAACTCCGTGAAAGACGGTGTGTTCCGGGCACACGCCACGGAAATCTGACGGCGATCCGGGGAAAAGGGTTGCCGCGCCCCCGCGCGGCGGCGTAGCATGGAATGGGCGGGGAGCGCTGACGGCGGGTTTGGGCGTCTGGGAGCATTTCCATGAACCAATCGGCCAGGTGGAACGCCGCAGTTTTCGGTCTGGTCCTTGCCGCGCCCGCCGCCGGGGAATTGGTAGAGAGTTGCGATAGTGCTTGGGGCATCATGTGCCTGGACGTTGTCACCGGCCGGCCCATGTGGGAGTTCTTCCCCGACGAACCGGGCGCCCCGCTGACGGTGGACGACGGGGGGACGCTGTGGCTGATCCACGCGCCGGAGAACAACCGCCCGAATGAGGACGGTTCCTGGTCGCGGACGTTTGTTCGCGCCTACGCCCTCGACCCGGCGACGGGCGACCTGAGACGTCGGGCTTCGGCGGCGGATGGGACGCGGCTTCTTCGACTGGTGGATCGCGAAGAAGTTCTACGCGTCACAAACGGTGACCGAGTGGTGGGCGAGACCGGCCGCGATCGCGTCATCACCGTGATGCACGGATCGACCAACGAGCCGCGGCTGACAATCCCAACGGCCACGCGTTATGAGAACTTATACGTCATCGACAGGGTAATCGTTTACGCCCCGCAACTTGAACGGGATGCACCAGGCGAAGTCCCTCCGGGGCCGCGACTGGTGGCCGTCGATGTTGTAGCCGCCCAAGATCGTCTGAGACCTGAGGGAAAACGGTCAATGTCTGCATGCTAGTTTGGGATCTAATGAAAGTGCAAGTTCCGTAAAGTGGTTGCGTTCGCGCAACCGGGCAGTACGCTACGTGGCGCAGTGGCGACTAGATTCGCGAAGGTGCTGGACTGTTGTATCACACGCAGGAATGAATACTCTCTTAAAGATGGAGAACCTGTTGATGAGCGCTGCCTGGTTGCGCGGGGTCTTGTATCCGTGGCTCAAGGATGAGGACAATCGTGCGATCCTCATCATGCTGGGGGCAGTCGTTGCCGCGATGAGTTACGCTGGCTGGGAGCTCTTTAAATATTTTCGCGCGTCGCCTGCCAAGGACGGTGGTTCTCTGTCGATCGGGTCTGCACGTGACGTAACGATTAGTGTAGATGACGGCGGTTGCGCGCTTTATGGAGTGACGGCTGAGACTATTAACATAACTACCGAGCGCGAAGCAAATGAGGATCGGACGAAGGCGGATTCTACGCTAGCTTCGACTGCCGAGTGGAGGGACAAGCACATCGCGCTTTCGCAACAATTCGGTGTTGCGGAAGGAGTCGTTCGGATGTTCCTCCGTAGTCTCGACGAACAGGAGGTGCCGCCGGATAAATGGCCCGAAGCACTTGCCGCGATCGCGAAGCGCTATCGACATCTACGCGAGCGGCTCCGAGCATTTCAACCTGACGATGAGGAACTTCGGGCCAATCGCGATCAGGCCATCCTACTCTTCGAAAGCGGCGACTTCGCGAAGAGCGCATCACTATTGGCTCAGTGCGAAGCTGCGCTACTCCGCGCCGCTCAGACGGCAGCGGCGACCGCACGACAGCACCGGTGCCGAGCGGCCGACGTCCGTGTGGCGCGCGGCGATCTAAGTATGATGGAGGTGGATTACCGACTGGCGGCGGCGCATTTTCTCGAAGCGGCGAAAATGTTGGACGATGCCGACACCGAAGCGCGCAATTTCTGCCTTGATAGAGCCGCGGAGGCTCTTTATCTACAGGGGACCGAAAAAGGAGACAACACAGCGCTTGCTGACGCCATTACTCTATATGGAAAGCTGCTTGAGTACCGTCCGAGGTCTGGCGCCCCGCTCGAATGGGCAAGGACACAAACCAATTTTGGAGGGGCGCTAGAGGCTTTGGCGGAGCGGGAGCGTGGCGCCGATCGATTTGTCGCTGCGCTAAACGCATATAACGAATCGCTCCTTGTGTATACTCGCGACCGATACCCCACCAATTGGGCAGCGATTAAGTGCAACATCGGAAACGCACTCCAGAAGCTTGGGGCGCGCGAGAATGGCTTAACTAGGCTTGAGGAGGCTACTCAGGTATATCACGAGGCTCTCGAAGTCTTTACGCGAGACTCCATGCCGCTGCAATGGGCTGTGGTTCAAGACGGACTTGGTTTAGCGCTCAGAATACTAGGTCAGCGTAGCGCTAGTGCCCAACGACTGGAGGATGCCGTTTCTGCTCACCGAGAGGCGCTCAAGGAACGTGATCGGGACAGAACTCCACTGGAGTGGGCCACAAGTCAGAACAACTTGGGAAGCGCGCTGGCAATGCTGGCGGAACGCAATGGTAACACTGCACTGATTGTCGAGGCGATAGCAGCGTTTCGCAGCGCGCTACAAGTCCGAACGCGAGACCGTGTACCGCTGCTATGGGCAATGACAATGTGTAATCTAGGGGCGGCACTCCAAGCGCTGGGAACTCACGAGAGTGCTGTCCTACGCCTACGTGAGAGCGTGGGCGCATTTCGAGGAGCGCTACAGGAGTATACGCGCGAGCGTACGCCTCTTGACTGGGCGGCGACCCACAATAACCTCGGTAATGCGCTCGTCGCATTGGGTGAACAGGAGAGTGCTCTAGCGCGATTTCGCGAGGCGATCAGCACGTACCAAGACGCGCTAACGGTGTGGACGCAAGAGTGTGTGCCTGTTGATTGGGCATTGGTTCAACAAAACCTGGGGAACGCGTATTATGCGCTTGGCAAGCGCGATGTCGGCAATGTTGAGCTAGAGCAGGCGCTGCAGGCGTATCATGAAGCATTGAAGGTGCGGACGCGTGAGAACGGACTTTTCGATTGGGCGATTACAATGTACAGCGTCGGAAACGTACTTTACGCGCTCGGAGAGCGTCAAGGTGATGTATCTCGGGTGCGGGAGAGTATTAGCGTTTTTGAGGAAGCGCTTGTGGTGTTTGAGGAAATGTCCGCAGAGCACCATACTGTAATTGTGCGGGCAAGTCTTGCCAGTGCGATTAGGACCGCCATGAGGATGGGCGAGGCTAATGGCGAGGCGCAGGAACGTCAGTGACCCCGACGCCCACATCGGGCTGGCGCTGGCGCATCTGCATCGCGGGAATATGGAGCGCGCCGACGCGCTGATGGATCGCGCCATTGTGCTGCGACCCAGCCCCCACCACGAGGGGTTCAGACACTCAATCCTCTATTGGATCAACCGGGGCCAACCCGAAAAGGCCCAAGCGTGGCTGCGCGAATCGTGGCGGCTGGACGGCCGGGCGTGGGAACAAAGCGGGCAGGTGGAGTGGGCGCGGAGCATACCGGAGTTAAGGGCCACGATTGAGGCACTGCTGCGCGAGGCACCGGCGGGACCGTGACGTGGAAGTATGGCGAATGGGCGGCCGGAAGGGGAAGACGTTTGGAGTCGCTCCAGACACGCGAAAAGTCGAAACGCCGAAAATTCGAAAAGCCGCGGGCGTTCACCGGTTGGAAAACCGGTGCCACACCAAGAAACCGCCGTCACGGCGCCACGCTGGCCGCGGATTCCGCCTTGCTCACCCGCACGATCTCTTCAATCGTCGTCATCCCCCTCAACACCTTGGCCCACCCGTCCTCGCGCATCAGCTTCAGCCCCTGCTGCCGCGCCACCACCTGAATCTCCCCCGCGCTCCGCCGCTGCACGATCATCTCGCGCAGCTTGTCGTTGATGTTCAACAGCTCAAAAATACCCATCCGCCCGCGGTACCCGCTGTTGCGGCACTCGCGGCAGCCCTTCCCCCGGAAAATCTTCTGACCCTTCGGCAGATTGAAATCCGGCGGCACGTCCACCGGGTCAGGCTCATACTCCTCCCGACAATGTTTGCATATCTTGCGCACCAGCCGCTGCGCCAGCACGCCGCTGATCGAGCTCGATACCAGAAACGGCTCCACCCCCATGTCCAACAACCGCGTCGTCGCCGTCACCGAGTCGTTGGTGTGCAGCGTGCTGAACACCAGGTGCCCGGTGAGCGAAGCGTTGATGGCCACCTCGGCCGTCTCCAGATCGCGAATTTCGCCCACCAGAATCACGTCCGGGTCGTGCCGTAGGAAAGCCCTCAGCCCGGAGGCAAACGTCAGCCCGATGTGCGGCTTGATCTGCACCTGCTGAATGCCGTCGAGGTAATACTCGATCGGATCCTCCACGGTGAGGATCTTGATCTCGTCGCTCCGGATCGTGTTCAGCGCCCCATACAGCGTGGTCGTCTTTCCCGAGCCGGTCGGCCCGGTCACCAGAATAATGCCGTACGGCTGCGAAATCAGCCCCTGCACGCCGGCGAGGGCCTCGTCAATCAAACCGAGCTGATCGAGCGACAGCAGCACCGACTGCTTGTCGAGAATACGCATCACCACCGCCCCGCCGAAGGCCGTGGGGATGATGCTGACGCGCAGGTCGATGTCGCGGTTCTGCGCCTTGATTTTGAAGCCGCCGTCCTGCGGCAGCCGCTTCTCCGCGATGTTGAGGTTCGAAAGAATCTTGATGCGGCTCACGATCGCCGCGTGAAAACGCCGAATCTCCGGCGGCACGTGCGTGGTGTGCAGCACCCCGTCGATGCGATAGCGAATCTTCAGGTCATTCTCATACGGCTCGATGTGCACGTCGCTCGCCCGGTCGCGGATCGCTTCCAACAGAATCTCGTTGACCAGCTTGACGACCGTGGCTTCCTGCGCCTGCTCGATCAGGTCGGCGTTGTCGGAGTCGACCTCGGATATCACCTCCACGTCCGTATCGCCGATCATCGCTTCGACGGTGTGCCCGCCGACGCCGAAATACTGCTTGATGACCCGCGAGATTTCCTCGCTGGTCGCCAGCACCGTTTCGATCTTCGCCCCCATGAGCATCCGCAGCTCATCGAACGCGTAGAGATTGAACGGATTGCTGGTGGCCACGCGGATGGTGCCGTTGGTGCGGTCGATGGGAATCACCCGGTCGCGGTGGACCACCTTGGTCGGGGCGAGCCGCAGCAGTTCCTGGTCGATGGTGATCTCGGTGAGGTCGACCACCGGAATGGAAAGCTGGTCGCCGTAAATCTCCAGGTAGTCCCGTTCGGTGATGAAGCCCAGCCGGCAGAGGCAATGCTCGACCCGCTCGTTGCCTTTGCGCGTCGCCATAGCCTGCTCAAGCTGCGCCGCGGTGATCTTTTTTCGTTGGAGCAGAACTTCGCCGAGACTCATGAATTCCGCCTTGGAGCCGCCGCGCTTCACCCAGCGCACACCGGTCGGGGCGGGCGCGGACTGAGCGCCCGATCTCCCCGCGACCTTATACCACATCGGCGTTCCGGGGATTCAAGGCCCCAACGAATTTGTAACTATGACGCTGGCAATAGGTTACAGTCAAACAAACGCCGGTCCAGGTGTGGCACCGGTTTCCAACCGGTGGGGCGCCAGCCCGTGGACCGGGCCTCCGCGTAGGGCGAGCTCCGCTCGCCGAACCGTCAGGCGTGCCAACGCACGGGGAATGGCGGACCGGGCCTTCGGGCCACTGTGACCGGTTCAAGAACGCAAGGAACTCGCTCGCAATTTCGCTATAGTAGGCCGTCATGATGACCGGAAGTGACTTAGCGGATCGGTACCAGCGGGCGCAGGCGGACCTTGGGCGGCGGGGGCAGGGGCACCTGCTCCGCTGGTGGGATGAGTTGAACGACGAGCAGCGTTCCGTGCTGCTGGCCGAGATCGAATCGCTGCCCTGGGGGCAGATCGACGCACTGATTCCCACCCACGTGCTCCAGCGCCCGCAGGTGGAAATTCCCCACGACCTCGAGCCGGCCGAGGTGTACCCTGCGCATCCCCCCGCGGACCGAGCGGCCGAGTATGCCGCGGCCCGGCAACGCGGGCGCGACCTTCTCAGCGCCGGGCGCGTGGCGGCCTTCACCGTTGCCGGCGGGCAGGGGACGCGGCTCGGCTTCGACGGGCCCAAGGGTGCCATGGTCGTGACACCGGTGGGGGGGCGGAGCCTTTTTGCGCTCTTTGCCGAGATGGTGCTCGCGGCGCGGCGGCGGTACGGCTCGGCCGTCCCCTGGTACATCATGACCAGCCCCGCCAACCACGCCCAGACGGTCGACTACTTCGAGCGCCACCGCTGGTTCGGCCTCCCGACCGAAGACGTCCGCCTCTTCTCCCAGGGCGTCATGCCCGCCCTGTCGCGCGAGGGCAAGCTCCTGCTCGAGGCCAAGCATCGCCTCTCCCTCGCCCCCGACGGCCACGGCGGTTCCCTCAAGGCCCTCTCCGTCAGCGGCGCCCTGGCCGACATGCGCCGCCGCGGCATCGAAACAATCTCCTATTTCCAGGTCGATAATCCGCTGGTCAAGCCGTTCGATCCCCTCTTTCTCGGCCTGCACGCGGCCACCGGCTCGGACATGTCCACCAAGGTGCTGCCCAAGTCCGACGACCTGGAGCGCGTCGGCAACCTCTGCCGCCACCGCGGGAAGGTGATGGTGATCGAATACTCCGACTTTCCCGAGGACCTGGCCCACGCCCGCAACCCCGACGGCTCCCGCCGCTTCAACGCCGGCAACGCCGCCATCCATGCCTTCGACGTGGCCTTCGTCGAGCGCGTCACGGCGCAGACCCTCCCCTTCCGCCGCGCCGACAAGGCCGTGGCCTACGTGGACGACCACGGCCAACTGGCAAAGCCCGCCGCCCCCAACGCCGTCAAGCTCGAAACCTTCGTCTTCGACGTGCTGCCCCTGGCCAACAACCCTTTGGTCCTTGAGATCGAACGCGCGGAAGAGTTTTCCCCAGTTAAGAACGCCACCGGTGTCGATTCCCTCGAAACCGCCCAGCGCGACCTGATAGCCCGCTCCGCCCGCTGGCTCGAACAAGCCGGCATCCCCATCCCCCGCCGCCCCGACGGCGCACCGGACGCCGTCGTCGTCCTCGGCCCGCTCTTCGCCCTGGAGGCCGAGGAGCTAGTGGGGCGAAAGGGTGAGATTCCGGCTATCCACCGAGCGGAGGCCGTGTTTATTGGCTAAGCCCGCTTCCGATACTGTTTGCGAGCCGCGGGCTTCAGCCCGCGCGGACGGACGGTAGCTGGAAAAACCTCGATTACTTCTTGATCAGCCCCACCAAACCTGCAACGAGCAAAGAAGTTAAAAACCATCCCGCTCCGATGTGTACCCACAACCAGATTCGCAATAGTGAGCCAGTGCGCAACTCAAAAGGCCAATTCAGGAGCAGCCTGCCAGCGTTTGCGTTGGGAACCCAGTAGTCGCCCATCCTCAAGTTTACAACAGGTATGAACTCATCAATGGAATAAAGCAGACAATTCAACTTCGGGTATCGTATTGCATACATTGGCTCCCAACGCGAAACAACCGCCGATCGATCGGTCGGCGTGAAAAGCTGCCAATGTTTGCCGAGAATAAAAAAGGCTGTGCTCATTACAATAAACGAAAACATGATCCTTAATGCGAGTAGAGGACGGTATCCATACCCGATCGTGTATCCAAGAAACCAGTGCCATCGATCCTGCCAATAGTTGGCAAAACCTGCCCTTCGTCGCGCGTCCTCCTTTTCCACGAGCACGATCTTTG
>CAZMVD010000145.1:0-9871 GCA_964569425.1 uncultured Phycisphaeraceae bacterium
TGTAATCGTCGGCGCCCGCCTCCAACCCACGAACCACGTCGATCTCCTGGCTCTTCGCGGTGAGCATCAGGATCGGGATCATCAACCCGGCCTCGCGAATGCGCTTGCACACCTCCAGCCCATCGACCTTGGGCATCATGATATCCAACAGCACGATGTCGGGGTTCTGCTCTATGGCGGCGCGGCTCGCGGCCTCGCCGTCGCCGGCCACGATGACCTCGTAACCTTCAAACTCGAGGTTGTCGCGCAGCCCCGACGCGATGTCCGCTTCATCGTCCGCAACCAGTATCTTGGCCATGGATAGTCCTCCGCTCGCCGGTCGACTGTCCGGCGCATTCACCCGACGCGAGACTCACTCCCCGGGTCGGTTCCCGCCGGCGCCGTCGACGCCGGTAAGAATATGCGAAATGTGGTCCCTTTGACCAGTCTCGCCTCCACGTCGATGGAACCGTGGTGCGCCTCGACGATATGTTTGACCAGCGCCAGCCCCAATCCGGTTCCTTTCTGTTCGCGAACCCGGGCATCGGCCGCGCGGAAGAACCCCTCGAACAGGTAGGCGCGATCTTCCGGGCGGATGCCGAACCCGCGGTCATGCACCGAAATCAGCACGCCATGCCCGCCGCGGCGCGTGTCCGCGCCCAATTCGATCAACAGGTACTTTTCTTCTCCGCTGTACTTGACCGCGTTGCTCATCAGGTTGAGAAGCACCTGCGAGACGGCGTCGCGGTCGGCATCCACCCGCGGCAACCCTTCCGGCACCTCCAGGTGGTGGTCAAACCCCTGCCGATCCAGCTCGGCACGGAATATGTCATAGGTATCTCGCACCACCTGACCCACGTCCGTGGGCGTCAGCGTAAACTCCTTTCGCCCGGCGTCGATCCGTGCAAAATCGAGAATGTTGTTGATCAAGTTGCTCAGCCGTTCGCTCTCCCGCCCGATAATTCCATAGTACTCCTGGCGCTTTTCTTCGGCGACCACCCGCCCTGATTGCAGCGTGTCGGCGTAAAGGCGAATGACGGCCAGCGGCGTCTTCAATTCGTGGGATACATCGGCCACGAAGTTGGCTTTCAGTTCCGCGAGAGACATCTCCCGTCGCGCCACCCGCACCAACGACCCCATGGCACCCAGCAACGTGATCAATGCCAGCAGCGTGAGCCCCAGGTAGACGAGCGTTTGCCCGATGACCGTGCGCCGCTGCTCCGCGAGAAACGCGGGGGTCGGCTTGAGCACCCAGAAGCGTAGGACGCTGAACAGCGGTTGCGACCACGGGCCGTACACCGGGCCGGCGGAGACGATTTCCAACCCGTCGCTCGCCGACAGCAGCGGCTCCAGCAAATCGGCCTTGAGGCGGGATAAGTCGAACGGCGCCACCAGCCACGCCCTTCGATCGCTCCACGGGTCGTCGAGTGGATAGCAGGCCAGCACCACGGGACGTTGTCCGATCGAATCGTAAAGCAGCTCGGCGCCCTGCGCAGTGGCCTCGTCGGGCGGCGTCGCCGAACGTGTGGCCAGTCGCGCGGCCACCAGTTCCCGTAAAGTGCCTTCATCGGTGGTTGGTTCCTGCAACGACCAGAGCCCGAGGTACGAGGAAAAGTAAAGCCCATCGAGCCAGTCGGGCCAGGAGGCCGGCCGCCGCCAGTTCTTGGCCAATATCCACACCGATTCGCCTTTGGCCACCTGGTCGCCGGCGTCGCGCAGCGCCAGATCGAGCACCTGGTGCAGATGGCGCCGCGCGTTCGCCGCAATGTCGAGCGCGCGCCGCTGGGATTGGCTCATCAGAATCGCACTGAGCGATTGCATCTGCTGAACCGCAAGGATCATGCCCAGCACCGCCAGCCCCAGCGCCAGCAACACCATCCAGAACCCGGCCATGCGCCAGGTCAGACGACGTTGAACGGTACGCGACGGCGGTCGGTTCACGAGAATTCCAGGCCGATTCCAATGTCGGTAGCGAACGCTGATTGGACGGCGCTCTGCCCATCCTCGGCGGGAGCATTGTTTCGCAAGTGCTGGGCGCTGTCCAACCTAATCCAAACCGCCGTGGCCGGTGTGCGGCAGGTACCGGCGTGGCATCGTGGTTCGAACCGCACTATAGTCTCTTCAAAGCCGTATCGAGTGGCCGAAGCGGTTAACTCTACGTCAGGGCGTCAACCCAAGGTGGCGCCGGGAACTCAAGGGGGCAGGGCATGACCGGCGCAACCAGAGAGCAGGTACTCGATCAACTGCGCACCGTGAACGACCCGGAGCTGCACAAGGATCTGGTCACGCTCAATATGATCAAGGACGTGACGGTGGACGGCGGGCGGGTGCGCGTGCACGTGGAACTGACCACGCCGGCCTGTCCGTTGAAGGATCGCATCCGCACCGACGTGGAACAGGCGGTCAGGCGATTGCCCGGCGTGGAAGCGGTAGAGCTTGAATGGAGCGCTCAGGTTCGCTCCACCCGCCCCGCGGCGACCCTGCAACTGCCCGGCGTCAAGAACATTCTTGCGGTCGGCGCCGGCAAGGGCGGGGTGGGCAAGAGCACCGCTTCGGTACTGCTGGCCTTTGGGTTGCGCCGCAGCGGCGCCAAGGTGGGGCTGATGGACGCCGACGTGTACGGTCCCAGCATTCCCACCATGACCGGCGTGGAAGGCGGCCGCCCGCAGGTGCGGGACAACCTCATCATCCCGCTGAACGCAGGCGGTGTGAAGATCATGAGCATCGGCTTCATGGTCGAACGCGACAAGGCGCTCATCTGGCGCGGCCCCATGGTGCACGGCGTGGTCAAGCAGTTCCTGGAACAGGTAGACTGGGGCGAGCTCGATTACCTGATCGTCGATCTGCCCCCCGGAACCGGTGACGTACCATTGACACTCGCGCAGTCGATCCCCATGGCCGGTGCGGTGGTCGTGTGCACGCCGCAGGACGTCGCCCTGATCGACGCGCGCCGCGCGGTGCGCATGTTCGAGCAGCTTCACGTCGGCTGTCTGGGGATCATCGAGAACATGAGCTACTATCTGTGTCCGAAGTGCGGCCACCGCGACGAACTGTTCGATCACGGCGGCGCCAAGTCGGCCGCTGTAGAACTGGGTGTCCCGTTCCTCGGCGAAATCCCGCTCAATGCGCGCATCCGCATTCACGGCGACGACGGCGCCCCCGAGAAAATCTTCAACGACTCGCCCGATTTCGTCCGCGAAGCCATCGACCGCGTGGTGGCCCACACCGCCGGGCAGATCAGCATCCGCAGCCGCTTGCAGGTGGCGGCGCCGACGCTGACCGTGGAGTGAATCCCGGCAAAGGCCCGACCGTTCGAAAAGTCGCTTAAAGGAGATTTGGAAATGACGTTCGCCCAACGACTCGCCGATCAACTCCACGGCTCCCGCGAATGGACGTTGAAACTCATCGCCGACCTCAAGGGTGATGACTGGTTCTTCCAACCCGCACCCGGGCTGGCCCACCCGTTGTGGTTGTGCGGGCACCTCACCGTTTCGCAGAACACACTGGTGCACGTGCGCTGCCTCGGACGAAGCATGCTCGCCGATGCGTTCGTGGCGCACTTCCCCATCGGCGGACCGGTCAAGTCCGCGGCGGAACATGCCTACCCTCACGTATCCGAGGTCCTCGCCGACATGGAGGACATGCACAACGCGACGATGGAAGCCGTGCAACACATGAACGAGGCACTGCTTGCGGAACCGGCCTACGCGGCCGACGGTAAGTCCCCGCATCCCCACTACAGGGACAAGGCGGGAGCGATTGTGCACAGCGCGCGGCACGAGGCGTTCCACGCCGGCCAAATCGCTTTGATCCGCCGGCTGCTCGGCAAGTCGTTCCTGCGCTAATCGATTGATGCCGCCTGTTCGACGCCCGAGCGTATCGCGACTTGCCCCTCCGGCATGTCGCGAATGTCCGCAAAGCGCAAGGGTTCCGCGGGCGGCTCGTCCAATTCCTGCAAAGCCAGCTCAAACCAACCCACGTCGTGCCAGCGACCCAGCTTGAACCCGACCTTGTGATAGACCCCGACCGGCGTGAACCCCATGCGCTCGTGCAGGGTCTCGCTTGCGGCGTTCGGCAACGTCGCGCCGGCCACCGCCGTTCTAAACCCCTGCCGTCGCAGGCACGCAAACAACGAGCGGTACAGCGCCTTTCCGACACCGCGTCTGCGGCAACCGTCACGCACATACACCGAGACCTCGGCCGTCCACCGATACGCAGGCCGCGCGCGAAATGCTCCCGAATAGGCATATCCCAGCACTTCGTGGTCGCTCTGCGCGACGAGCCATGGATAATCCCCAATGCCACGGACAATCCGCGCCGACATTTCGGCGGCAGTCGGCGGCGCCTCCTCAAACGAAATCGGCGTGCTTGCGACAACCGGGCCATAAATCGCTGCCAAGGTCGGACCATCGCCTTCAACCGCTGCACGGATCAGAAGTCCCGCTGTGCCAGACAATCTCTAAACTCCTATCTGAAATGGACTTACGGCTTCACCGAGACACTTTTCCGGTTTCTTAAGGTCCGATTTGCCTTCGCCGATTCTACCGTCCTATAGTCCGATGGCCTTGAGGGCAAGCTTGACGGCCGGCCGGGCGGCGGGCGACGGGGCTCGGCGTACGACGCGCCCGCCCATTCCAAGTGAATCGCCCGGCCGGTCGTATCCTTGACGCCAGTTGGAGACTGGGCAAAGGAATGTACTTTGGCAACGCGGCGGATTCGGGGGAATCCGCGGGGGAATGCAACGGAGAACGACGTAATGACACTTCACGGCGTGCTCGGGGGAATCGAGACTGAGATTCGTCAATTGGCACACGAGTGCACTGACGGGCCGCACCCAGTACCCGAAGCGGAAATGAACTATCGGGCCGCGGCAACGGTAGCGCCAAATCAGCAGGAACACTCATCCGGTGCGGAAACAAGCCACGGCGTGTTCATTCAGTAGACCACCGGTTCGCACGACGGGTGGCCGACGGCATTTTCATTGCCGTTGCCGCGCCCGTTCCTTGCCCATGCCACGATCGTAGCGACCCGCCTTCGATTCTGACCGCAGAAAAAACGTCTCGCCTTCCGGCACGCAGATTGCTTGGAATTCTCTACGGCCCGACAGGCGGGACAGGGAGAATCGACATGGCAAGCGAGCAACCGCTGAAAATCGTCATCGACCACGAGGCTTGTATTGGCGACGGTGCCTGCGTGGAATGCGCACCAGACACCTTCGTCCTCGATGACGACAGCGTCGCGCGGGTGATCGAACCCGTGGGCGATATCCGTGATGACATCCTGGAGGCGGCGCGCGCCTGCCCGCTGGATATCATCACGGTGATCGACGAAGAAACGGGCGAGCAGTTGTACCCCAAGAAATAGCGGTCGCCCTTCGCGCCCCCAGGGATCTGGGAAGGCGGCCGCAACCCGCTCTGTGTACACCGCGGCGGCCTGTTGGAGTTCGCATTGGCTGCAGCGCACAGGGAATGTCGCGCGACTTTTCCCGGCCCGGCAAGAAACTCCACCCCTTCGTCCGCAATCCCGGCCCGCTGGCAAATCGAAGCGGCCTCAGAGTGCCGGTCGAACCCTCTCCCGCGTGTGTTCCGGTACGGCTCAGAACGCGCTCTAATCGCCGACGAAGTGAAGCTGCATGAAAGCGTGATCGCGCAGGTCAGCGTCGCCGTCATCGTCGTAATCCGCCGCGTTGAATAGCTCCGTGGTACAGGCGCCCCCCGGAGACGCCCCACCGGGGCCGCTCATGCACACCGAAGCATTTCGGTGGGCCAACAGGTCCAGGACACTCAGGGCCATCTGCCGAATCCGGCCGCGTTCGGAAATGACAAGGTGGCGAACGAGCTTCTCCGGCCCGCCTGCGAGTGCCATGGTGATCCGCACGACTGTCGGATTGGCAGGATTGAGCACGGCCGCCAATCCTGTGGGCGTAATGCCCGTCGGTGTCGATTCACATTTGATCCGCAGCGCATAGAAGTTTCCCGGGCAATCGTCGAGCAGGCCGTCGGCGGGGTTGGTGTCGCGTGCCGTGCCGCAGCCCGCTACGCCGATGCAACCTGAGGCCTGGCAGCTCAGCTCGCAGTTGTCGCGGACCCCGTCAGCGTTGCAGTCACCGAAGTCAAAACGCCCGACCTCCTGGCCGGAACCGAGCCGCGCAATCAACACGACCGAATCTCGCTGTACCGCCGGCAAGCCATTGACCAGCGCATTCCCATAGAGGATGACGTCTGGTTCGGGAATAGCGGCCCACGCGGGCGCAGAGGTCGCCAGAACTACGCCCACGACAATGATTCGCACGCTTCGCATCATGGTATCACCTCTCATTGATTGAACGTACTATGATTGATGGCGCCAGGCGTATACGACTCTCTGGGCCATTCTCTATAGCCACCGTAAATTCGCGAGACTCCTTGTGCAGCGGCATGCCGCTTTCAGGTAAGTTACAGTGAGTCACCGTTACCAGTGATCTCCCATCCAGTCGATGGCATCATTCACCCAACCCTCGTTTTGCTGCGCCCCAGGCGCCATCATGACAAAACCCTTGAACACCGTCGTAACCACTGAGAACTTGGCCGCCTCAATCCCACCAAGCGTCTTGGATCCTGTCCGCGCTTCAGTACGCGCACCTGATTTGTTTGCCCCCTCGTGTATTTGCGGCGTGTTCTTGTAGGTTTGTTGCAGGACGAAGTCGGCGGCCGTCAGAGGAAGAGCGGCGGCCGACCCCGCAATCTGCAAGCCCCCAATGGCGACGTCCTTCACAATTGAATTCCCGCCCTCTACCGACGGATCATTTGCGAAGGTCACGACTTGAGTACCCACGGATATGGCCGAAGCCTTAAGACCCGCAGCCTTGGCAACCGGTACCAACTTCCCACTTCCCGAAGCATCGAGCACTCCCTCGACGCCCGCAAAAAGCTTGTCTAAATCACTTGCTGTATCCGCTATGAATTTGGCATCCTCCATGGTATCGAGCCCGGTCGGGTCCGTGTATTTCAGAGGGTTGTTAAGGACGTACGAATAGAGGTTGGCCTTCTGCGGCTGCGAGATATATGCAGCGATTTCCTCGGAGGGGAGCATTGCTGGATTAGCAAACTTCGGATCCGGCGTAATGAAGCGCGCGAGCGCCCCTCTCAAATACCGCGCCTCGAAGTAGTGCAGCTTGGATTCAGCGTCTTGCTCCTTCTGCGTATAGCCATAGGGCTCGCTCAGGAGTGACCCCGACTGCTGTGAATGGCGAGTCGCCCCAAAGGGGTAGTAATAAGTTTCCAGAAACGGAATTCCCGCATCGCCGGTCATGACCTGTGGTGAACCCAGATGGTCGCCATGGTAAAACAATACCTGGCGATTGTCCGTTGCGCCCGGCAGCAACAGATTCCCCGGCGCCGTGTCAAGCCACGCGGCGCCGGCGGCTGGCAACGCAGTCAGCATGTCCGAGATGACAGGCGGAAGAGTTGAATCGGAATTCAGCCACGCAATCCGGCTCGCATCGTGCACAGAAATGCGCAGTTCCGGAATGAGGAAATGTTCGTCGGGAACCAGGGGCTCCAATCTCGCCCACGCAATAAGCGACTGGCCGGTGGGGACGGCGACGGGCAAACCAGGCGGGGCATAAGAGCCCGCCACGGTGACGACACGCGCATTATTCACCTCAACCCACAATGGCACCCCCGTCGGCACGAACGCGTTACCGGAAACGGGCAGATATTCTCTTCCCGTCCATTCGTAGGCGCGCGATCCGGCGCCAAACACATCCTCAGCGGTTTGCAGGGACTGCACCGCGACGGTCAACAGGTTCCAGCCGGGAAACAGCCAGAATCGCTGCATGCGCTGCCGTGAAGGATCGATGGTGCCCGATACCCTCGCCAGGCGCGTGCTCCCGTTGGAAACGTATTTGACGGGGGCGCGGCCGGGGCGGTATTCGAAGCCGGCGTCGGGATAAAGCGTCAGGTCGGCCTGCTTTCCCTGGGTCGCCAGCTTGACGACACGACGGTCCAGGTAGTCATAAACATAGCGCGCATCAACATCGCCTTTCTGAAAGCGCACAAGGCGATCCTGAAAGTCCCAGGTCAGCACGGCTCCATCCAGCCCGGTCATGTTGCCGTTGTCGTCATAATCTAAGACGCCTCCGGCTTGCGTCGCGGTGAGCGCATGCGGACCCGGCGGATCGCCCGGCAGGCGCCCGGCGCGGTTCTGTGTGCCCGCAGTTCCGCCGCTGGTCATCGCTCCAAGGTTCACGGCGGGATCGGCCAGATGCCCCGGCTCGCCGGCGCCGGGCGTGCTCTGGCTGACCATGTTGCCGATTTTGTCGTAGGCGTAATCGATTTGTCCGAGGGTGGGGGTGCCATCGCCCAAGGGCGAGTATTTCACCTGCGTCAATCGGTGCAGGTCGTCATACGCGAGTAACTGCGTATTACGCCGCGGTGACGGCTGCGGCACGATGACCGACGACCGCTGGTCCTCGATGCGCGTGAAATTGGAGACCGGATCGTAAGCGTAAGCGTAGTGGATCAGGTCTCCCGCCGACGGGCAAACGGTTCGCAGGGCGGCCAGCCGATCGCGGTTGTCGTACTGGTACGTGGTGTCCACCCCGTTACCGAACGTCAGTTGAGACAATTGCCCGGTCGGCTCGTAGGCGGCGGACGTGACAATCGACTGCCCGCCCGGGCCTCCGCCGGCCGACTCCAGGAACGACGCCGTGTTGTAGGTGTAGCCGCACCGGTCGCCGTCGGGGTAATGCACTTCCGCGATGCGGTCCATGGCGTCATAGGTGAAAGCAGTTTTGAAATTCACCAGTACGTTGAGTAGCGGGTCGCGAATGCCCTTGACCGTCCAGACCAGGTTGCCGCGAGCGTCGTAGGAGCGGTGCTCCTCACCGGAAAGGTCCACAACGGACGCGAGCCGTCCGCCGGTAAAGCCGGCCGTGCCGGTCTGGCCGTCGCCAAAATCCACCGGCCCGCTGACGACATCATAGTGGTAGCGAACATCGACCGGGTCGTCTGGACCGCCCCCCTGATCGAGATAGTTCTCGGACAACAGGCGGTTGGCAAAGTCATAGGCATACAAAACCTGCTGGCCTCTTGCGTCTGTCGTCCGCAGCAGGTTGCCTGCGTCGTCGTACGCGTAGGTCATCGAACCCCGGTCCGGGTCCTGCAACGCGATGCTGCGCTGCAGCGAATCGTAAGTCATCGACTTCGTATTGCCCTGGGCGTCGGTGATGGACGTGAGGTTGCCCAGCGCGTTCCAGGTGTAATGAGTGTGGTACGCCTCATTGGGGCCGTTACGCTCAATGACCTCCACCAGGCGATGGAGGCCGTCGCGGCGCAGCGTCTTCGGCGTGCTCGACCCCGCCGTGTCGTTTTCGTCATGTTCCTGCTGTACGAGCGGTTCGTAGACCGTGCGCGAAAACGTCGCGTCTGGGTTGGTAACTTGCACCGAACGGCCCTGAACATCGTAGCCCAGTTCGCGGTGGGGCATTTGAGCATCGGGCAATTCAAAACCAGGGCTCGCTGTGGAATAGGGCAACCATTGCAGGTGCTCGAGTTTCCTTCTGTTGTAAGTCACCGCATCAACAAACCGCCACTGATCATCTTCCGCCTCGATCTTGGATCCCAACTTTCGGCCGTAGCCGTCGAAATAGTCGTACCGGTCGAAGGTGCCGCCGGGATCCGATCCTTCAAGCACTCTGGTTTCGATCTGGCTGACGGGATTCCCGAGCTGGTAGGCATAGGTTGTCCGTGCCCCGCCGGGACGCTCCTGACTGGTCACACGACCCAGGCCGTCGTATTCCCAGGTGGATGGAGCGCCGGCAAAATCCACGGCACGAATGAGAGTGCCCAGCACCAGGTCATAGTCTGCGGTCGTCACCAGATCCCGCTTCTCCAGGTGTATGGTTTCAGAA
>CAZMVD010000146.1:0-9842 GCA_964569425.1 uncultured Phycisphaeraceae bacterium
CTCATCCATGCTTGCCGAAAACCCCATCCCGTCGCACCTTCGCTACCTCGCACCGCCCAACCACAGAATCCCGGACAGAATTGGCGGACAAGGGGTACCACAGCACGGGTACGGTGACGTGGTGTCAGGGTTATGGCATTCGGACGTACATTCCGGAGCGCGAGAGTCGGCACGATCGTCGATGGACGGACAAGACCCCCGAGGAGAAGTCCGCGGTGTATGGGAATCGCCGGCGGGTGAAGGGGAAGCGCGGGAAGGCGCTGGGCCGTCTTCGCAGTGAATACGCGGAACGGAGCTTTGCCCACACCTGTGAGACCGGCGGGGCCAGACGCAGTCGCTTACGCGGGCTGATCGACGTGGCCAAGCGCTACCTGATGTACGTGGCCGGAAGAAACCTGGGCGTGATCATGCGCGCGCTCTTCGGAATCGGGACCCCGAAGAGCCTGCAAACGGGAGGGGAGGGTTCTCCCTGCGCGGTTTTCCGGTGGCTGACCGATCTCTGGGTCGCCATACGGCGTATGCGCGAACGTCTCACGATGCCTGCCGCGCCCGCGATCCGTCCGCACCCACGCCGGCCACTCCTCTGCGCCGCATGAAAAAGGAGTATTCTTCAACAGGCTGCTAGGCCGGCCGCACGCAGCCGTGCCGATGGCGATTCTGGATGTGCCGCTGGTGCCGGTCGTGCTCTGGCTTGTCCTTTGGCTGCTCTATCGTATGGCGACCAGCGTGTCTGACGATTTCGTGACGCTGCTGACGCCGAGCCTCACTTGGGAGTACGACCGGGCGCTGGATGAGGACATCCACCACGCGCGACTGAGCAGAGTATTCGAGGAAGCTGTCGAAAATGCGGGATTGGAGTATTCGACGGTTGGCGGCTTCACCAGCCTAGATCCGGGCAATCCCGTCAAGCTGAGTCTTGGAGGCCGTGGTTCTGTTGTGGATGTCAACCTCACGGCGTTGAAGTTACTGGGCGATCACATACGGTCGCAATGCCCCGACCATATCGCAAAGCTGTGCGTCGGCCCCGGTGATTCGGTGGACAACACGGTTGCGCTGGTGTTGTCGGCGCGCCGTGACGATCAGGGTCGTCGGAAAAAGCAGGTTGCAGCACCCGACAAGGAAGTCGTCGAGGGGATACGGGGGAGGTTGCAAGCCGTTTTTCGCCTCGGATCGGCGCGAGGGCGTGATGTCGTCGAGGTTCTCTCCCGATTCGAGGAGGTGCTGGTGAGCAATGCACGGCACGACTCGTCAGAACAACTGGAACGGGGGCTTGAGATTCAAGAAACGCTGGTGACGCGCGGGCTGGCCCGCGCGGATGCCGTGGCCGGACAGTTTTCGATTCATCGAGAACGCCTGCCTGACTTCCTCGCAGGGATTAGTTACTTCGAAATGGCCAAGCACGCCGTGGCGTCCGGCGACCCCGAGAAGGTATCCGCACTCCTCACGTTCTCCGGCCGCATGATGATATTGGCCATCGAACACGTTCATCCGAGTCTGTATTGCCGCGCGGGCGAGATCATCGCCGCGGTCTATTTCCAAGCCACGGAAGGAAAAACGCTTGCCGATTCTGTAGGTCACTACATCGATAACGCAATTCTGACCTCCCTTGCCGCTCGATTCGAGTACACTCACTCGTCGTGGCGGCTTGACCCTTCAAAGATCGCCGCACAAATGCCCATCTTGATGGTGGATCTTGCTTGGCGGCTAGAACTAATGCGAGCCGCGCTGGGAGCAGGGCGCACGAACGACGCGACGAACTTCCAAGATCGGCTGTTCCGATGGGATGAGCATTCGGGGAATCGGTTTGCTGATCCGCACGAGGAGGCAATCGTCCCGCCGGAGCTACGCGAGGCAAGCGACCTACTGAGCTACGCCACGCTTATTACAGCGGCTTGGTGCCTGCACCTTTTTGAGTCGCAGTGCGAACGGAACGACGCGGCCAAGGCGGTGTTCCAACGATGTGCTGCCGACCTCGGTTCACGCGAGGATTTGCTGCGACTATGGGAAGCCGTTCGCAGCAAGTCGTTCACCGGGCGGCGTATCGACGATCCATTTGGGGTGACTCGTTGGACAATGCCCTCTCCAGGGCGGTCGGGAGTCGTCATTGCAGGATTCGTTCCCGATGAGTGGATCGAACGCGGTTTCATGGCGCTGATGTTGGCTCGCCCATCGTCGCCCAAGTTCGAAGTGCCGGATGCGATGCGAGTTTGCCCACCGTTTCGGCCAATGTCCCCTGACGAGATCAAGACGCTGGCAGACTTGATTCTAGCCAACGATACGGTGCGAAAGGACTTGCTCGGCATCGCGGACGAGAAGCGCGACGCGACAGTAACTGCCGTGGTCGCGCTCTTCGCGGAGCGGCTTCGTCAGTTCAAACTCGACCGCCTCGCCGCCATAGTTGCCGCGCCCATTCGCGACGAGCATCGTGTTCAACTTCACGCCGAGATCACCAAGGAACTGGATGGACACTTTGGGCTGAGCGGCACCCTGGCGAAACTCGGTGGTCTTCGAAACAACGCAAATTCGTGTTTCCGGCCGCGTGTTCAGTACCTTGTATCGCTCCAAAAAGACTCAGTAACAGGCTGTCGTGAGCGTCTGCTGGAATCTGGGCCTTTCATTGCGCAGAAAATTCAAGAGCTTGCCGACGTGCGGATTACCGGGGCGGCGGAACAAATGGCCAAGTGCACTGTGACCGTGTACGGGCTCGCCGACCTTGCGGAAGCATTGCGTGAGGCCTCAGCTCGGCTCAGGGGAACAACAGAGAACCCAATCCTCATATTCGTGCCACGTGTGCGACGAATCATCGAAGCCATTATCGGCCGGCAGGGATGGCGACTGCCGAGCCGCCACGACCTTGGAGACAACCACATCGGCGACTGGGAGGGATGCCATCTGCTACGGTTTCCGTATATCGATCCTTCGTCAGTCGTGATTGTGGACGCCCTCGCTTTCTACGGGAGGATCACGGAAACCGCCGACGCGAGGCTTGATTTCGACATCACCAACCCCCAAGAGGCGAATCACGACGAGGTGCTGCGTCAAGCTCAATCCGAGAGCGCCCCGACGAGGATTCCCGAGACGGACACGATCACGGTTCTTGCGGCTGCTCGCTATACTCCGGACATTGGCCTACATGACCCAAGTGCAGCCCTCCGGGTCGACCTCGATCTAACACAGATCGGTTTTGCGATGGTCGAGGGCGAGAGCACCTATCACCGCCCCGATTGCACTTTGCTCCCGGGCGTTGAAGGCAGAATCGTGCACACCCTTGCTTACGGCCTGCCCTACGATGACGAACATCGAGCACCTTGCGAGCATTGCCAACCAGACGATTGAGATGAGCAGGCTGAAAGCGAGCTGCGCGACTCCAATATTGCGAGCTAGCGGGATCGTACACGGGGGGACTGGGTTGGAATCCGCTGTCCAGAAACAGCTCGAAGGCAGTCGCAGAATTTTGCGCTCCACAACTACGGTCAACTAGGCGAGTAACTCAGATGGACGCCAGACGTTCGTACGGTAGCATTTCCCGCACCGGGACGGCGGGCCTCGCGAACCCGCCTTGGTTGTCCGGCTCGGTGCGCTACCTCACGAATCCGGCGCGCCGGGCCGGGCAGCTGCCCGGTAGAGGATTCGTGAAATGAAGTTCGAAGACGATCACGCCCCTGAGGCCGTGCTCAACGTCTTTGACGAGTGGGCGCGCGAAGCACGACTTTTCGTGCACGATATCTGTGCCTGGCGCCCCTGTTTGGCGTTCCGCGATTCGGCACGTGAACCTTGGCCGCCGCCGCCAGTGGCACTTAAGGGGCATACCAAGTTCGTTTGCGACTGGATTCGGAACGTCCACGCCCTTGAAACGGATTGCTTCGAAAATATCGCCAACGCGGCATCGACCTGGCTTGCCGATCGCAACCACGAACGCCTTCCCTCCTCTGAGTTGCTGCACCTTGAGTTACTCATTGCCCAAGCGACGCTGAAGCAGGCCGCGTTCCCACTTTTGGCGCGGCTCGTCGCCGTTAGCGGATCGAATGATGTCCGGCTGATCCAACGCAGGTATGTCGACTATGCACTTTGCGTTCGCGATGCGTGCATGGAACTCATTCATAATTGGCCGCCGGTTAGCAAGGCGCGATGGCGCTATTATAACGTCGTTTGCCCACGCTACGTCACGAATACCTTGATCACGCCGCTGGCCCTGGCGCTCAGCGAAGCGCGCCGCAACGGCGACCTCGCAGTCATGGCGCCCAAGCTGGAGGCATTGAACGCCGGGCTGGGTGATTACATGCAGCGGTTTATTGAGCAACCCGAGGGCAATACCATGATTGTCGAACCCTCGCCCCTTAATGATGCCGTCAGCGGGATCGTGCCTTACTTGGGAAACGTGTTTGAATCAGGCATGAAATCAAACGTAAGTCCGCACTTCGATGCATGCACGGTCTCACCGCAATCCGAGAATGATCCTCCCTTTCGTGCCAAGAAGGCATGGGGAGAATATCAACAGGCATGCGAGGCGCACGGCGTGCCTGACATGACTGACCGCGAGGCCCACGACTTTCTTACCAGCGCGATGCAGCAATCGGGTGAGAGGAACGACCTACCGAGCTTCGCGACATGGCAACGCAATGTGCGCGAGTACCGTCGCCTGACCGGTAAACAGAAGAACAAGTCCCGCGCTGGGCGAGCGCCTCTGGCAAACTCGGTGGTGCGCTCGTCACAGATCGAGCCCAACCACCTGCCGACCGCCATACGCCCGCGTCGCACCGACGATTAGGCACTTCAAAGCGGAAGCAAACCGGAAATCTTCGATTTCCAGTCTGGTCATTCATAGCCATTGGCTGGCCACCAGAGCCGATTTCATTTCTGAACAGAGCGATCTCGCCCCTTCCGCCCCTTCCGGTTTGTGGTCTTTAGCGGGCGTGTGAAGTCAGCGGATGAAAACGCTGCCGCGACTGCGGATTCCAATTGGAGAATTGATCATGGCAACACCGGCGAATGCCGCGGAGGATCGATGCAATGGGTCAACGCCAATCAAGGAACTGCCTGTTGAGCTTCTCGATGTCCAAGCCGTCGCGGCACTATTGGGCGGATGCTCGAGCCGCCACATCTTCAGGCTTTCCGATTCGGGAAAAATGCCTCGCCCCGTCAAACTGGGCACCTTGGTCCGCTGGCGACGCTCGGACATTGCTGCCTGGATTAGCGCAGGTTGCCCAAGCCAGCAACCGACGGGGCGCCGGTCATGAACGACAGCGTTAGCTCCGCCGCGATACTGCTGGCGCTCTTGGACGGCGCGGTGTTTGCGAACGCGCTTCGCCGCAACGGCAAGCCATGCCGCATCAGCCTCCCCGACGATCTCAAAGCACGCAGGGCTCTCGTGTCGGCGCACTTACGCGGTGCTCCTGCCACGTTGACCTTTCACGCCGAGGGCCGTGAGCCATGGCGCGAGCGTGTCGATAGTGTCGTACTCGCTGCTTTCTGTCCCGCCGCCGATGGGCTCTGTCGATGGGTGGGCGTCGACCTGGATGCCGCGGATCACGGCGGAAGCGGACTTGTCGATCCGGTTCACGCGATGCGCACCCTCGCAGAGCGCGCCGCCATGGCAGGCTTGGTGGACGGCTTACTCGCCGCGCGTTCACGTCGCGGTCGGGGTCGACACCTCTTCTTGCTGTTTGCCAAGCCTATACCGCTGGACGATGCCGTCGTCGGCGTGGCCGCGTTGGTCGCGTCCGCTTTCAAGATCGCGACGGCCGACGTGCTTGATTACAGCAGCGACCACGCCTTTCGCCGTGTCGATGGATCGGTCGTGTCTCCCGGTGACGCCGGGGCCGTTGAATTGCTACCGCGTTCCACGGATAGACCGTCTTTCGGATGGGCAATCACGCTCCCCGGTGCCGGCGCATTCAAGGCCGTCGGTGGCGGCGTCATCGTCGATCCTCTCACTGATTTCCCTCTCGTCTCGAACAACAAACGTCACTGCAACCCGAGAGCCTGGAGCGTATTCCTCACCGATGCCCGCGGTGCATTCTTGCCTTCCAGTAGGTCAGCTTGCCCCCGCAATTCTCGCGCTATGCCGCGAAGTCACCGCGGTTCCTCCGCCGACCCGCTCGCCCGAGCAAACCAACGCACACGCGATTTCGTCGGTGGCCGCGTTCAGTCCGGAGCCCGCAACACCGAAGCGTTCGCCGCGGCCTGTGCCTTGTTCGGCGCGGGCCTGCCCGACCGCGACGTGGAATCGCTGATCAACCAGGGCGGGAGACTCTGCGGCTTGCCAGATTGCGAAACCCGTGCCGTGATCAACTCGGCCAGACGGAGGGTCGCATCATGAAGGCCGGGGAGTTGGCTAAAGCCCTAATTCGCAACGACCAGAGCGCCGACGGAGGCGACCAAGGGTCGATCGTGGAAACGAACGCACCCTGCGAACCGTTCCCCGCCCTTTCGCTTCCTGAACCACTGAGGACGTTTGTGCTAGCTGGCGCCGACACGATGAACTGTCCGATCGAATTGGTCACGTTGCCCACGCTCACCATCTGCGCCGCAGCGATCGGCACGACACGGTGCATTGAACTTCGACCAGGTTGGCGCGAACCCACCACGATTTGGAGCGCGACGGTCCTTCGCTCCAGCGGACTCAAGACGCCGGCGCTGGAGTACGGCACCGAAGTTCTTCAGCGGGCCCAGGATGACCAATTCCGCGAATACGAACACCTCTGTGAAGAACATGAGAGGGCTATGCTCCGCTACGAGATTGACTTGAAGTCATGGAAGGAGCGGAAAAAAAAGGAGCCCAGATGCGGCGACCCTCCGACACAGCCCCCCGAGCCTATGGCCGTTCGATACATCGTCGAGGACTGCACGATCGAGGCGCTCGCACCGATCCTTCGCGACAACCCCCGCGGCATCGTCGTGCTACGCGACGAGCTTGCCGGGTTCTTCCGCAGTTTCAACCAGTACAAGGGCGGGCGCGGGAGTGACCTGCCGAATTGGCTCCAACTCCACCGGTTGGGGAGAATCACTGTCGATCGAAGGCACGGTGTTCCACGTACCATCCGCGTTCAAGGTGCTACGGCCAGCATTTGTGGAACCATCCAACCTGGAACGCTTCGGCGCGTACTCACGCCGGAGTATTTCGAATCAGGTCTGGCCTCTCGGTTCCTCCTGGTCGAACCGCCCCCTCGTCGGAAACGCTGGCATCGCCGTTTAGTGGATCCGCAAGTCCTCGGCGCATACACCGACCTCGTGACCCAGTTACTGGCCCTGGAGCACGCCAGAAATAGGCAAGGCGACCCGGTCCCGATCAACATGCCCATGACATCGGAAGGCGAAGCACTCTGGGAACCGTTCTACAACACTTTCGCCGATCAGCAATTCGATGCGGAGAGTGACGATTTGGCCGCTGCCTTCGGAAAAATCGAGGCCTACGCATCTCGTTTTGCACTAATCTTCGAACTCGTCGCGTCGGCGGCGAGAGGTGTTGCGTGCGACGCAGTAGGCGCCGAAGCGATGCAGTCCGGCATTGTGTTGGCTAAGTGGTTCGCCAACGAGACCGAACGCATTTACGGCCGGTTGGCAATGTCCGAGGAAGACCGTGAGCGGCAGCAACTGACTGATTACATTCGCGCACACGGAGGCGCTATCAGCGTTCGTGATCTGCAACGAGGCCGCCGCCGGTACGGAAATCACGACGCGGCCCAATCGGCTCTAGATGAGCTGGTGTCCCTTGGACTTGGAACATGGCGCGATATTCGTCCCGCGGATGCAAATGGCAACACGCGCGGGCGCCCGACCCGCGTGCTTCAACTTTCCGGCGCCGTTGATGGTGACAATAACCCCATTGAAGGCACCTAGAGATGGGTTTCTGTCAGCGTCGGCGCGTCGGCAGTGATTGGTTTCGTTTTCTACGGAGCGAGTATTGATCATGGATGACGTACGACCCAATGCAGAGTCCTGGCCCCCAAGGCCTGCCAACGAGGTTTTCCCAGATTTGTGCGACACCGTCCTCGTGGCACAGATGTTCCTCTACGATCGCCGGGGGATGACGCCCGAGCAGGGGCGCCGCAATGTTCGCAAGCTGGTCAAGGAAGCGGGTCTTCCGACGCTGGGGCGGATCGGCTCAACGCTCATGTTTCATCGGGAAAATGTGCTCCGATGGCTGTCCGAACGCCGTCCGAACGGATCTTGAAATGGGACCCCGCCCCGATTAGCCTAGGTCCACCGGGTAGGAACTCGGGGCACACCTCGGCCTCCCCCACGGTAGGAAACCGTTCGGATAGGTTAGGCGCTTCGCGCACCAGAACGGACTCGGTCCGCGCGGAGGGCTCGGAGTGAACGCCAGATGAACATGAAGATCTCAGTCCGGCCGCGCTGGTTCGGACCGGTCCCGTCGCGGAACGGCCGGCCGCTCCCCCGGAGCCAATGGGGCCGGGGCGGGAGGAGACGCAAATGGTCCGTCCGCTGGTTCGCCCCGGACGGCACGCGGCCGCGGAAGACCTTCGAGTCGAAGGAAGAGGCCGAGTTGTTCGCGCGCAACCTCAATGCCCGCTCGGAGTCTTCGGGCCCGCAACAACGCGTCCGGCCCAAACGCATCACCCTCGGCGCGTTTGCTGATGAGTTCCCCACACTCGGAATCGGACCGCGCGGCGAACGGCTCGCGCCGCGGTCGGTCGATGAGTACCGCGCCGTGCTCAATCGCTTCGCTGCATTTGTTGGTCGGACTACGTCGCTGGAATCGATCACCATCGCCGATGCGACGCGCTATCTCGCGCACCTCCGGAGCAGACCCTCGCGGCGCAAGAAGCTGCTATCCACCGCGAGCGTCAACAAGCACAAACGCAACCTCAAGTCGACGTTCGAGGTCGCTGTCCGACAACTTCATTACCTCACGAGCAATCCGTTTGCCGGGCTTCGGCAGGACCGGCAGGCGCAGAAAACGCTTCGTTACGTCACGCCCAATGAGTTCGAGAAGCTCCTCGAAACGGCGCGCCGACGGCCGCACCGCGCCTTATGGTGGGAGACTCTCCTCACTCTGGCCTACACCTCGGGTGCACGTGCCGGTGAACTGACACACTTGCATTGGAGCGATGTCGATTTTGAGAATGACACCGTGCGAATTGCGGCCAAACCGGAGACGCAAGGAGTGGAAGCATGGCGTCCGAAAGACTATGATTCTCGTGTTATTCCCCTGCCGCGGCGGACGATGGATTTGCTGACTCGACACCACGCCGAAGCGAGCGAGGGCAGCGCGTTTGTGTTCATCCGTCCGGAGCGCGCGGCGCTGATCAGGGCGAAACGTGAGGCTGGTTCATGGAAGACCGGGCGGTCTCTGACCAACAACCTGACGCGCGACTTCGCGGCGCTGGTCCGCTCCGCGGGTGTCCCGCACCTTTCGATGCACGACCTGCGCCGCGCGGCCATCACGCATTGGGCGCGGAAGCTGCCCGCGCCGGTCGTCCAGGAACTCGCGGGGCACGCCGACATCAAGACGACGCTCAAGCACTACGTGGTGATCCGACAGGAAGACCTCGCCGCGGCGCGCGAAGTGACCGCCGAAGCACTCGCTCCCACCCCCATCCCTCCAGCTTGAGCTCAGCGCCATGTAGCCTGCCCACACCCGAATCGTCTTCTGCCCGACAGCCCGCTCCGCATCCCGCCGAAATGGTCGAATCTGTGAGTTTTTGGCCCGGCGCGCACCAGTTTTCTGCTAATGGACCCAAATCTGACCCAAAACGGCGTTTTCAGGCTGTTTTGCGGACCAACGCAAGAGAGGGCCGAAATCGTAAGCGCTTATCCGACAACGACTTGGAACAAATGGGCAGAGGCGGACTTGAACCGCCGACACACGGATTTTCAGT
>CAZMVD010000147.1:0-9813 GCA_964569425.1 uncultured Phycisphaeraceae bacterium
GCTTGATGATGATCACCCGCTGCTGCACCACCGCCAACGCCCGCGCCAACGTGGATATTCAACTGCTCGTGGTGATCGCCGCCTCCTTTGGCGTCGGTCGCGCCATGGAAGTGAGCGGCGCCGCGGCCGAAATCGCCGGCGCGCTCGCGAAATTCGCCCAGGGAAACCCCTGGCTCAGCCTCGCCGTCATCTACGGTATGACCATGTTGTTCACCGAGATGATTACCAACAACGCCGCCGCCGTGCTGGTGTTTCCCATCGCCCTTGCCACGTCGGAACAGTTGGGCGTCAGCCCCATGCCCTTCGTCGTCGCGATCATGATGGCCGCCTCGGCCAGCTTCTCCACCCCCATCGGCTACCAGACCAACCTCATGGTCTACGGCCCCGGCGGCTACCGTTTTACCGACTACTTCCGCATCGGTATCCCCCTCAACCTGCTGATGTGGGCCATGACCGTGCTCTTCGCCCCCGCCATCTGGCCGTTTCAAGTGATGTGACCAGGCAGAACGCGCTGGTACACGTATCGGTCGGCCTGGGCGAGCCGCGTGGCTTCAGCCCGCGCGGACTCGCGCTACTTCGGTAGAGCACTCGCCAAGCCCGACTGCTACTTTTTCTGGCAGCAAACTCAGCCCGCCGCCGGTCGGCCTGCGCGATGGCAGCAGGCCGACCGGACGAAACGGGAGATTCACGCGTGAAGGCCCCGCTATTCGGATACCGCCGGCAGAATCAACGCCGGCTGCCGGTTGGCGCCCAACACGCCTTCGCGTACCCCTGCCGCCGGGGCCACCTTGGCCCACGCCGGAGCCTTGACGGTAACGCCGCGGAACTTCCGCCCCGTGCTCTTGAAATCGTCAAAGAAGCCGAAGCAGTCCGTGCAGTCGGTGCCTGGCAGGCACAGCCCGAAAATTTCATCGCATTCGCCGTCCAGCGCGAAAAAGCACGAGTCGTCGCAGAAACCGTCGTCGCCGATGTCGTCCGCGCCCCGCGGACCGCAATCGAAGCAGTCCGTTCCAAACGCGCACACCGCCGTGTCCGCGCCCAGACCGCCGTCGTCGCACTCGCCGTCAAAGGCGAAGCGGCACGAGTCGTCACAGAAGTCGGCCGACCCATCGTCCAGCGGGCCGCAGTCTCCACAGTCGGTGCCCGGCGCACACGCATTGGTGACCGCGCCCGGCCGGCCGTCGTCGCACTCACCGTCAAAGGCAAACCGACACGCGTCGCTGCACAAACCACCACCGTCATCGCCCCGCGCCCCGCAATCGAAGCAATCGGTGCCCAGGTCGCACAAGTCATAGTCGCTGCCCGGTCCGCCGTCGTCGCACTCTCCGTCATAGGCAAACGGACACAGATCCGAGCACAACCCGCCGCCGCCTCCCCGGTCTTCCAGCGGACCGATCTCCGCCTCCCCGGTGTACCGGATGTCCCGCCCGGCGCGCGTCTGCGTATCGAATTCGATCGTGTACGTACCCACCGTCCACTGGAACCCACCGGTCTGCACGAAGTACACATACCCGTCCACGAACCACGCGTTGTACTGCTGCACGCCCTGCCCGCCGTTCGGGTCGGTTACCGTGACCGAGCGCAGAAATACCGGCGCATCGAAGTGGTAGAAAAACACCAGGTACACCAGCGGCTCGCGGGTGAAGGGATCGGCGTCCGCAAACTGAAACGCCTCATCGAGAAACGCCTGCGGATCGTCCGTCGGCCCCGGCCCCGGCCCCGGACCCGGTCCCGGCCCCGGCGGAACCGGCGGCTGACGGTCTCCGCCCGCCGGCTCGATGGAATAAGCCTCGAACACCGTGGCCTCAAACGTCTCATAGTGCATCCACATGAACCCGCCGTCGCCCCAGCGCGCGCTCCAACTGTTCATCACGCGGTAGGCCTGGCGACTGTCGTCGTACCCCACCACCGCCATGGCGTGCGCCGCGTGCTGGTTGTTCTGCGTCAGCAGCGTACCGCTTCCGCGATACACGTTACCGCCGCTGTGCTGCATGAAGTCATCGAACAACCGCGCTCCAAAAACGACAATGCGCCCCGCGGCCAGCTCCCCGCGCATCGCGTGGCGATCGTTGGGCACCACCCGGTTGAAGCTGCCGATGCGGAAATTGTCCGCGTCCGATTCTGCCGGATTCGGCGTGCAGGTCTGGTCCGAATAGTCGACCGTTTGAAAGCTCGAACAGCCATCCTGAATGAGAATGTTCATCGCCGTCGACAGCAGCGTGCCCGAGCCGCAATCGAGCTGGTCCGCTTCCAGAAGTTTCTCATACAGGTACCCCGGACTGGCCTGGTGTTCCGCGGTGCCCGGCCCCCAACTGTACTTGCGTTGCGCCGAGTAAGTCGCCCCCGCATAACCGCAAGCCCATGCCGTGCACGAACCCAGTCCCCCCTGGTCCCCAATCGGCGGCAGGTCCCTCGTCAGGTCCGCGGCCGGCGGAAGTTGGGTGTTGGTGCTGGCCGCAAACGGGTTGATTGCCTGCGGTCGCGCCGCCACCTCCGCCGGATCGGGCTGCGTGGCCCCAAAGGTTGCCGCATCAGGATCGAACGTCCCGTTGTCATTGCCATTCGTGTTGCCGTTCGTGTTGCCATTGGTGTTATCGCCGGGACTCATGGGCGTACATGCCGTTAACGCGAGCCAGGGAATAAGTCCCAGGCACGCCAGCGCCACACCGAACACAAAGGGTCTTCGCATCTTTCAATACCTTCCTTTCTCAAAAAACAAGGGCTCGGACAAAGTACCCTGCATATCGCCACCCCTCGCCTCCGGAAGACAGCACTCCCGGACCGGCGGCGGATAGGATGAGTGAATGTCGATGCAAAGTTACGGCGACCTGTTGGACCTGGTGAAGCGACTTCCACTCGCCACACAAAACTGCCATTGTAACGGTTTCGAGGCAGAAAAACTACCGGGTTCAACCAGAAAAGAGGAGCTTCCCGGCCGAAGGCGTTCCGGCTGGCACGGAACTTGCATGGGAAACATTGACGTTGGCGGGTCGTTGGGACAGACTGGCGACCCGGTCGATCGGCGCGGTCGATCGACATCCCGGCCTTGCTTGTCACCCGAGGGGGTGACACCGGCTATGGGTCGACGTTGTCCGCCGGCGGTGCAGGTATCGGGCCGCCGACTGTGGGGGTGGCACTGCGCCGGGATCCTGCGATCGATCGGGAGACCTACATGAAGCTGGCCGTACCGAAGGAAATCACGCCGGGCGAACGGCGCGTCGCGCTGGCGCCCGAATCGGTCAAGAAGCTGGTCAAGGCTGGGTTGAGCGTCGCCGTGGAATCCGGCGCCGGCGTGGCAGCCTCGTTCGTCAACAAGGAATACCAGGACGCCGGCGCGACCATCGCCGCGGACTGGCAGGCGCTCTACGCCGATGCCGATTTCGTGCTCAAAGTCCAGCCGCCGGGACCGCGCGAAGGCGGCGCCCACGAGGCCGAAGCCTTCCGCGAAGGGTCGATGCTGCTCGGCAGCCTGATCCCCCTCCGCTCGCCCGACGTGCTCAAGCGCCTCGCCGATCGCCGTGTGTCCGTCTTTTCCACCGAATGCATCCCCCGTACCACTCGCGCCCAGTCGATGGACACCCTGTCCAGCCAGGCCAACATCGGCGGCTACAAGGCCGTGCTCATCGCCGCAAGCGAACTGCCCAAATACTTTCCCATGTTCATGACCGCCGCCGGCACCGTGTTCGCGGCCAAGGTATTCATCATCGGCGCCGGCGTGGCGGGTCTCCAGGCGATCGCCACCGCCCGCCGCCTGGGCGCGACCGTCGAAGCCAACGACACCCGCGCCGTGGTCCGCGAACAGGTCGAAAGCCTCGGCGCCAAATTCGTCGGCGTGGAATCGGCCGAGGATGCCCAGGACGCCCGCGGCTACGCCAAAGAGCTGTCCGCTGACTTCCAGCGCAAACAGTCCGAGCTGATCGCGCAGCGCTGCGCCGCCAACGACGTGGTCATCACCACCGCGCTCATCGGCGGGGTCAAAGCGCCCAAGCTGATCACCGAAGACATGGTGAAAGGGATGAAGCCGGGTTCGGTCATCGTAGACCTCGCCGCCGAAGCCGGCGGCAACTGCGTACTGACCGAGCCGGGGCAAACCGTGCAGCGCCATGGCGTGACCATCTGCGCCCCGCTCAACCTGCCCGCCACCATGCCCCTGCACGCCAGTCTGTTGTGGTCGCGCAACCTCACAACCTTCGTCCTGGAGTTCTGGAAAGACGGAAAATTCAACCTCAACCGTGATGACGAGATTATTAAGGGCGCGCTGGTCGCGCACGAAGGTCAGATCCTGCACGAGGGCGCGCTCAAAGCGCTCCAGGGTTCCTGAAAGGTGCTGCCCATGATACTTGCCGAGATTCCCGTGTTGGACCTGTTCACCAACAACTTCGTGGTGTTCGTACTGGCGATGTTCATCGGCTTTGAGGTCATCGCCAAGGTGCCGCCCCTGCTGCACACGCCGCTCATGTCCGGCTCCAACGCCATCAGCGGAATCACCATCGTCGGCGCGCTGGTTATCGCCGGACTGCACCGCGGCTGGTGGAGTGAGTTGTTCGGGTTCCTGGCCGTAGTGTTTGCGATGATCAACGTGGTGGGCGGCTACACCGTCACCGATCGCATGTTGGCCATGTTCAAAAAGAAATAGGACGAAACATGAACGGGGCTACGTACCTGGTCTCCTGGCTGGTGCAGCAGACGGCCGACGCGCCTGCGGTCGAAGCCGCGAGCGCGCCCACCACGCGGCTGTTCATCAACCTCGCCTATCTGCTGGCGGCGGCATTCTTCATCTTCGGGCTCAAGAAGCTCTCCCACCCGCGCACGGCGCGCGGCGGCAACCGCCTCTCCGCCCTGGGAATGCTCATCGCCATCGTGGTGACGCTCGGCGATAAGGAAATCATCGGCTACTGGACCATCCTCGCGGGCATCGTCGTCGGCTCCGGCATCGGCGCCGTCCTCGCCGTCAAAGTGCAGATGACCGCCATGCCCCAGATGGTCGGCCTGCTCAACGGATTCGGCGGGCTCGCATCCGCAACCGTCGCCCTCGGCGAATACCTTCGCGCCCGCCACGACGTGGATATCACTCCCGCCCCCTACGTCCTGGTCACCATGGGCCTGGCCGTGCTCATCGGCATGGTCACCTTGACCGGCAGCCTCATCGCCTTTGCCAAATTGCAAGGGCTCAAGTTCCGGGGTAAGTCGCTCGGCAATCCGGTCACCTTCCCCATGCAGCACCTGCTCAACGCCCTGCTGCTGATCCTCGCGGTCGCTATGATCGTCTTCGTCACCCGCGATTATGAGCATGCCGTCTGGGCCGTCGTCCTTCTATACCTCATCGCCGCCGTGCTCGGCGTGCTCGTGGTCATCCCCATCGGCGGCGCCGACATGCCCGTGGTGATCTCGCTGCTCAACTCCTACTCCGGCCTCGCCGCCATGACCACCGGCTTCGCCCTCGACAACTACTGCCTGATCGTCACCGGCTCGTTGGTGGGCGCATCCGGCATCATCCTCACCAAGATCATGTGCAACGCCATGAACCGCTCGCTGATCAACGTGGTCGCCGGCGGCTTCGGGCAGGAGGCCTCTGCCCCCGGCGCCACCCAGGCCACCGGTGGGCTCACCGTCCGCAAGATGGATGCCGAAGAGGCGGCCATGGTGCTCGAGGCCGCCCAGACCGTCGTCGTGGTGCCCGGCTACGGCATGGCCGTCGCCCAGGCCCAGCACATCGTCGCCGAGTTGGCCAACGTGCTCGGCCAGAAGGGCGTCACCGTGAAGTTCGGCATCCACCCCGTCGCCGGCCGCATGCCCGGCCACATGAACGTGCTGCTCGCCGAGGCCAACGTGCCCTATGAGCTGCTTTTCGACCTGGAGCTTAACAACGAAATGCCGCAGACCGACGTCGCCCTGATTATCGGCGCCAACGACGTCGTCAACCCCGCGGCGCGCGACGAGCCCGGCAACCCCATCTACGGCATGCCCATCTTCAACGTGGACAAGTGCAAGACCGTCATGGTGTGCAAACGCAGCCTCAACCCCGGCTTCGCGGGCATCGAGAACCCCCTGTTCTTCCTGCCCAACACCACCATGCTCTTCGGCGACGCCAAAAAGATGATGCAGGAGATCGTGACCCAGCTAAAAAACGCCTGACAAAGCACCCCCCGGGCTCGCCCCATGTGGTGGACCGGTCTTCCAACCGGTCCACCACGTCAGGTTCAAGTGCAGCCCGCGCAGATCCACCGGCGACGATTTCAGTTCGCCGCTTCGGCTTCCGACGCTGCTTCCCCATTCTGCCTTCACCATTCCGCATTCCCTGCATGCCTGCGTGGCTTCGTGCCTTCCCCCACATTCGCCATTCTCGATTCGCCACTCGACATTCGCGGCCCGGCGGGACCGGTAACCCCCCGCCCGACGCCCGACCCATTCGTGAGCTATACTTATCAATAGAGGTGCGTGACGCGCCGCGCGCCGCTCTCGACGCGGGTAGGCGTCCGCCGCGCTTCGCGGAGGTGCCATGCCATGTCTCTGCGTTGGTTTCACCTGGTTTTTCTGCTGTGCGCCATGATCGTGTGCGATCTGTTCGGTGCCTGGGCCGTTTGGAGCCACAGCCGCACCGGCGAAACCGCGACCCTGGCCGCCGGCGTGCTGAGCTTCCTCGTCGGCCTCGGCATCGCCGGCTACGCCATCTGGGTGGTGACCAAGCTGAATCGCGCCAAAGTGGAGTAGTCGCCGCGCGAGCGATTCGCGGCGACCCGCCCACGAGCGTTCAGCGCGCGCCGCGCCCGCGCCACCAGCAGAGTGACAACAGCGCAAACAGCACGTCGGCATGGTCCGCCCGCCGCGCCGCATGATCCGCGTACAACCGCGCCACCGCGTCGGATGACAGGAACCCGAACGACTCAACCGCCGCTCGCGTCACCGTGTCGTGAAACATCGCGCGCATCGGCCCCCGCAAGTACTCGCCCACCGGCACCTCGAAGCCCTGCTTGGGCCGATCGAGCACCTCATCCGGCAGCCGCCCGCGATAAGCGTCGCGCAGCACCGCCTTGCGCTGCCCGCGGTCGATCTTGCTCCCCGCCGGCAATGCGAATGCGGCACTCACCACCCGCGGGTCCAGCAACGGCACCCGCACCTCCAGCGAGTGCATCATGCTTGCCGTATCAACCTTGTGCAGCATGTCCGCCGGCAGGGAACACTGCACGTCGAAGGCGAGAATTCGCGTCAGCCAATCGCGCGGCCCCAGCGGTCGTGTGCATTCCCCTGCCCGGGAAAGTGCCTGATCCATGACACTTCGTACGAGGCCCGTGTCTGCGATGAGTCCCTCGCCCTTCGGCGACAGAATCAGCGACCACGCCACATGCCGCCCCAGCGGTTCGGCATCCGCGGTCCGCAGCAACTTGCGAAACTGCCGCACCCGGTTGCCCCATCCCGAGGTCCGCGTCGCTGCCCGGCGCTCCATCAAGGGTTCCAGCACCGCACGCCGCAGCCATCCCGGAATCCGCCGGTACGCGCGCAGCGCATCGTGCCCCAGGTACCGCCAGTACCCGCCGAACAGTTCGTCTCCCCCGTCCCCGCTCAGCGCCACCGTCACATGGCGCCGTGCCACCGCGGAAAGCAGTGCCGTCGGAATGATCGAGCTGTCGCCCACCGGCTCGGCCAGATGGTCAAGAACCTGCGGAATCGCCTCCAGCACCTCCCGCTCGCCCAGCATCACCTCATGATGGTCGCTGCCCAATTGTCGCGCCACCATCCGCGCATAGGGCGTTTCGTCGTAGCTGCGCTCCGCGTGGTAGCCCACGGAGAAAGTCTGGATGGGGCGCCCCACCGCCTCCGCCAGATGCAGCGCCACAATCGACGAGTCCAGCCCGCCGGAAAGAAAGGCGCCGAGCGGCACGTCGGCGACCCGCCGCACGGCCACCGCATCGGCGATGGCCCGGCGCAACCGCGTTCGGCTGTCGCCGTCTGTGCTCGCCGCTTCGCCCGCCAGAACCGTCGCGGGGTCGAACCATTGCTGCGATTCTTTCGCCCTTTGGTCATCGAAGCGAAGCACGCACCCGGGCGCCAAGCGCCGCGCCGCACCATAAATCGTCGCGGGATGCGCGATGTACCCGAACAGCAGATGGTGAACCAGCGCCTCCGGATCGATGTTGCGCCGGTCCAGCCCCAGCGCCTCTAATCCTCCCAGTTCGCTGGCAAAGCTCAGCCGCTGGGTCGTCAGGCAGTAATACAGCGGTTTGATGCCGAAGCGGTCGCGCGCCAGAAAGCCCTGCCGCGTCTCCGCATCATAAAACGCCAGCCCCCACATGCCGTTGAAGCGCGGCAGCGCCCCCACGCCCCACCGCGCGCAGGCGTGCAGCACGACTTCCGTGTCGCCCTCGGTGCGAAAGGAGTCGCCCGCGCCCTCCAGTTCCCGTCGCAATTCACGGTAGTTGTACAATTCCCCGTTGTATACGACGATGAACCGTCCATCGCACGATTGAAATGGTTGATGCGCCGCCCGCGTGGGGTCGAGCACCGCCAGACGCGTGGCGCCCAACCCGACCCACCGGCCCTTCGGATTCACCCACACCCCGGCGTCATCCGGACCGCGATGCTGCAGCGCCGCGCAAGCGCCGTGCAGCGCCGCCTCGGCCACCGGCCCGCCCGCAAAATCGACGACTCCGGCGATGCCGCACATGAAGAAAGGTTACGGGGTACGCGTGTCCGGGCTATCCACCTCCGTGGGTACGCCGCCGCGCGCCGCGAGCTGCTCCTGCACCCACGAATCGGCCGGGTCGAGTCGATAGGCCGCCTGCAAGTGAAACAGTGCTGCCCGCTCGTTGCGGTGCTTCAGCAGGAAACGCGCAAACGCCCGGTGCGCCTCCGCGTTGTTGGGCTCCACCACCACCGCCTGCCGATAGCGGAGCAGCGCTCCGTCCTTGTCGTTCCGCTCCTCCAGGTCCTGCGCCAGAAACAGAAACTGCCGCGCCGATGGCCCTACGAACTGCGCCGCCCATTTGGATTGCTCCAGCGCCGCCTCGAATCGACCCTTCTGCTCCAGCGCGATGTTCCGACCCTCCAGCGACGCCAGATGCCCCGGAAGTTCCCTCAACGCGCGCGAGTAATAGTCGATCGCCGCGTCAATCTCGCGCATCGCCGCCGGATAATTGAGCTGCCGGAACTTCGCCTGCGCCTCCATCATGCTGCACACGCCGAGGTCGTGCAGGTTGTCAATTCGCTGCGGCCGCCTTTCCTCCGCCTGCCGCAGAAACACCCGCGCCGTGCCATATTCGCCCTGCAGCATCAGCCGCTGCCCCTGCCCGCGCAGCTCTTGGTAATTGGGCCCGCAGCCCGCGACCGCCACCACCCCCAGCAGCGCGGCAACGAACCCACGAAAGCGACAATGCACACCCAACGGTTGGCCGGTCATGGAACCACCCTCCACGCGAAGGTACGATGACAACCTCAATCGCGCCGCGGCGCCGCGGCGATTGAACCAGCGGGGCGCGAAATGCCCGATCGATTCGTCATTCTACACCACACCCTCCACGATGGCGAGCACTGGGACCTGATGCTCGAATCGGGCGATTGCCTCCTTACCTGGCAACTCCCCCGCGAACCGCTCAGCCCCGCCGTCCTCCCTCTCCCCGCGCGCCGCATCGCCGATCACCGCAAACGCTACCTCGACTACGAAGGCCCCATCTCCGGCGACCGCGGCGCCGTCCGCCGCGTCGACGCCGGCACCGTCACCATCGAGCACAGCGCCGCCGCCGGCTCCGCCACCATTGATCACGCCGCCGCCGGTTCGGCCACCATTGGCCACCACGCGGGCGCTGGCTCCGCCACTGT
>CAZMVD010000148.1:0-3278 GCA_964569425.1 uncultured Phycisphaeraceae bacterium
TCGTTGCCCTCGCGGGTGCGTTCGCCGACGCCGGCGAAGCAGGAGTAGCCGCTGTGGAAACGGGCGAGACGGGCGATGAGTTCCTGGATGATGACGGTCTTGCCGACGCCGGCGCCGCCGAAGAGGCCGGCTTTGCCGCCGCGGACCAGGGGGCAGAGCAGGTCGATGACCTTGATGCCGGTTTCGAAGAGCTCGGTCTTGGAGGAGAGGTCGGCGAGTTCGGGCGGTTCGTGGTGGATGGGTCGGCGTTCCTTGATGTCGACGGCGCCGAGTCCGTCGATGGGGTCTCCGACGAGGTTGAAGACGCGGCCGAGGGTTTTTTCGCCGACGGGGACGGTGACGGGCTTGCCGGTGTCGAAGATGGGCGAGCCGCGTTTGAGTCCGTCGGTGGAGTCGAGGGCTATGGCGCGGATGCGTCCGCCGCCGAGGTGCTGTGCGACTTCGCACCAGAGGACTTCGGTGGTGGTTTTGTCGAGGACGGTGCGTTCGACGTCGACGCGGAGCGCGTTGTAGATAGAGGGCAGGCTGTCCTCTGCGAACTGGGCGTCGAGGGTGGAGCCGATGACCTGGGTGACCTTGCCGATGTTATTGCCGTTTCTTGTCATATTCATCTTCCTGAATGTCGAATGGCGAATCAAGAATGGCGAATGGAACAGCTATTCCACCGTTCCCAAGCCGGTTCAGGCAAGTCGGAAACCGGTGCAGTCACGAAAGCCGACACCCGCCCACCGATTCAAGAGCCGCCTTTTCTTGCCTTCTGATTCGCACGTGCTTTCTTCACGATTGCGGTGAGAACGCAGACCAGTTCATCCGCCTCCTCAATCAACTCCTTCAACCGCGTTTCCGGAACAACCCCGGAAGCCGAGAGCAGTCGAAGCCAGTATAACGTCTCGCGTGCTTCCGAGCGGGCGATGTTCATTCGCCACGCGAAGTCTCGTTTGGTCGGAGATCCCTGGGCCTCCTGAATGTTCGCGCCAATGCTTGTCCCGGCGCGAGCAATCTGCGACGCGAACACACGCCCCAAGGCGTTCGCGGGTATTGCCGCCACCAGCCTCGTGATTCGAATGGCAAAGCGAAACGTCCGCTCCTCGATGTCACGACCGCCTGGGGTACGCCTTTCATTCGCCATTCTTGATTCGCCATTCTGAATTCTCAGGCTACTGCATTCGCGCCTCCGACGATGTCCAGGAGTTCCATGGTGATGGCGGTCTGGCGGGCGCGGTTGTATTGCTGGGTGATGGCGTTGATGGCGTCGCCGGCGGCGTCGGTGGCGGCCTTCATGGCGACCATGCGGGCCATCTGCTCGCTGACGGTGGCATCGGTGAAGCACTGGAAGAGCCGGACGCGCACGGTGGCGGGCAGCAGTTCGTCGAGCAGGCGCTGGGGGTCGGGCGAGAATTCGTAGTCGGCGGCGCGGCGCGGTTCGGCCGCGGCAGGCTGCGCCGCGGCGTCCCGGGTGAGGGGAAGCAGCGGGAGCACGGTGGCACGCTGCTGGCCGGCGGAGACGAAGCGCATGTAGACGACGCGAGCGGAGGCGATTTCCCCGCGGGCGAAGCGGGCCATGAGGTTGTTGGCGAGCGGCTCCACCTGATCGAAGCGCGGTGCGTCGCTGATGGAATCAATCCGTTCGAGCATTTCGCGGCGGAGAAAGCGGAAGTAGGAAATGCCCTTGCGGCCGACCATGTAGACGTCGGTTTCCAGGTTCGATGAGGCGTCGATTTGTTCCATGGCCAGGCGGAGCAGGTTGGCGTTGTAACTGCCGCAGAAGCCGCGGTTGCTGGTGATGACCATGAGGGCCTGTCTTTTGACTTCGGGATGCGCCGTGAGCAAGGGGTGCTGCACGTCGCCGGCGGCTTCCGACAGATCGGCGACCAGTTCGGCGAGCTTTTCGGCGTAGGGGCGGGTGGCGACGGCGCGTTGAAACGCGGCCTGGAAGCGCGCGGTGGCAATGAGCTGCATGGTCCGCGTGATCTTGCGGATGTTGCGAACCGCTTTTCGCCGCTTGACGAGGATGCGCCTGTTGGCCATGGTCTTCGCCGCCTGAGTCCCAGTCCTGCTGTCGCGTGCCTACGATTTCTTCCCGTAGTGCGTTTTGAAATCCCGAATGACCTTGCCGATACGCTCGGCCAAGGCGTCGGGCAGTTCGCCCTTTTCCGCCAGTTCCTTGATGATCTCCGGGTGCTCGTCGCGGACGTGCTTGAGCATCGCCGCTTCGAACGGCAGCACTTCGTTGATGGGAAGATCGTCGAGCAATCCGCGGGCGCCGGCGAAGATGCTGACCACCTGTTCGGCCACGGGATAGGGTTGATACTGAGGTTGCTTGAGGAGTTCAACCATTCGCTTGCCGCGATCGAGCTGCCGCTGGGTGGCGGCGTCGAGTTCGGTGCCGATCTGAGAAAACGCTTCCAACTCGCGGAAGGCGGCGAGGTCGAGGCGGAGCGAGCCGGCGATCTTCTTCATCGCTTTGCGCTGGGCGTTTCCACCCACGCGGGACACGCTGATGCCCACGTTGACCGCGGGGCGCACACCGGCGAAGAACAAGTCGGTCTCGAGGTAGATCTGCCCGTCGGTGATGGAAATCACGTTGGTGGGAATGTAGGCGGACACTTCGCCCTCCAGCGTTTCGATGACCGGCAGGGCGGTCATGGAACCGCCGCTGTCGGGGTAGCGGTGCACGCGGAGTTTGTCCTTGTCAGGCAGGGTGGCGAGCCAGGCCTCGGCGACGTGTCGGCCGTGCGCACGGTGGTAGAGGCCGCGTTCATCGTCGGGACGGTGCTCCTTGGGGGCCGCAAGCCCCTGAGGATGCTTGCGGACGACTGAGCGATCGCGCGAATCCTTCGGCGTGCCCGCGGGGACGACGGCATATTCCTCGCGCAGCTTTACGCTGCGTTCGAGCAGTCGCGAGTGGAGATAGAACACATCGCCGGGGTAGGCCTCGCGTCCGGGCGGGCGACGGAGCAGCAGCGAGAGCTGGCGATAGGCCTGGGCCTGTTTGCTGAGGTCGTCGTAAATGCACAGGGTGGCCCGGCCTTCCTGGTACATGAAGTACTCGGCCATGGCGGCGCCGGCGTAGGGGGCGATGTACTGCAGCGGCGCCGGGTCGGACGCGCCTGCGGAGACGACGATGGTGTAGTCCATGGCGCCGAGTTCACGGAGCTTCTCAATGACGCCGGCGACGGTGGATTCCTTCTGGCCGACGGCGACATAGACGCAAATGACATCGCCGCCCTTCTGGTTGATGATGGTGTCGATGGCGATGGCGGTCTTGCCGGTCTTGC
>CAZMVD010000148.1:3288-9803 GCA_964569425.1 uncultured Phycisphaeraceae bacterium
TTCGCGCTGGCCGCGGCCGATGGGGATCATGCTGTCGATGGCCTTGATGCCCGTTTGCAGCGGCTCGTTCACGGGTTGGCGCTCGGCGATGCCGGGGGCTTTGAATTCGAGCGGGCGGCGGTAGGGAGTTTCAACGACGCCGAGACCGTCGAGGGGGCGGCCGAGCGGGTCGACCACGCGGCCGATCATTTTCTCGCCGCAGGGCACGCTGAGGAGTTCGCCGGTGCGGCGGACTTCGTCGCCTTCCTTGATGCCCAGGTAGTCTCCGAGGATGACCACGCCGACGGAGTTTTCTTCGAGGTTGAAGACCTGGCCGAAGGCGCCGTTGGCGAACTCGATGCGTTCGCCGGCCATGGCGTTGCCCAGTCCATAAATGCGGGCGATGCCGTCGCCGACTTCGAGCACGCGGCCGACTTCGGAGATATCCACTTCGCTGCGGTAATGCTTAATCTCCTCAGAAATGACTGAAGAGATTTCGTCCACCTTCATTCGCATACGGCTGCCCTTACTGGTTGCGGCCCCCGATCGAATCGGGAGCGTGGTTTCCTCGGCCGGTCAGGTTCCGGCCTCGACAAAATAGTCCTTGCCTGCATGGATCTCTCGTGCTGCGCGCTCGGCCAATTGGCCCGCGAGGCGGCGCAGCGCGGTTGCGACGCTGGTGTCGAACTTGCGATCGCCGATGTGCACGACCATGCCGCCGATGACCGCTTCATCGACGGTTTCGACCAGGTCGGCTTCCCGCCCGGCGTATGCCTTGGCGGCTTCGCGCAGGCCGCGGCGCAGATCGTCGGTCAGCGGCGTCGCGGTGCGGACATGGACATCGACCCGACCGCGCAGATCCTCGTGCGCCAGCCGAAACTGCTCGACAATCGCCGGAAAGAGCACGAGCCGCTCTTTGCGGTTGATGACCTGCAAGGCATCCACGAGAAGATCGCTGCACCGGCCGCGGAAGGCCTTCTCGATGACCTGGGTTCGAACGGCGCTGTCGACCAGCGGGCTGGTAAAGAACCCACCTCCCGGCTTTGATTTCTCGAGCATGGCGAGCAGGTCGAGCAGTTCGCGCAGGAGGTTGTCCGCCTCCTGGCGGTCCTCGGCCAGTTCGAGGAGCGCACGGGCGTAAACCCGTGCGAGTCCGATTTCCTTGTCGCTGACAGTGGCCATTGGTCTTCCCGGGCGCCCGCGGTACCTCGGCGGGCCCGACGGCTAATTACGGCTCGCCTTGCGCAGTTCGTCGATCGATTCGGTGATGAGTCGCGTATGTTCGGCGGCGTTGAGTTCCTTGCGAATAACGCGCGCCGCGACATCAGTGGCGAGTCGCGCACTGAGGTCGTAGAGTTCCTTGACGGCGGTGTCGGTGGCGATGCCGATTTCGCGCTTGGCCCGTTCGACCATGCGCGCCGCTTCGGCGCGGGCGTCTTCCTCGATCTTGCGTTTGACCGCGTCGGCATCGCGCCGGCCTTCATCGACGAGGGCGGTGGCTTCGGCGCGGGCCGCGGCGAGTTTCTCGCCGTATTCCTTGAGCCGTTTCTCCGCCTCTTCGCGGTCCTTCCTGGCCTGGGCCAGGGAATCGCGAATGAAGTCCTCGCGTTTCTGGAGCGCCTGGAGGATCGGCCCCCAGGCGAACTTGCCGAGCACGAAGACGACGAGCACGAAGACGACCAGCGTCCACAGTGCGTTGCCGATGTCGCCGGCGAAGGGGTTACCGGCGCCTTCGCCGCCGGCGGCCGATGCGCGCGTCACCGTTGCCAGCACGCCGAAGAGACCCATCAAGAATGGTTTCATCTGCACCTGCGTTACTTCCGGACATTCGATCGAGCGGTCCCGAGTCCCGCCTATTGATTCACGCGATATACGTTACAGAACCGCGAGCAAGCCTACCACGACTGCAAACAGTGTGGCGCCTTCGATCATGGCCGCGGTGATGATCATGCCGGTGCTGATCTGGCCGGCGACTTCCGGCTGGCGGGCCATGGACTCCACCGCGCTGCTGCCGATGCGTCCGATGCCCGCGGCGCCGCCCATGATGACCAGACCGGCGCCGATGGCGCCGCCGAGCTTGCGCGCACCGTCGGTCGTGAGGAAGGTGGCTTGTTCGGCGGCGTGAGCGGCGCCGGCACCTTCGCTGGCCATTGCCGTGGGGGAATCGAGGAAGAGCAACGCCCCACCGGCCAGGATCATCCACAAAGCTACCCGGGAAAAACGCTTGTTCATCGAATCGTATCCTCAAACTAGTTGGCCGCCGTGCGAGGCCGACGTCCGTGGTTTATTCGCCATCGCAGTTACGCCTCACGGCCCGAGTGCCCCGCGCTGGTCCGGGCATGGCGAATTTATGAAACTTCCTCACAAAGCACCGGCATCAGCGCCGGCGGTACTTCATCACCTGCAATGCGCCGTCCGATCCGCGCGGTGCGGCAATCGTCGGCTTCATGAACACTCCCCGTGTATCAGTGGCCGTGGCCCTCCGCGTGGGCGTGAGCGTGTCCATGGTCGTCATCGTGGTGTTCCTCATGGTGGAAGACCACCGACATGCCGATGAACAGCGTGGTCAAGAACGTAAAGATAAACGCCTGCAGGAACGCCACAAAAATTTCCAGCATGTTGATGGCTACGCTGCCCAGCACCGCGGGGATGGCGACGGCGATTCCCCCGCCGGCGCCCATGGCGGTGCCGGCACTGAGAATGAAGCTGATGAGCACGGCCAGCAGAATGTGACCGGCCATCATGTTGGCGAAGAGACGAACGGCGAGCGCGAAGATTTTTGCAATCAGCCCGATGAGTTCCACCGGGACCAGCAGCGGCGCCAGCCAGATCGGCCCCGGGCAAAAGTGCGCCAAGTAGTGCGTGCCTCCGAGGCGCAGGCCGTTGATGATCATCATCAACATCGTGGTCAAAGCCAGGGTGCTGGTGGCCCAGATGTTAGCGGTGGCGGTGCCGCCGATGTGTGTACCCAACAGCGGAGTGATAGCGGCAATCGGCAGCAGGCCCAACAGGTTCAGGGTGAGCACGAAGAAGAAGACGGACCAGATGTACTTGATGAAACGATCGGTGTGCTGCTGGAGGGCCGGCTCGGCGACTTCCTTGCGCAGGTACTGGCAGACGGCCTCCAGGAAATTGGCAAAGCCGGAGGGCACCAGGCGATCGATCGCATCGGTCCCGCGGCGTTTGCGCACCAGGATGGGCAGGAGCAGAATAAGCAGTGCGCCGCCGACGATGAGCATGACAATCTGATCACTGACCAGGGTGATCACCCCATGCGGCGTAAAGAACCCCAGGTCAGCCGGGCGCGTTATGAGCGGATGCTGAATCACGTGGTCCAGCGGACTGCCGGCTGCTAGGATGCCGATACCCATGCTCATATCGTGTCTAGTGCGGGTTCCCTGGGGCCGATGCGTCTGTGCTTTGTCGCAGCACGCGAACGGCGTACAGGGTATCCCCGATCAAGAGGAACAAGTAACTCAGTCCGACCCAGATCAACAACGGACCGCGTTCGAACCAGCCGGACAACGCAAGCCACAGGCACGCCGCCAGTACCACCAGCAGTCGAAGCGCCATGGAGGCCGTCGTTGCCATGGTTACATTCGCGGGCGAACCGACACGCACGAGTGCGATCGGCAGCGCCCCGACCAACGAAGCCGCCAGGCTCGCGCCGCAGCCTGCCAGCATCGCCCCTACCGCGCCAGGTCCGGAGAGTCGCACGGTAGGAAAGTAGCCCAGTATCGCGGCCAGGGCCGTGGTCCCAATCGCCCACGCCGCAAACTGCAAGTACCTTTTCAGTGCCGACGGCGTGTCACTCGCCATCGCCGCTGTCATCTTTTCGTTGATCGTCGGCGCTCGCCTCTTGCGTAGCGGTGAGCGATTCGCGAATCAGGTTGTACCCACCGCCGACGATGCCCAGCGCCGCACCGACAAGTACGCCGGTCGGTCCGCTGTCGTAATGCCGGTCAATCCAGTAACCGATCAGCGTAAACCCACAGACTGCGGCGGCAAACTCAAAGCCGATTCCGGAAAACCGAACCCAAGTTGGGCGGTTCCGCCGCTTCCCGGCCATGACCACCGCTACCCGTTCTTGCGGGACTTCGTATCAAAATGGTACGAAGTTCTCGCTAAAATGAGGCGCGAACTTCGCGCCCCATCCTCCTCTCTGCGTTTGTTTCGCCGCAGCAAGACGCGGCAGTCTAGCAGCCCGCGCCGCGGCGTTCAAGGGCTTGCCCAATGACTTTTTCAATGCTGGCATTGCATCCGTTTCTGGCCTGAAAGTGGAGTGGTCAATTGACCCGCGACTGGCGCTTTCTTATGGTTGCGCGGCAATGCCCGCGGCTGATCAGGATCGTTTCGGGCCAAGATCGGGGATCACACGATGATTGAACATCTTGCCATAGTCGGCGCTACCGGCGCGGTGGGGCGCGAGGTATGTGCGTTGCTAACCGAGCGGATGATCAAGCCGCGGCGCGTTTCACTTTGGGCGTCTCCGCGTAGTGCTGGCGCAAGAATTTCCGTTCATGGAACTGAAATTGAAGTGTTGCAGCTAGCTGAACGGAGTTTTGATGGCGTGGATTATGCCATCTTCAGTGCCGGCGGCGACCGCAGCCGTCGGTTTGCCCCGATTGCCGTTAAAATGGGGGCACTGGTGATCGACAACTCTTCGGCGTTCCGGATGGCGCACGATGTGCCGTTGGTTATTCCGGAGATCAACCCGGTCGATGCCATGCAGCACACGGGAATCATCGCGGTTCCAAATTGTTCGACCATTATCATGGCCATGGCCGTTTGGCCGTTGCACCGTGTGAATCCCGTACGACGAATCGTGGTCAGTACGTACCAGGCGGCGAGCGGCGCGGGCGGTGCGGCGATGGAGGAACTGCGGACCCAGACCGCCCGAGTGCTCGAGGGCGCGGCTCCCGTGCCGGAGGTGTTTCCGCATCCCATTGCTTTCAACTTGTTCTCGCACAACACGCCCATCGGGGAAGACGGGTATAACAGCGAAGAACGCAAAATGATCGATGAAACCCGTAAGATTTTCCACGATTCGGCGCTGGGCATCACCGCGACGTGCGTGCGGGTGCCGGTGCTCCGCGCGCACAGTGAGTCGATCAATTTGACCTTTACGCGGGCGATCACACCCATGGAAGTGACCGAGATTCTGGAAAGCGCGCCGGGCGTTCGCGTGATGGACGACGTGGACCGGGGGCATTTTCCGATGCCGGTCGACGCCACGGGGCGCGACGAAGTGCTTGTCGGGCGAATTCGACAGGATGCCAGCCAGCCGGACGGGCGGGGGATCGACCTGTTCGTGTGCGGCGACCAGCTTCGCAAGGGTGCGGCGCTGAACGCCTTGCAGATCCTGGAGCTGTTTGCCGCAGGTTGATGACCGTTGGCGATTATGGTGCCACGGTTCCCCTGACCGGCCATGCGCACCTTTTCGTGCCCATTTCTGGCGACTGCCGGGCTTTGGTTGTCGATTTCTTCTTGGGTCGGACATGCCTGAGAGATTATGATGGAGCGGGACATGTAAGAGGGGGAGGACGGCTGCGCCGGGCCCCGCGACGACGGTGAAGTGGATTTCATGACGCGGAAACTCACGAGCCTGTACATTGCGGTCGTTGCACTGGCCGCGCTAGGAATCGGCTATGCCGCACCGGTCGATGAGAATGCCGCGGGCACGTCGGCGTTGCGCTCATACGTGCAACATGTGGAACCGGCGGATGGACATTCGGCGGTGATTCGCTTGCCGCCGGCCGGCCGTGATCCGCAACGGCCGGTTCCCAATGCGGCGACGATTGTTCGGATGCGCGACGAAGCCCAGTCGGGCGGCGTGCATATTCCAACGCTCAGCCAGCCAGATTGGCGGGAGGACCAGTTTTTCGGCGCCGTTGGTGATGGCGTTCGTGCGGGAACGGCTGGCGATCGAGGTTCAACTTCGCAGCAGCTCATCGCTTTGGAATCGGTGGCGCCGCATCATCCTTCCCGGCTGTTGGTTCGGTTTCGTGAGGGGGTGGGGGAATCGGGGCGGGGGGTGGTGCACGGGGCGGCGGGAACGCGGGTGGTGCGTGACTTTGAGGTGGAGGCGGTGCGGCGCGGGGAGGCGCTCGATGCGGCCGCACGCGGGGAGCCGCAGGCCGCTCGATTGGGTGAGCGGCGGCGGTGGCAGGCGCACGCCCACGCGGCGACGGCGGGGCTGGTGCTGGTGGCGGTCGAGCCGGCGGGTTTCGCGGCGGCGCTGCAGGCGTATCGGGCGCATCCGGACGTGGTGTACGTGGAACCGGATTATGCCATACGGGTGGGAATGCAGAATGGCGAATCAGGAATGGCGAATGAGGGTGAGGCAGCAGGCAACAGGCAGCAGGCGGAAGTGGAGGCACGAAGCCACGATGGCACGAAGGCACGGAGTGAAACGCCGAAACGCCGAAACGCCGAAACGCCGCAATCCGCAATCCGCCATCCGCCATCCGCAATTCTCACCGTTTCGTCCACGCGTGTGCCGCGTGCCGCGCCGCGGGGGGGGGCGGGGCTGACGT
>CAZMVD010000149.1:0-2956 GCA_964569425.1 uncultured Phycisphaeraceae bacterium
AGGTAACCGACGCGCCCAACGAATACAATGACGATCTGGACGCTGCCAGGGCCGAGCATGATCTTGTCCAGGACTTCGGACGCGGCGCGCAAACCGAACTACCCGACGAAGTTGCCGAGCGATTCGACGTGATCGGCGAATGGATGATGCCCGAATCCGGCAGCGCGCCACGCCCGATGGAAGGTTTCGCGGCCGCGGCGGGGCGCGGGCTTCGCGTGGACGATGTGTTCGTCGAGGTGCCGCTCACGCGCGCGTTCGGAAACGTCCTTCCGGCAACCGCCGCAACGCCCGCGGAATCTCCCCACGGCACGGAAGCGGCATACCTGCATGCACGCCCAACGGCCGACGAGCCGACCGGGCGCCGATCGGCGATCGAAGAACCACACACTGGCGAATCGGGCGATTATTCATCGGAATCCGATTCGCTTTCGATGTCGGCATTCGTGGGCGCCAACGTCGATATCGCCTCTGCGGCGCCGATCGGGTTTCTGGCCCGCCTGTGGGGGGCGCTGCGGGGCATCGGCGGCGCCCGACATGACGACGAAGCGACCACCGTCGGCAAACGCCGATAGCCGGGCAGGCCGGAGCGTCTCACTCCGGAATACGCGAAGACACGCGGCCTGCTTCGCGGCGGTCGGCCAATGCGGCACTTCACCGCGTGATTCGCGTTCCCGTTTTTCCGGCGGCCACGGCCACCGCGTGCTCCAGCGCGCCGATGAGCACTTCGGCATGGGGATGAGCGGTCTTCGACAGGAACTTGATCGCCGCTTCGATCTTTGGCCCCATCGAACCGGCCGGAAAATGCCCCTCCGCCAGATAGCGCCGCGCGTCGGCCAGCGTCACCGCCTCCAGCGCCCGCTCTTCGGGCTTGCCGAAGTGGATGCGCACCCGGTCCACGCTGGTGAGGATGAGCATCGCGTCGGCGCCCAGCTCCGCGGCCAGCAGCGCCGCGGCGAAGTCCTTGTCGATCACCGCGCGCACCCCGCGCAGGCCGTGCTGCGGATCACGCACCACCGGAATGCCCCCGCCGCCGCACACCACCAGCGTCTCGCCCGCTTCCACCGCACGGCGGATGTGCTCGATTTCCATGATCGCCGCCGGCTGCGGCGAGGGCACCACCCGCCGGTACTTCCCTGGTGACAGTTCCTTGACGCTCCACCCCTCGCCCGTCGCGAAGCGCTCCGCGTCCGCCTGGGTCAGCTCCCGTCCCACCGGCTTGGTGGGGTTGGCAAACGACGGATCGGCCGCATCCACCAGCACCGTGGTCACCACCGTGGTGACCGCGTGTTGCCGCCCGCGCGCCGCCAGTTCGTTGGTCAGTGTCTGCGCGATCATGAAGCCCATGCCCCCCTGCACGTGCGCCACCGCCACCTCCATGGGCAGCGGGTAGATCGCCCCCGCGGCCGCCTCGTTGCGCAGCAGGAAGTTGCCGATCTGCGGCCCGTTGCCGTGGGTGATGACCACGCGGTGCCCCGCCTCGATCAGATCGGCCAGCGAGCGCGCCGCCTCCGCCGAGTGCGCGAACTGCTGATCCACCCGCCCCTCCTCGTGCGGCAGCGAAATCGCATTCCCCCCCAACGCCGCCACAATCAAACGTCCGCCTTCGTTCATAGAATTCTCTGTGTTTCCATTCCGCTCGATCAGGGTCGGCGCGTCCAGCGCCGGTCCTGAACTTCGAACGCGGATCGTCGAACCCGATTCTGATCTGCCCGCCGCATTCCTTCACGCGGCGCGCCGCCCGCCCATACTACGCCAAGTTACTGTTGCCCCGCTTGGGATGGCGAACTATACCACGCCCGGCCTCTGCTGCCCCACAAACGGTAACGGACTGTATCGCGCCCGGCCTCCATGCCCCGCAAACGGTAGCGGACTGTGCCACGCCCGGCCTCTGCTGCCCCGCAAACGGTAGCGGTCTGTGCCGCGCCCGGCCTCTGCTGCCCCGCAAACGGTAGCGGTCTGTGCCGCGCCCGGCCTCCGTGCCCCGCAAACGGTAGCGGACCGTGCCGCGCCCGGCTTCTGCTGCCCCGTAAGGGGCAGAGGGCTGTAGCCGCGGGTGGAGCGCAGCGGAACCCGTGGACTCGATGCGGGATTATTGTCACTGCCCCGGAGGGGCAGAGGAACACATCGAACGTGCTCCTCGCGCGCATGCGCCGATGCCGCCATCCTCCGCCCCGCCGGGGCGGGGAATGAAATCCGATCCCTGTCCCACGGGTTGCGCGCCGCGGGGCCTACCGCCCGCGCGACGCTCCACCCGCGGCCACACCCCACGGCCCCTCCAGGGCCGAACATCCCCAGATCGTCGAGTTCTTCGCAGTCCATGCCGCCGACATTCAAAGAACCCGTGGCGACTGCCCACGACCAACCCGAGACGCGACCGCCTGCTCGTTGCCCCGCAAACGGTAGCGGTCTGTGCCGCGCCCGGCCTCCGTGCCCCGCAAACGGTAGCGGTCTGCGCCGCGCCCGGCCTCTGCTGCCCCGTAAGGGGCAGAGGGTTGTAGCCGCGGGTGGAGCGCAGCGGAACCCGTGGACTCGATGCGGGATTATTGTCACTGCCCCGGAGGGGCAGAGGAACACATCGAACGTGCTCCTCGCGCGCATGCGCCGATGCCGCCATCCTCCGCCCCGCCGGGGCGCGGAATGAAATCCGATCCCCGTCCCACGGATTGCGCGCCGCGGGGCTTACCGCCCGCGCGACGCTCCACCCGCGGCCACACCCCGCGGCCCCTCCAGGGCCAAACATCCCCAGATCGTCGAGTTCCTCGCAGTCCATGCTGCCGACATTCAAAGAACCCGTGGCGAATTCCCACGGCCAACCCGAGACGCGACCGCCTGCTCTTGCCTCGCAAACGGTAGCGGACTGTACCGCGCCCGGCCTCTGCTGCCCCGCAAGGGGCAGAGGTCTGTAGCCGCGGGTGGAGCGCAGCGGAACCCGTGGACTCGATGCGGGATTATTGTC
>CAZMVD010000149.1:3056-9718 GCA_964569425.1 uncultured Phycisphaeraceae bacterium
ACGGCCCCTCCAGGGCCGAACATCCCCAGATCGTCGAGTTCTTCGCAGTCCATGCTGCCGACATTCAAAGAACCCGTGGCGACTGTCCACGACCAACCCGAGACGCGACCGCCAGCTCTTGCCTCGCAAACGGTAGCGGACTGTGCCGCGCCCGGCCTCCGTGCCCCGCAAACGGTAGCGGTCTGTGCCGCGCCCGGCCTCTGCTGCCCCGCAAGGGGCAGAGGGTTGTAGCCGCGGGTGGAGCGCAGCGGAACCCGTGGACTCGATGCGGGATTATTGTCACTGCCCCGGAGGGGCAGAGGAACACATCGAACGTGCTCCTCGCGCGCATGCGCCGATGCCGCCATCCTCCGCCCCGCCGGGGCGGGGAATGAAATCCGATCCCTGTCCCACGGGTTGCGCGCCGCGGGGCCTACCGCCCGCGCGACGCTCCACCCGCGGCCACACCCCACGGCCCCTCCAGGGCCGAACATCCCCAGATCGTCGAGTTCTTCGCAGTCCATGCCGCCGACATTCAAAGAACCCGTGGCGAATTCCCACGGCCAATCCGAGACGCGACCGCCTGCTCGTTGCCCGCAGGGTCAAGGGTGACGCAGCGGGCCTCCTGCGGACTTCCAGGGCACGCTGCGCCTTCACCGTCGTCGGCATGACGCTATCGAAAAAGTTCCCCACAGAAATCAGCGTTCGTCGAACATGCGTGCCCCGTCACGACTTCGGCACCCAAACCCACGTGGTACTCAGCCACGCAATGGCGTTGTACGCGAACGAGCCCATCGCCGCCCAGAACAGCACTCGCGCGAACAGGTGAACACGGTACAATCCGATCACCGGCACCGGGGAAAGATACCGCCAACCGTTTCGTCGAATCGATCGCCACCAGACTTGCGGCCAATCCCGCATGCGCGGGGACACGTTCGGCTCACCAACTATACGGCCAATTCCAAGTAAATCACGAAGATCGGCCAACGGATGGCACAGGCCGTAATAGTCCACCAATGCCGGCGTGATCTTCGAGCGCTCCTCCGCATCCCGGAGCATAGACACCTTGGACGTGAGATAGGCGCGCAGCAGGTTGTACATAACGAGCACCAGCGTCAACCCGAAGAAATGCCAGCCCTTCGTCCAACCCGCCAGCACCCACACAGCCAGCGTCTTGTCGTGCGTTTGTCGGTACTTCTCAGTCCAATCCGCCATGTTCTTGGCCCAAAGTTCCGCGCCGGGGGCATCTCCCGCGTGTTCGACGATTCGCTCCGCTGTTTCGTACATCTGCGAATGTGCCGACAGAATCAGAACGCGCGCCGCAAACGGCAGCAGAAACGCAATCAAGAGGATCAGATGAAAGAAGAACCGCGGTCCTGTGTACTTTCGTCGCAGCAGTGACCATGGGTCCGGAGCGTTGCCCTCAATGTGCAGGCCATCAACCGGATTCTCGTCGAATAGGATTCCGGTCGCGCCTCGCACGTCCGCATGGTCGAGCCGGGCTCCGGGGAGCCGGGCATAGGTGAGGCATGCTCCGCGGAGGTTTGTGTGTTCGAGCCGGGCGAACCAAAAACTGGCCAGTTCGAGCCCAGCACCTGTGAAGTCCGCGTGTTCGAGCTGCGCGTAGCAAAAGTTGGCGTTTTTTAGGGATGCTCCCCCGAAGTTTGAGTGTGTGAGTCGGGCTCGCCAAAAGCGGGCGTGTCCAAGTCGGGCGTCCGTGAAATTTGCGTGGTCCAAGCGGGCAAATTGCAGGTCGGCGTAGTCGAGACTTGCACGATTGAATTTGGCGTGTTCGAGCCGCGCATCGCTAAGTTCGGCACCATCGAGATCTGCATGACTGAGATCGGCGTATTCGAGTACGGCGGCGCTCAGATCAGCGTGGTTGAGGCAGGCCTTGCGTATATCCGCGTGTCTGAGATTGGTTCCATGAAGAACAGCGTGATCCAGTCGAGCAGCGCGAAGGTCAGCATATTCAAGTCGAAGCTCACTCAAGTCGGCATTCTCTAAATGGATCCCTAATCTTGAGTCGCGCAATGGCCCAAGATTTAGGCGCCACCACTTCATTGATTCCAATTCCTTGCATTGACCATCCGCTCTGCAGGCCGACTCAGTACACCGCATAAGCATCGCTAATAACCACCAGTCGCCTCGGAAGTTGCTGCACGAGTTTCGATCAAACAATTTGTCAACGTACTCGTTTCCGAAGTCTTCTCGAGTCCATTCCTCATTGAATGGTACATCCGGCGTCCATTTCCTTTTCCTTGCCAAATGGTCCGCAGGATACTCACGCCATTTCGGCGGCCAGGGTTTGTCGGCAGGGTGATCGTTTGGGCGCGGCATCGCCTGCGCGAAGTCGTCGGGATTTGGAAAGTTCGGCGTACGAGCTCCACTGGGTAGCAACGTGGCATTTGAATCACCCGGTGAACCGCTTTCACCGCATGCGCCTCCGGTGGATTCCAATTCGTCGTTCGTTTTCCGCATGAGTTGGTTTTCGTTGTTCGCCATGATCCGAAAGGATAACGATTGGACGTGGAACCGACCACTCCGCGTCCGATCGCGGTTCCGCTTGCACGCCCCGGACCACTTTTTCCGGACACCGACGCGGGGTGCGCATCACGCCGTGGATTGTAGCTCGATGACGTTGCCCTCGGGATCGGTGACGTAACACCAGGTGATGCGCGTGCCGGTAGCGGTCGTGAGGGTGACCACTTCGCCCACCGCGCGGCCGCCGGCGGCGAGAACCTGGCGCCGTGCCGCCTCCACGTCGGTCACGGCGAAGGCGAGATGGGCGAAGCCCGGTCGGTTGACCGCGGGCGGTGGCCCGTCGGCCGGGCGCGAGTAGGTGTAAATCTCCAGCGTCGGACCCGTGTCGCCATACCCGGGCAGGCGCACGTGTACGCCCTTCAGCGTCGAACCGGGCACGCCGGTGCCCGCTTCCAGTTCCGGCCCGGCGTAGTCGCGCTCCGGCGGCACCGGCACGCAGCCGAACAACTTCTGGTAAAACGCGGCCAGGGCGCGCCAGTCCCGCGCCACGAGGTTGGTATGCACGTACCGCACGCCTTCGATCATGGCTGCCCCTCGCCCCCCGTAACCCCACCCGCGGCCATCGCTCTTGCCACCGGTCTCACGCCGGTCAAGACACGTTCCCATCCTCGGCGAAACCGGCATTTTACCGGCGCAGCCGTCGGCTGAAAGTCGGCGCGACGAATGGGTGATTGCGGCAGGTCCGGCGATTCCGATTGCCCGGCGGGCCGGTAATGAAATACGCCGCAGATTGTTAGCCTTGCGCGGGGGTTTGGGTCTTGCGGCGCCCCGCGCGGCAGAACGAAGACATTGTCCAACCCGACCATACCCGCCTCCGGCCGTGCCAGCGTTTTCCGAACGGGATGTTCGGTGACAGTAGACATTGCGGGGGTATGATGAATGCCATGCAATTGCCCTTCGCTCCGGCAGGCCGGCCTTCAGAAGATTCGGGAGGGACGTGCCATATCGTGGCACCGACCGAGCAGCGGAGTGACGGGATGGAAGGCACAACCTGATGGACGCTCGCTACTTGGACCGGATAGCGGGGACCACGGAGTCGGTTGAACCAGAGCCGTTTTGCATCCATTGCGGATATGACCTGCGCGGTTCGCCGCTTTCGCGCTGTCCGGAATGCGGCAATTCTTTCGATCTTGCCGCGTGGCGCAAGGAAGTCGACCGGACCCGCACGCTACTCAGGGATTTCGCCAACTTCGCGGTGCTGCTCCGATTGGGTCTGTGGATCGGGGCGGGCTGTGCGGCCCTGCGGGCAGGAGCGATCCTCTTCGACGCCGGGGCCTTTGTTCTATCATGCACTCAGTTCTGTTCGTTGATCGGGGGGGTCGTCGCCTTCTTTATCGGATTGGGAGTGCTGCGGTTGACGCGGCTGCCTCAATGGGCATGTGCGCAACTGAAGGAGCAACCCAGCCGGCCCATGGCCGTCGCGTCGGTTGTTCTCGGCGCGGTGCTCGTCCTCACCGCCCTCTAGAGCCCCCTCCGAATCAGGTGCCGGAGTTCCGTACCACGTGCGGCGGCCGGCGGCACCGTCAACCCCAATTCCAGGGAAAACAACGCTTGTAATGATGATAATAGAAGCCGATGAGGCGACAGACGACGATGTCCAGGTACAACACGGCGCCGGTGACCACGACGTGTTCGAAGTACACTCCCCCGGGCAGTACCGCGCGCCGGGTCCCGATGGTGCCGATGCCGAGAATCATAGCACCAAACAGCCACTGCTTTACCCAAATCGCGGCTGCAAACGCCGTCAGCACCAGCAGGTATGCCCTCCACGACCGGGCAATGGTAACGAACATCAAATCGACTCGATAGGCCGCTTCGGTTCCACCCAGCGTTAAACACAGAATCACGATCGGCCACATCAACAGCCCCAGGCACGCCAGCGCCCCGAAGGCGATGTCTGCCTGAGCCAGATCCACCAACCCCTTTACTCCCGTCAATGTCTTCCTGAGAAACTCATTCCAGACCAATCCGCCGTCATAGACTCTCACCAGTGCATAAGCAATCGCCGGGACCATGACATAAAGCCAGCTTCCGAGCCACAGCAGAATCGGGCGAATCAGGTCGTCCACCACCTCGCGAGAAAAAGGCGCATCGGGAATGTCCGACTCGCCTGCGGCGGCTGTCGAAATAACCTCGAATCGAAAGGCTGCATACCACAGGATCAGAAAAATCGGAACAAGGATGCACGGCAGCAAGGGCGCGACGGCCAGTATCGCCCAGAAGTAGAGAAACACCGCAAGGTTTTTCGGCACCGAGGGGAACAGAATCGACCCGAAAACGCTGTTAACAAACCTCCTTCCCGGCCCCGCGGGTTCGATCAGCGGTGGCAACGGCGTCTCGTTACTTCCTGCGATCGGGAGGTCGGGACGCGAACCATCTCCGATTGCCGCGCCGACAGGATCGGGGCTTGCTGGACCAGAGTCTTCAGCCTGATGCGGTGTTTCCGCATCGCTCTTATCGCCGCGCGACGGGGCTTGCCCATGCAGGTGCAACATCCGCCCACAGTGCTTGCACTTCGCCCGCCGGCCGAATCCGATGATCGGAAAACGGTACTTGGCGCCGCATGGACAGGTAACCGTGGGCATCAGGCGAGCCTCCGCGCGGAATCGCGGTTTCGTTGCGCAAGGGCACGGGACAATCGCTGGCCGACGCGCGGTCTTGCGACGCGTCGCCTTCGGCCGGCTGCAAAACCGGGCACACCCAGCCGGCGCAGTTAATCGGTAACGAATGTCTTGGATCGAGCCGCAATGCCGGCCGACGTGGCCCTATTGTGACGATCGGACTCGATGGGGCAATTCGAATCTGGACCGGCGTTTAGAATCGGAATGTCAACGTGAGAAAGCGGGCAGCAAAGGGAAGGATTCTCAAACTTCAGGAGAAAGAGACAAGGTCAACGGGGCCGCATTCTTCAACCTCGCACGGGCCCCCGTTCCTTCCGCCGCCGGCGGACGGCAATCTCGGGCGCTTCGACGATGCAGGTACCCAGAATCTTCAGCGCCATCCATGTCAGCCGGAAGAAGCCACGAACCACACCCGGCGATTCCTTGCCCACTTCGCGGTAGCCGGTGGCGGTCGGTTTGATCTTCTCCCAGTTGTGGAACAAGCGCCCCCACGGGCTGCGAAGTGCTTCGCGGACGCGCTTCCGCCCCAGTACCGGGTACCAGAAGGAATCGTGGTAGATCACGCTGGCGATGTAGGCCCAGGGGGCCAGCCAGGTCTTGAGCGACCATTCGATCGCCGTCTTGAGCCGGCCCCAGTAGATGCGGTGCTGCATCCGTGCCGCAAAAGTCATGCGGCGGAAGGGACCTTCAAAGCCCCAATTCTCCGCGGCTGCGTCGGCGTCACCCACCAGGTTCAGCTCGCGCACGTCGCCGCAGCCCAGGCCGCGCTCGTGCGCCAGGCGGATGAACTTGACGTCCTGGAGCGGATCGAAGCCCATGAGTTTGGCGGCCATGGCGTCGATGGCCACCTGATCGTCCGACGCTAGCAGAACGTTCTTGACGTGCGGCACCATGCAGCGCGGGCCGGGCCCGTCGCCGGCAAAGGTGCCGTCCATCACCGCGAACACGCCGCGGTGAATTTTCTTCTGGATCATCAGCAGATCAACGAGAGTCTCATGGATGACCGGGTGGGTCCAGTGGCGGTGCTCGTTGAGCAGGCCGCCGAAGGCGTTCTTCATGGCGCCGGTCATGGTGGTGAACACGTGCGTCTTGACGGTGGGCAGGTGGATGATGTTTTCGCCGATGAACCGCCGCGGAATACTGAAGCCCTTGGGATAGACCTCGTTGAGGCAGAGGAACTCCTTCGTCAGGTCGCCGACCGCATCGCGCACGTTGATCCACTCGACGCCATCGTCGTAGAGGTGGATGTTGCGCAGGTGGTGCGCCTCGACGACGTTTACCTGTTTGTTTTCGCGCTCACCGAGGCGCGCGTCGATGACCACGGTGCGGTTGTGGCAGGCGTGGATGAGCTTGGGGTCGTAGCCGTCGCGCAACATGGCGCGGATCACACCCTCAAGCTGCCAGGGCGTGGTCGAGGAGCCGGGGTAGAAAAAGTGCCAACTGATGTTCACCTTGAGGGCGGTGTCGGCGTCGCGCGCGACCACGCCCTGATAGCCGGCGAGGTTCATCACGCGGTGA
>CAZMVD010000150.1:0-2641 GCA_964569425.1 uncultured Phycisphaeraceae bacterium
TGAAACGCCGAAACACCGAAAGCCGAAATAGGGCGGTGGCGGGCGGCTTCGCCGCGGCGCCGCTGCACCAGGGGCCACAGCCCGCCGTCCCGTTGGGGCGGACGTGGGCGATGCTGGTTCGCGTGCCGCGGCCCAGCCGGCCGTGGGAACAGCCCGCCGGCCCACCGGGGCGGGGAGGGCGGGTTACTGACCGGGCGAAAGTAGCGCTCCATGGCTGTCGCGGAACGGATTGGAGGTCCGCACGGTTTCACCGGTTGGAAACCGGTGCGACAAGGGAGTTGGTCGGTCGGCGCGGGGAAGGCGACCGCGGCGGGAAGAGACGCCCGCTCCACTGGCGGCTGGAAATCTGAATGGGTGGCCGGGTGGGGGTCAGGCGCTTTCGCGCGTGACTTTTTCGAAGTCTTCGCGTTCGCCGCGGCCGCGGAGGGGGTAGTCCTTGCGGAGGGGGTGGGCGGGGAAGCCCTCCCAGGTGAGGATGCGGCGGAGGTCGGGGTGGCCGGTGAAGCGGACGCCGAACATGTCCCAGACTTCGCGTTCGAGCCAGTCGGCGCCTTTCCAGATGGAGACGACGGAGGGGACCTCGGGGGCGCGGTCGTTGACGAAGCACTTGACCCAGAGGCGGTGTTCTTTGCTGAGGGACAGGAGGGAGTAGTTGACGCCGTAGCGGTCCTTCGCGCCGGGGAAGTTGAGGTAGTCGACGCAGGTGAGGTCGCAGAGCTGCTCGAACGCGCAGCGGGGGTCGGCGTGGAGGAAGCGCATCACGTCGAGCAGGCGGTGAGGCGGGACGCGGACGGACGTTTGTTCCTGCGCGGGGTCGCGCATGGGGAGCAAAGGCGCGGGGGCGAAGTCGAGGTCGGGGAAGGCCTCTTTCAGGATCGGAATGACGGGATGGTCGGACATGGGAAGCTCCTTACGGGTGGTTTGTTATGCGCGAGTCGTTGGCATGTTGCGAGATACTGTGGGTCGGGAGGGGTTGGGGATTGGGGTTTGTCGATTGTCGATTGGCGAATGGCGATGGGCGCACGTTGGGGGGCGTTCGCGGGGTGAAACGAGAGGTGAACGCGGGTAGACACTTCCGACTCCGCGCGGGCTGGAAGCCCGCGGCTCGCCCCATGGTGCATTAACTTTGCCCTTCCACTTTCACCTGGATGGTCGGCTGGATGGTGAGGCCGAGCCCCTTGCCGCGCTGGTCGCTGGGCTTAATGCCGTCCTGCTCGACGATGCGTTGAATGGCCATGACGCCTTCGAGAAGGGTTTCGGGCCGCGGGGGACAGCCGGGCACGAAAACATCGACGGGGAGGAACTGGTCGACGCCCTGGACGACGGCGTAGGTGTCGAACACGCCGCCGGTGCTGGCGCAGGCGCCCATGCTGATGACCCACCTGGGCTCGGCCATCTGCATGTAGATGCGCTGGAGGACGGGCATGTTCTTGATGGCGACGCGGCCGGCGCAGATGAGCAGGTCGCACTGGCGGGGGCTGAAGCGCATGACCTCGGCGCCGAAGCGGGCGATGTCGTAGCGGCTGGCGCCGGTGGCCATGAGTTCGATGCCGCAGCAGGCGGTGGCGAAGGGCATGGGCCAGAGGGAATTTTTGCGCGACCAGTTGATGCCGGCCTGACCCTGCTTACGGAGCATGTCGACGAGGTACTCGAGGCGCGTGGCAAGGTACTCGTCCTTGCTGGCCTGGTAGGGTGCGGCGCCGGCGAGGGCTACTCCCATTGCAACGCCCCTTTCTTCCACTCGTAAAACAGGCCGAAAACGAGCAGGGTGAAGAAGATGCCCATGCCGGCGAGGAGGAAGCCGGCGCCGACTTCGGCGCCGTCGAGCGGGATGGTGGCGCCGTTGGCGGCGGCGTGGTGGAAGACGGTGGCCCAGGGCCAGAGGAAGATGATTTCAACGTCGAATAGCAAGAAGAGCATGGCGACGATGTAAAAGCGGACGTTGAAGCGGCGGCGGGCATCCTGGACGACGGGCATGCCGGATTCGTAGGGGCTGTCCTTGACGGGTCCGCGGCGTTTGGGGCCGATGGTGTGGGCGATGACGAGCATGGCGGCGGCGATGGTGAGGACCATCAGGATGAGGATGCCGATGGCGGCGTAGGGTTGAAGGTTGGCGGTGGGCATGGTCGGTTGGCGGCTCCTGCCGGGGCTTCCTGCGGTGTCGGTCGCGACGGCGTTTTCGCCGGACGCTCGTTCTTCGACCACGATGGCCGGGTGCTGGAGGGATTATGCAGGGGATGGGCGGGGAAAGTCAATGTCGCGCGATAGCGCGGTGCGTTGGGCCTGTCCTCGACAGTGAGTTGGAGTTGCGAAAGTAAATCGCAGTGACCAAGATCCCACTGGCAAGAGGCCGGTGCCATACCATGCAAAGTCGGCACTACTTGCTCGTTTCCATGGCTTCGTTTTCGCGTTTGACCCAGGTGTAGTGGTAGTGTTTGTCTTCGATGGCGTCGGCGACGGCGGTGAGGCGTAGGGTCTTGAAGGTGTCGCACATGACGGCGAGTTCGGCGGTGCGGTCGTGGCCGACGGATTTTTCGTAGGTGCCGGGGTGAGGGCCGTGGGGCACGCCCATGGGGTGCAGGCTGATGGATTCGCTCTCGATGCCCTTGCGGCTGGTGAAGTTGCCGGCGACGTAGTAAAG
>CAZMVD010000150.1:2651-9683 GCA_964569425.1 uncultured Phycisphaeraceae bacterium
CGACACTGTTGTGGCCGTAGGGGCAGGGGATGGCGCGGACGCCGTCCTTCTCGTAGTAATCGACCTTCCGCGGAACGAACGAGCAGAGGACGAAGCCGCGGCCGGCGAAGGTGATGTGCGTGGTGGGTGGCAGGTGGACGCTGGCGGTGCGCGGCTGGTAGTCGTGGATGTTGAAGGCGACGGGGTAGACGGTTCCGTCCCAGCCGACGACTTCCCAGGGGAAGTGCTTGTACTCGTGGACGCTGAGGGCGTTGTCGCGTTTGACGATGAGGGGGAAGGGGCCCGAGCCGTGGCGCGCGGAGTCGTAACGGAGCAGTTCCTGCGGGGCGCGGAAGTCGCGGTGGCAGAAGGGGGCGTACATGGTGATCTGGCCGGACTCGTTGCGGAACTGTTTGGGCACGTCGATCCAGGTGGCGGACTCGAAGACGAGGAACACGCCGCGGCCGCCATCGGGGTGGAGGCGATAGGGGGTGCCCTTGGGGATGATGACGTAGTCGTGCTTTTTGAAGGGCAGGGGGCCGTAGACGGTTTCGACGGTGCCGCCGCCGGCGTAGGCGAACCAGCATTCGTCGCCCTCGCTGTTGGCGAACCAGTGTTGGGCGGGCTGGTTGGGCTTGCAGATGCCGATGCGGATGTCGTCGTTCATGAGCAGGGTGCGGCGGGCGGTGAGGAAGTCGCCGTCGGTGTTGAGGTCCTGGGTCTTGATGTGGCGGCGGTGGAGGAGTTGGCTTTCGAGCGGGGCGATGGGGCAGAAGCCGGGGAGTTCCATGGCGCGGACGTTGAACTCGTCGGTTGGGGGGGTTTTGAAATAGAGGATGCTGTAGGTGCTTTCGAAGCCCTCGCGGGTCATGCACTGTTCCATCATGAGCTTGCCGTCGACGTAGTGCGTGACGTGGTGCTTGGGGGGCAGTTGGCCGAGACGGTGGTAGTGGATCATGAGTGTTGTTCTCCTTGAGATTGCAGCATCTGGGATGTCACTTTCTGCGGTAGCGGCCGTTCACAAAGCAACCTTCCTGTTCGAGCGACGACGGATTCCAGGGTTGTGGGCCAGGCGGCTCGATCCTGGAACTCGTCCTGGAAACGCACGAGGATGTCCACAGGCATCGGGGTGTTGCGAAGGAGGCGCCGTGCCAAGCGCGCGGAATCCACTCGACTGTCGCCGCGGTCCGGGAGAATGATCATGATATCGAGGTCGCTGTCGTGATGGGCGTGGCCGTCGATGCGCGAGCCGAAGGCGAAGACCTGCACGGGATGGAGGTGGTCCACCAGTTTTCGCGTCAAACCGTCCAGAAACTCATCGGTGATGCTGACCACGTTTACAGGTTCTCCCGTCCCGGCGGCGCGACCGAATTCAGCGGCGCGGCCAAGGTGTGTCCAATGGACTCAACTGGGATTATATCGAAATCGGTTCATGGGGACGAGACCGGGTGGCACGGCGCTTCACGTTAGCACCAGCCGGCGGTATACCATCGGGCGCGCCCCGGCCCGAAGGTCGGAGCAGTGCATTCGAAGGAGCAAGCGTACATGAGAGTCGCCTTTCAACCCGATCAACCGGTTACCGACGACGCGTGCAAGACGGCGACGGGGAAAACGCTGCAACAGTGGTTCGCGGCGCTGGACGGCCGCGGTGGGACGGAGCAGTCGCGGCGCGACGCGATCAACTGGATGTATGAACAGATGGGCAAGGATGCGTGGTGGCCGACGACGACGTGGGTGGAGTATGAGCGGGCCAAAGGAATCGTGAACAAGAAGGACGGGCGGGTCGAGGGGTACAACATCTGTGTGACCAAGACGATCGCGGCGCCGGTGGCGGAAGTGTACCAGGCGTGGAGCGATGCGAAGCTGCTGGGCAAGTGGTTCGGGGCGGGAACCAAGGCGGCGGTGAAAGACGGCGGTCGTTTCGAGGACGACGGCGGGCACTCCGGAGAGTATCTGCGGGTTCGGGCGGATAAGGACCTGCGGTTTACGTGGCTGGACGGCAAGGCCGAGGCGGCGACGCAGGTGGACGTGGCGTTCGCGGATAAGGGGAAGGGGAAGACGGGGATTACGTTGAATCACCAGCGGATCCAAAACCGGCCGGAGGCGGACGGCTTGCGGGCGGCGTGGGGGGAGGCGCTGGAGCGGTTGAAGGGGATGTTGGAGGGATGATTCGGGTGTTGGGGTACTCCCGGTCCGGGCAAGTCGTCGGGCGAGGCGGGCCGACGATCGATTGTGTCGGCGATGGTGGCGCGCCGTTACAATCTGCGCATGTCTTGCGATGAACTGGAGTTTGTGGAGTGGTTGCGAGCCCAGGAGCAGCCGCGGCGGGCGGACGTGGCGCTGGGGATCGGCGACGACATGGCCGTGCTGGCGGCCAACGCCGGGTTGGTGCTGCTCACCAGTGACATGCTGCTGGACGGGGTGCACTTCGACACCGAGCGGCATGCGCCCGCGGCGATCGGGCGCAAGGCGATGGCGTGCAGTTTGAGCGACTGCGCGGCGATGGCAGTGGGGCCGGTGGCCGCGACAGTTTCGGTGGCGCTGCCGCGGGGATGGTCGATGGGGGAGGCGCAGCAACTCTATCGCGGTATGTTGGACATGGCGGGCGGGTTCGAGACGGTGATTGTGGGCGGGGACACCAATCGCTGGGGGCATCCGTTGGCGATCGATGTGACGGTCGCGGCGGCGCCATATCCGAATGTGGATCCAGTTACGCGCTATCTGGCGCGGCCGGGGGACCGACTTTACGTTACTGGAAAGCTCGGCGGGAGTCTGTTGGGGCGGCACCTGGCGTTCTCGCCGCGGGTGCGGGAGGCGCAGCGGCTGGGAGAGACGCTGGGCGTGCGACTGCATGCGATGATGGACATCAGCGACGGACTTTCGCTCGATTTGTGGCGGATGTGCCGGGCGTCGAAGGTCGGAGCGCTGCTGGATGAGCCGCTTCTCGAAGCGGTGGTGCATGACGACGCGCGTACGCTGGCTGATCTGGATGGACACGCGGCGCTCGAGCATGCGTTGAGCGACGGCGAGGACTTTGAGCTGCTGCTGGCGGTGGAAGGGGAGGCCGCGGTGGACGGCGTCAATCTGTATCCGGTGGGAAGCGTGGTCGAGGAAGGATTCTCAATTCGCCGTGCGAACGGTCGGGTGGAGGCGCTGGAGCCGCGAGGGTTTGTCCATTGAACACGGCGGCGTCGAGGGTGGTTTTGCGCAGTGCTTCGCCAGAAGAGACGCTCGAGCTCGGCGCTGCGATGGGGCGGGCGCTGGCGGGCGGGCTGGTGATCGGTCTGGTCGGTCCGCTGGGCGCGGGGAAGACGCAGTTGGTCAAGGGGATGGCGGCGGGCAACGCGATCGACGACGTGCGGCGGGTGACGAGTCCGACGTTTGTGTTGCTCAATGAGTACGCGGGGCGGCTGACCCTGTATCACCTGGATGCGTATCGCCTGCCGGACGGGTCAGCGCTGCTGTCGCTGGGTTTCGATGAGCTGGTGCGCGACGATTCGGTGGTGGTGGTGGAATGGGCGGATCGCGCTGTTGCGGTGATGCCCGGCGATGCGTTGTGGATCGAAATAGCGCCCACCGGGTCTACGGAGCGTGAACTGGCACTGCGGGCGGAAGGCGTGGGGGCGGCGGGCGTGGTGCGCCGGGTGGCCGAGACGTGGAGCGCGCGCCGGGCGGAGTGAGGGCTTGATTTGACAGTGCCGCGCGGCACATCTATCGTCGGCGCGGAGCGTGGAAGCGAACGAGCTATCTGCGGTGCGGCGAATCCTACCGAAAGCAAGTTCTCTGGTGAGGTGACGATTGGCACGAACCGACGGCCGTCGCGGCGATGAACTTCGTCCGGTGGAGATGACGCGCGGGTATACCCGTCACGCGGCGGGGTCGGTCCTTTATCGCGCCGGGGGCACAGTGGTGCTGTGCACGGCGTGCTGGGAGGCGGGGGTTCCGGGGTGGAAGAAGGAACAGGGCGGCGGGTGGCTGACGGCGGAGTATGACATGCTGCCGGGGGCGACGGGGCAGCGGCGGGCGCGTAACCGGGGGAAGATCGACGGCCGAACGCAGGAGATTCAGCGGTTGATCGGGCGGGCGCTGCGGGCGGTGGTGGATCTGGAGGCGTTGGGGGCGAATACGATCCTGATTGATTGCGACGTGCTGCAAGCGGACGGCGGGACGCGCACGGCGAGCATCACCGGCGCGTACGTTGCGTTGTGCGATGCCATACATGTGGCACGCAAGCATAAGTGGATCAAACAGTCGCCGATCCGCGAGGCGGTGGCGGCGGTGAGCGTGGGGCGGGTGAAGGGCCGCATGCTGCTGGACCTTGATTATGGCGAGGACGTCGGAGCAGACGTGGACATGAACGTGGTGATGACCGGCTCCGGGCGGTTCGTCGAAGTGCAGGGGACAGGGGAGGAGGCGACGTTCACGCGGGTGGAGTTGAATCGCCTGCTGGCGCTGGCGGCGCGGGGAGTGCGGGGGCTGTTGGCGGCGCAGGTGAAGGCGCTGCGGCGCAAGCTGGTTTGATGGGTTGCAGGTATGCGCGGGGGCAGCGATTTTTGTGGGCTATTGCCGGCCGGATGGGAGCACGGCGCTGCGCGGTCGGGCGCGGTGATCGCGTTGTTTCTGACGGCCATGGTCGCGGGCGGATGTGCTGCGCCGTCCGCCGCGGCGGGGGCGTCGGCCGAGCCGGCGCCGCGGAAGGCGCGGGGGCAGAAAGGGGCGCCGTGGACCATTCTGTGCCTGGAACTTCGGGGTCCGGATCGGCGGGTGCAGATGGAGCAGATTGCGGAGACGCTGCGGCAGACGCCGGGCGTGCGAGCAGGGGATGTTTATCTGCGCGATGACCGGGACGGGGCGGTACGGTTGTATTATGGCACTTACTACCGGCGGACGGATCCGAAGACGGGTAAACGGGATACGCCGAAACAACTTCGCGATGATTTGACGCTGATCAGGCAACTCGGCAGCGGGCCGGGGCAGTATTTTTTCTTGCGGGCGCTGGCGGTCCGCGCGCCGACGCCGGACGTGGGCCCGCCGGAATGGAGCCTGGCGCGGGCGACCGGCAAGTACACGCTGCAAGTTGGGATCTTCGAGCCGACGGATGAATTCTGGGAGTTCAAGCAGGCGGCGGCGGAGTATTGCCGACTGCTGCGCGAGAAGGGGTACGAGGCCTATTATCACCACACGGACGCGGCGAGCATGGTGACGGTGGGTTCATTCGGTGATGAGGCGCTGGTGCCGCAGGAGAGCGGGGTGCCACGGTACAGCGCCCGGGTTGTCGCGCTGCAACAGTCCGACGAGCTGCTCAAGTACAATCTGCTCAACGGGGCGATCTACAAGGGACAGGTATATGCCTCGCCGACGGAGAAGGGCGAGCGGGTTCCGGTGCCTTCGCGGCTGGTGGTGATTCCGCGCGAGGGGGCGGCGGGGCCGTGACGGGGCCGCGGGCCATCCTGCTGGCGACAACCAACGCGGGCAAGCTGCGCGAAGTTCGCGCGGTGCTCGCGGGGCTCGCGGTGGAGCTAACTTGTCTGTCGGATCACTCCCCGGTGGCCGAGGCGGTGGAGGATGCGGATACGTTCGAAGGAAATGCGCGGATCAAAGCGCTGCATTATGCGCGGCTGACCGGGGGCTGGGCGCTGGCGGATGATTCGGGGTTGGAGGTAGACGCGCTGGGCGGTGCGCCGGGGGTATACTCGGCGCGTTATGCGGGAGTGCCGGGGGATGACGCGGCCAACAACGCGCGGCTGGTGGGGGAACTGGGCGGGGTGCCACCGGAGCAACGGACGGCGCGGTTCCGCTGCGTGCTGGCGCTGGCCGATCCGCATGAGGTGCGGGCGGTGACGAGCGGTACGATCGAGGGGTTGATCGTGGATGTGGCGCGGGGTGAGAACGGGTTCGGCTATGATCCGCATTTTCTGGTGCCGGAGTTGGGCCGGACCACGGCCGAGTTGCCGGCGGCGCACAAGAATGCGATCAGCCACCGGGGGCAGGCGCTGCGGGCGCTGCGGGCGGCGATCGAGCGGTTGATTGGTGCGCGAGGGAATGAAACGGGGGACGAGTTTTGACCGGCCGGAAAGCCGGTCCCACAGCGCCGACCGGGGGTTACTTGACGGTGAAGTAGGTAACGGCGACGACTTCGTGGCCGTGGGCGCGGCTGATGACGGTGGCGAAGAGGACGTAGTCGTCCGGGGGCAGCGCGGGGGCTTCGGTGAGGATTTCGTCGGTGCCGGCCATGCGAAGGATAAAGTCGGCGCCGGGTGCGAGCAGTTGGTATTCCTTGCCGGCGGAGAAGCGGCCCTCTTTGGACATGAGTGCGTAGGACGGGGGATCGGCGGCGTTGAGGTCGCGGGTTTGCACGGCGCACTTGAAGTCCACGTCTTTGCCCATCAGCGGCTGGTGCACTTCGACCCGGAAGGTGGGACGAGTGCTGACGGGCGTGGTGATGAACCACTGGAGCAGGTCGTTGCCGTTGTCGTCCTTGCGGTATTCGCCGCCGTTTCCGTCGATGTAGATCCAGGCGGCGGCGCGGTGGGGGTTGTCGGCGGTGGGTTCGCCGCGGCCGGCCTGCTGGGTGGGGTTGACCTCGGGGGAAGAGGCGGCCTGGGGGCGGTTGTCGGCGGCGGGGGAATCGGCACGCTGGCGGGAGCGGGCGCAGCCGCCGCACGCGATCGAAATCGCCACCACGAATGAAAGAACTGAGATTGCCATGCGCATCGGCGGACCCTTTCCCAAAGGAGATTCGTCTTGCCGGACCGGACGCTACGAATTCGGGGGAGTGGTGTCAAGTCGGGGCGGGGTTGGGGTGGGGTTGTGCGGCGGTGGTGATTGGACGGGGTGCGGGCAGCGGCTACACTGGCCGGTTTGCACCGGCAGGCGCAGGCCGACGGTACGGTGCACCTGATGGCGGCCCTGAAACCTGAACGCAAACAGCCATGACATCCACTGAGATACGCCGACAGTTCATCGCGTTTTTCGAGTCCAAGGGGCACGTGTTCGTGCCGTCGTCGCCGGTGGTGCCGCTGGACGACCCGACGCTGATGTTCACCAACGCGG
>CAZMVD010000151.1:0-9655 GCA_964569425.1 uncultured Phycisphaeraceae bacterium
ATAAACCCAACTACGCTTCGACCGGGTTGCAAAGTGTCAATACGAGAGGGATCGCGGATGCTTTTCTGCATGACCGAGATGATTACACGTGGGGGTGGTCAGCGGGCTACATTGATGCCCTAATGCGCAAACTGCCGCGAAAGACGAAGTTGCCGCTCTACCACATGGGAGTCTGGCTCTTCAAGACACGCGAATGGGAGAACAACGCGAAGCGCACTGATGTCGTTCGCAGGATCACGACTGAATACGGGATCACGGAAGCGGAAATTGAAGGCCTTTTCAACACTGAGATTGATTCCGCGCTCTCGGAGCGCGAGGCGTTTCAAGATACTCCTGCGAAATGGCACGAGATTCTGGACGGGTACTCTTCTCCGCAGGATGTACCACCCGAAACCAGCGGAGTCCTGACCTACCTGGAAGTTGACGCCCTGGGACCTCTGCGACACCTGAAGATTGAGCCGTCGCGCCGCCTCAATATTGTCACCGGCGATAACGGCCTGGGAAAAACATTTCTGTTGGATTTGGCTTGGTGGGCCTTGACTGGCGACTGGGCTGATCGGCCGGCGTGGCCAGCGACACAGGCGCGGCGTGGGCCGGCAATCAAGTTCGCCGTGAGTGCTACTGGGCGAAGCAAAGTACAGAAGGCCAAATGGGAGCCAGCGGACGGTACGTGGCATGTACAGGATCAAACACCGGCAATATCTGGTTTGGTTCTGTATGCGCGTGTAGATGGATCGTTCGCAGTCTGGGATCCTGTGAACCGCGTCCTGCAAGGCACGCGGAAATTTTCGAGGGAAGACGTGTGGAAGGGAACGGATCGAATCGAGGGATTGCTGCGCGATTGGGTTCGGTGGCAGGAGCGCAAAGACAAATACCCGGCGTTCAACGCGTTTACTGCAATACTGAAGCGAGTGTCGCCTCCGGATTTGGGTCCGCTTGTGGCTGGAGAGCCCCAGCGAATCCCAGGTGAGATTCGGGACATTCCCACTCTTGTTCATCCCTATGGCACAGTTCCCATTGTGTTCGCTTCCGCTGGCATCAAGAGAATCCTTACGCTGGCCTATTTGATCGTTTGGGCGTGGGAAGAGCACAAATTGCAGGCGAAGCAGGCCGGTAAGCGTGAAGAGCGCCAGATGGTCGTGATGATCGACGAAGTGGAGGCACATTTACATCCCCGGTGGCAAAGAGTGATTCTCCCCGCATTGATGGGAATCGGCGCTGACCTGAACCCCGAGCTGTCGATGCAAATGGTCATCGGTACTCACTCGCCGCTCGTCTTGGCGTCCAGCGAACCGGTATTTAATGAGGACATAGACAGCCTTTTCCATCTGGAATTGATGACGAATGGCCGCATCGAAATGGCCCAGTTACCCTTTGACCGCCGAGGCAGCATTGATTCCTGGCTCGCATCAGATGTCTTCAAGGTTACGCATCCGGGGTCGCCGGAGCGGGAAGAAGCGATCCGTGCCGCGATCGAGTTGCAGCAATCCAAGCGGCCGACCAAAGAGGCGGTTCAGAAAGTCAGTGATAGACTGAGAGAATTCTTGCCCGCGGAGGACCCATTTTGGCCCCGATGGGTATTCTTCGCAGAAGAACACGGGGTTGAAGTGTGATTAGAGTTTTTATGCAAAGCGCGCCAACTCGCTATGCTACGCGCGTCCAGGTCAAAGGAGCGAAGTTCCTCGCGAAAACACCCTCGCCGAACAGAAAGGAGTGGCAGCGACACGCGTACTGGAAGGATATCCACGACGATCTGTATCGACTGCACAGTGGGATATGCATGTATTGTGCATCGTGGAGCGCGCGCTCGCCAAAGGGACCGAAAGTTGACCACACGTCAGTCGACCATTTTGTGCCAAAGAGCATCGCGCCGCAAAGGGCGTACGAGTGGGCAAACTTTCGGTTATGCCGAGCGCGCCTGAACCATCGCAAGGACAGTTTTCAAGACGTGGTTGATCCGTTTCTCGTGCAACCTGATTGGTTCATGCTACAGTTCACCACGTTCTTGATCATTCCAACGCCTGGCCTTGCAGCGGACATCACAGCGCAAGTTCAGGCCACGATTGATCGCCTACAGCTCAACGCCGACAATGATTATGTCAATGAGCGCGTCCAAGTCATACGCGAATACAGCCTGAATCAAGTAGACTTTGCAATGCTGAGCTCCAAGTATCCATTTATCGCAGATCAAATGCAGCGACAGGCCTTTGATCAGAGGTTCAAAGGCCGATTTGAACAGCGATTTCGCGATGGAGGCACGTAGCACGCCCAACGCCGACAAGGGCTCAATGCTCCCACGCCCCCAACACCCCCAGTGCCTACCCGCTAAGTGAACCATTTCGGCGGAATCCACGCCAGGCATGAACCGACCTCCTAATCACTCGCGCGCGTTTCCACGCCTTGACAAGCCGCCATTTATCCATAAGTCTATAGCTATACTTTGCTTCCGGAGGCGCGTGTCATGCTCAGCCGAACGGCCCAATACGCCCTGCGGGCGATGATCGAACTCGCCCGCCACGCACCCGGTGCCCCCGTCGCGGGGGAAGCCATCGCCCGCCTCGCCGCCATCCCCCAGAAGTACCTCTCCAAAATCCTCGGCGACCTCGCACGCGCCGGGCTCCTGGAATCCACCCGCGGCAAAGGAGGTGGGTACAAACTCACGCGACCGCCGGAACAAATCTCCCTCCAGGAAGTCCTCTCACCCATCGAAGCGCTCGAGTCACGCCGCTGTCCTTTCTCGAATCTGATGTGCAGTGACGAAAACCCCTGCACCGCCCACGAGCGCTGGAAAGCCGTACGCAGCGTGGAAACCCGCTTCTTTGCCGAAACCAGCATCGCCGAAGTCGCGAAAACGGCCGCGCCAACCCCCGCGCGCCGCCGTGTGAAGGGTGGACGGGAAAAGCCTCGTGTGTAGGCTGCGCAAATTCGCGCAGACCCTTGGGAGCCAGGCAACGTGAGCAGGGACGCGGTTACTACTGAATCGAAAACGCCGCACCAGTCGGCGCTCACGCCGCCGCCCCGCCGCGGCGTGCTCGGCGTCATCCTCATGGCCGTGGGGCTCATCGCCGGGTACGGCCTGGGCGCCTGGCATTTCTTCCAATACCTCATTCCCCTCAAAGCCGGTCGCCGGCGCCGCGAGATGTTCGTCGGCACGTTGGACACCATCCCCGTGGGCTCCAGCCTCACCGTCCGCGACCCCGCCGGCCAGGAGATCGCGGTCGCCCGCGCCGCCGACGTGCCCGACGACCCCGCCAAGGGGTTCAAAGCGCTCTCCAGCAAGTGCCCGCACCTCGGCTGCAAGGTGCATTGGGTTTCCAGCGAACAACATTTCTTCTGCCCCTGCCACGAGGGCGTCTTCAGCAAGGAAGGCATCGCGCTGTCCGGTCCGCCCGCCAAGGAAAACAAGAACCTTTCGACCTACGAGGTCCGCGTGGACCGCACCAACGGCTGGGTATACGTCATGGTTTCAGCGGAGCAGCGTTATGGCGTCTGACCCGCAAGGACATAGCGCGCCCACGCGCACCTCCAGCGGGCGGCTGTGGCAGATGCTCCCCGTGGACTGGGGGCGCGTGGCCGAGGTCACCAACGAACCGGTCCCCGGGCACATCAAGCGCTGGTGGTTCGCGCTGGGCGGCACGCCCGCCTATCTGTTTTTCATCCAGATCACCACCGGCATTCTGCTCTCGTTCTATTATGTCCCCTCGCCCGATCATGCGTGGGAAAGCGTCCAGCACATCACGGAAGCCGCGCCCTTCGGATGGTTCATCCGCAGCATCCACAAGTGGGCCTCGCACCTGATGATCATCACCGTCATCCTGCACATGTGCCGCGTCTATTTCTCCTGCGCGTTTCGCCACCCCCGCCAGCTCAACTGGGTGATCGGCGTGGGTCTGCTCCTCAGCACCCTTACCATGGGCTTCACCGGCTATTCGCTCGCCTACGAACAGCTCAGCTACTGGGGAATGACCGTCGCCGCCGAACTGACCGCCGCGGTGCCCCTCGTCGGCGGAGCGCTCGCCACCTTCCTCCGCGGCGGCAGCGAAATCAGCCCCAACACCCTCACCCGCATGTACAACCTGCACGTCGGGCTGCTGCCCGTCGCCATGATTCTGCTCATCGGACTGCACGTCAGTATGTTGCGCCTCCACGGCGTCTCCGAACTGTCATTCCTTAACCCGGCCGGAAGCGGCGGAGCGCAAGCCCCCGCCCCCGCCGCGCGCATGTTCGGCGTCCGCCTCATGGCCCTGGTCGCGGCGCTCGCCGCCCTCGGTTGCCTCGGGCTCGCCGGCTGGAGCACCGCGCCCGTCAAAATCATCGCCCACGAGCTGACCATGGAGAGCAGCCGCCTCTTCTGGCTGGTGACCGGAACCGTCTCCGCCACCAGCGCCGTGCTGCTCGCCCGCGGGCACATGTACGGGCTCATGCTCTGGCTCACCATCAGCGTGCTCGCCCTCGGCAAGCTGACCTTCGACCTCATCAACCGCGAGGAAATGAACCGCGCCGGCTGGATCGCACTGTGCGTAGTGCTGGGCGTAACCAGCGTCTACGGCATCGCCCGCCAGGGCCGCTTCGTCGAGGGCAAAGGGCCCGACAAGCCGTTCAGCTTCTTCCCCGATCACCTCATCACCGAAATCCTCATCGGAACCCTGCTCCTCTTCCTGCTCACGCTCCTCTCGCTGGTGTTCCCCTCGCACATGGGCGAAAAGGCCAACCCGCTGATGACCCCCGACCACATCAAGCCCGAGTGGTATTACTTCTTCCAGTTCCGTTTGCTCAAACTCACCGGCCTCAACACCGCCGTGGTCCTCACCGGCGTGCTGCTGGTGCTCATCATCCTCTGGCCCTGGGTCGATCGCCTGCTCGAAAAACTGGCCCCCGGCCGCGACCTGGGCGTATATATCGGTGTCCTCGGCTTCACAACGTTTCTGGTGTTCACGGTATGGGAGGCGATGGAGTGAGAGAATGGCGGATTGGGGAATTCGGATTGCGGATGGTGGGGAATCCGAGTGTCGGTAAGTCCCGATGACCTGAAGTTATACGATCGTGAGGAGCTTAAGGTACACGGATGAACGCCGCAGCGCTGAAAGCTCGGACGAAATCGTTTGCCCTTCGCGTGGTTCGAATGGTTTCGGCGCTACCTTCTGGAAAGGTTGCGGAAGTCATCGGTCGCCAGGTATTGCGTTCGGCGACTTCGGTCGGCGCTAACTATCGTGCGGCTTGTCGAGCGCGAACCCGCGCGGAATATGTGGCCAAGATGGGAATCGTCGAAGAGGAAGCGGACGAAACCTTATATTGGATGGAACTGATTTCGGAGGCCGGCCTGATCCCGAAAACGAGAGTCGCCGACCTGATGAAAGAAGCGAATGAACTAGTGGCGATCATGGTCTCGTCTATCCGGACCGCCCGTTCCAAGAAGAAAGATGTGAAATTGGAGAAATAGTCGCCGCTGATTGTGAGTTGTCGCTGCCGGTACTCCAATCCGCAATCCGAATTCCGCAATCCGCAATATTTGGGAGTCAAGTTGTGTCGTTGAACATGAAACGCATCATCGTTTTCGTCCTCGGCCTCGCCCTCTGCGTGGCCCTCATCATGGTCGCCGAAATGGAATCGCGCAAGCACCTGCCCATGACGCAGATGCCCATGTCCACCCTCCTGGCCATGATCCCCGAATCGAGCCACACCTGCATCGACTGCCATTCGCAGACCAACCCCGGCGTGGTCGATCACTGGAAGGGCAGCACCCACGCCGCCAAGGGCGTCGCCTGCGTCGAGTGCCACCAGGCCGAACGCGGCGACATCGACGGCTTCGACCACTACGGCGCCCACATCGCCACCGTCGTCACTCCCCGCGACTGCGCCAAGTGCCACCCCCACGAAGCCGCCGAATTCGCCGGCAGCCACCACGCCGCCGGCGGCAACATCCTCGCCTCGCTCGACAACTTCCTCGCCGAAACCGTCGAGGGCTCCCGCGTGCCCTTCAATCCCCACTCGCCCACCCCCGGCCGACCCGACGTCGAAATGGTCAACGGCATGGCCAGCGCCTTCCTCGGCTGCCAGCAGTGCCACGGCAGCAAGATCGGGTTGCGGTCCACCGATGGTGGGATGATCACGGTGGACGATCTGCGGCCGGGCCCCGACGGCAAGCCGACGAACCTCGACGCGGTGGCCAGAGTGTTGAAAGACCCCAACGGCCGTCCCCTGTTCCATACGGCCACCTGGCCCAACACCGGCATCGGGCGCCTCAACCTCGACGGCTCGCGCGGCTCCTGCTCCGCCTGCCACAGCCGGCACGATTTTTCGCCGCGACGGGCGCGGCAGCCGGAGAACTGCGGCAAGTGCCACCTCGGGCCTGACCACCCCCAGAAGGAAATCTACGAGGAATCCAAGCACGGCGTCGCCTACCGTGACCTGCGCGAGCACATGAACCTTGATTCGACTACCTGGGTCCTCGGCAAGGACTATTCCCAGGCCCCCACCTGCGCCACCTGCCACATGTCGGGTCACACCAGAAACGGCGGCAAGGTCACCCACGACCCCGGCATCCGCATCTCCTGGACTAATCGCCCCCCAATCAGCCTCGTCATGGACACCGACATCAACCACCAGGTCGTCAAGGAAACCGATCCCGAAAAACGCCGCGCCCTCATCGCCGACACCTGGCAGGACAAACGCAACCGCATGAAAGAAGTCTGCTCACACTGCCACACCCCCGACTACATCAACGGCTTCTACCAGCAGTACGACGACTTCGTGGTCCTCTACAACGAAAAATTCGCTAAGCCCGGCCAGGCCATCATGAACGCACTCTACGAACACAAACTCATCACCAAACTCGACTTCGACGAGGAAATCGAATGGACCTGGTTCTACCTCTGGCACCACGAAGGACGCCGCGCCCGCCACGGGGCCAGCATGATGGCACCCGACTACGCCCACTGGCACGGCATGTTCGAAGTGGCCGAACGCTTCTACCAGCAACTCATCCCCCAGGCGCGCGAAATCACCGCCCACGCCGCCGCCGCCGGCCACACCGCCGAGGCCGAAGCCGTCAACCGCGTCATCGACGAAATCCTCAGTCGCCCGGAGCACGAGTGGATCAACCAAGGGGAGGGCCAGAAACATGCAGCGGCGCGAGTTCCTTAAAATCGTCGGCGCCACCGGTACCGGCGTGGTCGCCTTTTCCGCCGAATCCGCGCTCGAAGCCCAGCGCCTTTTCGCCCAATCCGTCGAGGCCGTCACCGAACGCGGCGTCAACTGGGGCAAGGCGCCCTGCCGCTACTGCGGCACCGGCTGCGGCGTCGAAGTCGGCGTACGCGAGGGAAAAGTCGTCGCCGTCCGCGGCGACACCGCCAACCCCGTCAACCGCGGCCTCCTCTGCGTTAAGGGCTATCACCTCCCCGCCATGCTCTACGGCAAGGACCGCCTCACCCATCCCCTGCGCCGCACCGCCGACGGCAAGCTCGAACGCATCTCCTGGGACCAGGCCCTCGATCTGATCGCCACAAAGTTCAAAGAAACGCTCGATACACACGGCCCCGACGCCGTCGCCATGTACGGCTCCGGGCAATGGACCGTCTTCGACGGCTACGCCGCCCTCAAGTGGGTCAAAGCCGGCATGCGCAGCAACAACCTCGATCCCAACGCCCGCCTGTGCATGTCCAGCGCCGTCGCCGGCTTCATGACCCAGTTCCAGAGCGACGAGCCGATGGGCTGCTACGACGACTTCGAGATCGGCGACGATTTCGTCTTCTGGGGGCACAACATTGCCGAAATGCACCCCGTGCTCTTCAGCCGCATCCTCGAACACAAACGCCAGAAACCCACCGTCCGTATCATCGACCTCGCCACCCGCCGCACCCCCACCAGCGACTACGCCGACCTCTACGTCGAGTTCCGACCCGGCACCGACCTCGCGCTCGCCAACGGCATCCTCCACCTGCTCCTCAAGAGCGACCGCGTCGATCACGCGTTCATCAAGGAAAACCTCGTCTTCAAACGCGGCATCGAAGACCTCGACAAAATCGGCTACGGCTGCTTTGGCGAACAGGCCGACCGCTACACCTTCGCCGACGTCGCCCGCGATTCATCCTTCGACGAACTCAAAGCCTTCCTCGACGACTACACCCCCCAGAAAGTCAGCGAAATCACCGGCGTGTCCGTCGGGCAAATCGAAGTGCTGGCGGGGGTGTACGGCGACCTCCGCCGCGGCACCGTCTCCACCTGGTGCATGGGCGTCAACCAGCACAGCCGCGGAACCTGGATGAACAACCTCATCACCGACCTCCACCTCATCACCGGAAAAATCGGACGACCCGGCTCCAACCCCTTCAGCATGACCGGCCAGCCCTCCGCCTGCGGCACCGTCCGCGAAGTCGGAACCCTGTGCGACCGCCTCCCCGCCGACATGTCCGTCACCAACCCCGAACACCGCGCCAAAGCCGAAAAACTCTGGGGCCTGCCCGAAGGAACCATCCCCGAAAAGCCCGGCTACCACGCCGTGGACATGTTCCGCGCCCTCACCCGCGCCGACGTCAAGGCCATCTGGATCCAGACCACCAACCCCTGGGTCACCATGCCCAACCTCCACCGCTTTGAACGCCAACCCGGCGACGGACGCTTTGTCGTCGTCAGTGACATCTACCCGACACCCTCCACCGACGCCGCCGACCTCATCCTCCCCTCCGCCGCCTGGGTCGAACGCGAAGGCATGTTCGGAAACTCCGAACGCCGCACCCAGCACTGGGACCGCCTCGTCGCCCCACCCGGCGAAGCGCAGGAAGACGCCTGGCAGATCATCCAGGTCGCCCGCCGCATGGGCTACGCCAACCTCTTCCCCTGGCCCGACGACGACTGGCACAAACCCATGTTCGAGGAATACCGCGCCTTCACCCTCGGACTGGGCAAAGACCTGGCGAGCTACGACCAGCTCCGCACCGCCCGCGGCCTCCGCTGGCCCGTCGTCGACGGAAAGGAAACCCGCTACCGCTACGCCGCCGGTCACGATCCCTACGTCAAGAAAGACAAAGGCGTCCACTTCTACAAAGCCAAAGGCTACGGCGAAAAAGCCGCCTTCTGGCTCCGACCCTACCACCCGCCCGCCGAAGTGCCCGACGCCGAATTCCCCTTCTGGCTCTCCACCGGACGCGTCCTCGAACACTGGCACACTGGCTCCATGACCCGCCGCGTCAAGCAGCTCCACCAGGCCGTCCCGCGCAGCTACGTCGAACTCAACCGCGCCGACGCCATCGCCCTCGGCATCCAGTCCGGCGGCCGCGTCCGCCTCACCAGCCGCCGCGGCACCATCGAACTCACCGCCATGGTCGACGGCCGCGGCAAGCCCCCCCGCGGCGCCGTCTTCGTCCCCTTCTTCGACGAAAGCCTCAAGATCAACCACCTGACGCTCGACGCCATGTGCAACATCAGCAAAGAACCGGATTACAAGAAATGCGCCGTCAAAGTCGAGAGAATCTAGCCCCCCGCGCTGTAGGACCGGTTTTCCAACCGGTCAACTCCAGCCCCGTGTGCCACCGGCTTTCAACCGGTGAACCGATAGCCCCAGAGTTGCACCGGCTTTCAACCGGTGAACGCGGAACTGTGTGCCACCGGCTTCCAGCCGGTGTACCCCTGTGTGGGACCGGCTTTCCAGCCGGTCAAA
>CAZMVD010000152.1:0-9623 GCA_964569425.1 uncultured Phycisphaeraceae bacterium
CAAGTCCGTTTCCACTTTAATCGTCCCGCCGCATTGCAGGCGGCTGATGTGTTACTGGGAACTTACACTTGGAACGGCATCTAAATCCGCGCCGGATTGGGACCGCCGTTAAAGCGACCCGTCAGGCTCATCAACCTCATGAGGCCATGATCCGCCCCCGGGCCGTCGGGTCGCGGCAGATAAACGCACTACAGATTGCGAATACGTCGTGGCTTCCGCGTTCGCGAATGACAAAGAAGAACGCCTGAAAGCACAAACACGATACTTGCCGGCTCAGGAACAATGACAATTAGTCGTCCGCCCGTCAGCTCCCCCCGCGTTGCCGCCCAGGACCCAAAGCTGGCACCTGGGGACGGATAAAACCACGCACCCGTACCTGGTGGGGCACTTGCGTTCAGGACATCCAGGACGCCGCCAGCAGACCCCACGTTGACCAGGATGCTGCCGAGGAGCGCTTCACCATCGTCCGGAAGGATAATTTGAAATGCGGGACAACCGAGAGGCTCACACGGATGAAACCACGTTGGTCGTGGAAGGGATGGGGAGACCAAGTTAAACCCCATGGGGTTCACCCAAGAAAAACGATTGTCATCCGACGTGCCAAGAATGCGATCATCGCCTGGATACGCTAATGTACCTAGCGTCGCGCCAAAATCGAGACCCAATACATGAAATCTGATGTCGCCATCGGGATTCCCGGTATCGACCATGAAAACATCCACGTCGATGATTGTGTGGGGCGCGTAGCCGCCTGGGGGCATGGGGGGGGTTGGGCGCAGGTCGATGCGCGCGCCACCCTGCGCCGGCGGCGCTGCGCCCAGGCAGACGGCACCCACGACCGCCGCCGCCAACCACCGAGTTCGTGTGACTTGCCATCCTGTGAATCTGCGTTGCGTAACCATGTTCGACCTCCAGATTTCGATCCCCCCCGGAGACCCCGATGCGTCCGATAGCCCATTCTACCCCGCGCGGAAGGGGCAATCAAGGAATACACCCACAGTTCAGTTCCTGTTTCTGGTCCGAACACCCGGCGCCCGGCGGGAAACAGCAACCCCTCACCAGGGAAACGACAACTGCCCTCCCGGGTCGGACGGAGAAGAAGGTCGAGCGGACCGAGATACAACGGCAGGCGCACACCCTTCACCCGCGCCGCCCATGGCGACCCAGGGCGCGCTGGCCTCGCGCTGCCCATCCAGCCCGAATCGCCGCCGCGAAATCTCAAACAAGTTGCGAATGCTCTCCCAATACGGCCCCTCGCCGCGCATCCGTTTGCCAAACCGCGAATCGTCCAACCGCCCGCCGCGCATATCCCGCAGACGGCTCAGCACGTGCGCCGCGCGCAGCGGCAGCACCTCGCGCAGCCGCGACACGAAAACCTCTTCCACGCTGCCCGGCAACCGCAACCCGGTGTACGACGCACACTCCGCCCCCGCCGCCGCCGCCTGCTCCAGAATGGCCGGAATATCCCGATCATTCACCGCCGGAATGATCGGCGCCACCATCACCCCCACCGGCACCCCCGCCTCGCGCAACCGCCGCACCGCCTCGAAGCGCCGCGCCGGCGGCGGCGCAAACGGCTCGAACAGCCGCGCCATATCCGCGTCGGCAAACGGAATGCTCACAAACACCTGCGCTCCGGCGGTGCGCTGCAGTTCCGCGAGCACGTCCGCATCGCGCACCACCAGAAAGCCCTTGGTCACCACCGTCGCCGGATTGCGAAACGCCACGCACACCTCAAGGCACTGCCGCGTCACCTCGTAGCTCGCTTCCAGCGGCTGATAGCAATCGGTCACACCCGAAAAGTTAACCGACTCGCGCTTCCACCCCCGTTTCGAAAACGCCCGCTCCAACAGCGCCGCAGCATCGGGCTTCACCAGCAGCTTGGTCTCGAAGTCCGTGCCAGCCCCCCATTCAAAATACTCATGCGTGCGCCGCGCATAGCAGTAGTTGCAGGCATGTTGACACCCGCGATAGGGATTCGCCGACCACGTGAACGGCAGGTCCGGACTGTCATTGCGCGACAGGATCGACGCGGAGCGGTCCTCGAACACCTCCAGCCGTGCCGCCGGCGGCGGTTCCAGCCACTCCGCATGCGCCGAAACGTAAGGGTTCGGTGGATTGTCCAGCGCCCGCAGTTTCACCGCCAACCTCCCGGCCGTCCGTCGCTCCAACCGCGCACCGCCCCCACAATAATATTCGGAATACGTTAGGATGCAACACTCGCCCACCTCAGACCATCAGCCCGCGCGAAAGCACCGGTCTCAGTGGTGAACGATGACCCTCAATGCCCCGCGCCGTCGTTTTCCGTTCCGCGCTTCGACGACATGAGCTGATCTGCCGGCACATACGGAATGCGTTTGGGCATGCGCCGATCTTCTGCGTCAGCCCCGGAAGAACTGCACGAACCGCCCGAACAGCCGCATCCGGACTCGCCGCGCATCGACCGCCGCAGCGACCGAACCACGTAATAGACCGCCCCACCCGCTAGACCCAACGCGATGAAATCCTGCAGTCCCACAGCGTTGCACTCCTCGGGCGCCTGCGCCGGGCGCACCCTTCCTCGGTAGATTCTTGATCGGCCCGCAGGAATGTCAATCAACTCCAGTGCCGTCCGCCGTCCGCCCTGTCGCCGTGGACGGCACTGTTCGTACCCTGGACTCAACCACGCCTTACCCGTCAGTCCAGGCTGCTCGGCCCCCCATAGGTACCCTTGATAAACCGCACCGCCCCCTCATCCGGAATGATCGCCACGTACAGATCCTGATACCGCACCGGCGGACTCCCCGTCCCTCCGAGTCGCGCATACAGTTCCTGCAAGTTCCCGCTCTGGTCCCCCACCGCCGGGCCGGTATTGCCCACAAACAGCACCACGCCCCCGCTGTGCTGCGTCAATATCTCATCGACCAGCTCGTTTGCCAGCGCCCGCGTATCCGCGATTCGCGCCGCCGAAAGCAGATTCACGTCCAACCCCAGGCGATCCGCCACCGCGTTGCAGGTTTGCCGGTTCCGAAGTAGATCCGGGCAATAGATCGCGGTGACACCATTCTGTCCCAGCACCTGTGCCAGCGCCGCCGCTCGCCGCAGCCCCTCCTCATTCAGCGGTGGATCGAGCCCCTCGTTGCGCTCCGCATGGCGCACGATGACAACCGTCGTGGTGGTCCCCGGTTGCGACTGCACCGGCGCCGTGGAAAGCGGAGTGCAGGAAGCCGCCGCCGCGGTCAATACGACCAAGACAAACCGCCCCAAAGTTCGCGCCACGGCGCCGCGATTAGAACAATAACCCTTCATGCCCGCTAATCATCCTTTGGCCCACGTGTAAGCGGCCCACGCCGGACCGCGTCGACGCGAATTCTAAATGCACATCGTCTATCAACAAGGGACCGAGAACCGGTCCCACCCGGCACCTGGTTCAAGTGTTTCATTTCCACCGGCCCACCCGCGGGGGGCTCATCCACACAATGCCAATGGTTGATGCCCGAAATCGCCCTGTGGTCCTTCCCCTGCCCCGCCCCTAACGGTGGCCCTCTGCCATTCTCGGACCTCAACGCAATCGCGGTACATCAACTTTCGACGTCTGGATTCCGCCCATTGGGCCGCCAATAATCGAACGGGAAGCACAGTTTCGTAACTCGATCCATACGGCGTCGCCTGATCCGCCGGTGGGTCAAGCCGTTTCCCTGGTGCTTTGTTCTGCCATCCCGGTAGTTGGGGACGGATGAATCGGCGCCAATCCTGTGAATCGAGGTATAGCCGGTCGCATGGGCCGCTGCCAAAAGTTGTTCGAAGGAGGGAAACAATGCGGAATGCTCAACGTTTCACCGGAAAAACCCTGCTGGCCATCGGTGGTACATTGATTCTGGCCGCGCCCTCCGCGGTAGCTTCGCTTACCCCCGTACACCCCCCCCACACCGGCGAACTCGGACACGTCGATATTCTCAACCAACTTTACTGCAGCATTGGCGGCGCCTTCGACGCCTCCGCCCGCCCCGGAGCGGCGTCGTGTACCAACAGCACCATCACCGCCACCCGCATTGATGACTTGTCCGGCGGCGCTCCCGGCAGCCTGTTGCACCTCGTGTTCGGGACCCCCGGCTTGCCGCACACCGACCAGTACTGGGTGGATGGCATCGCCCAGGCCACCGCCGAAGCCAAGTTCGCGCTCTTCTCGCAGGAGTTCGGCTACGACGCCGGCTCAGGATACACCAGCCTCTTCCACATAGCGGTCAACGGCCCTTCCGGCTTCGACGTCAGCGGCGCCGGCTCAGTTCAGTTCGACCACAACGTTCCCTGGGTCTGGGCCCGCGCCGGAACCGGCAACACCTATTACTCAGCAAACACGCTCAATCCCGACGGGCTTGACCACATGGTCACCTACCAGGTTTCCGGTTTGTCCACTACTGACACCGTCTGGCTGTTATTCTGGGAAGACCTTCCCGGAGCGCTCGGCCAGAAGTCCGACCGCGACTTCAACGACCTGGTGGTTGAGATTCGCGCTCAGGTCGTGCCACTGCCCGGCACCGCCCTGCTCGCAATCGCCGGCGGCGGAATGTTGTCCTTCTTCCGCAGACGCCGCCGCTCCTGAACACCGACTCTTGAACCGAACAATCGCCCAACCGCGTACCGCGACGGACTCCGTCGCGGCACGATATGATTACGGCCGGCTCTGAATCGACTGCAGTGCGCTGTTCTGGTTCAGGAATCCAAACGGGTCAAACGTGTCCTGCAGATTCTGGTTCGTACCCGATTGCGAGGAGGCCCGGTTCATATACTCCACGCCGGATACGTTGTAGTTCACGCTGATACCCGCTCGCATGTAGATATTGCGGTTGATGAAATCCAGGACTCGAGTTCCGAACGTCTCCGGCACCCACAGGATATCCCCGCCCTGCAGCGCGATATTCGGATCCTGTCCCATCGCCAGGCGGTTCATATCGAGCTTCACAAACACGTCGCGCCCGTCGGGCATGCGGCGGATCAAAGTGCCCTCCCGTGGCGCAACATCGGTCCGAAGCCCCCCCGCCGCCGCGATCGCCTGGAGGATCGTCGGACCCGTGCCCGGCGGATAGGGTTGCGGACCCGTCCGCGTCACCAGCCCGCCTACATACACGGCGTTTTGCTCCGCTGCGCCCACGTACACGATATCACCGTTCTGCAGCGGCGGAATGTCCAGCGATGCCTTGAGTTGTACAGGGTCCGTCAGGTTAAACGACTCCACCACCTCCGGCTGGCGGATGCGCCGCACCGTGGCCGTGCCCGACGCCAGCGACGATACCCCACCCGCCGCCACCAGCGCAAACAGCATGTTCCGTTCCGTGCGCCGAAGCTGCACGAGTCCCGGCGCCGCCACCGCCCCAATCACCAGCACGTTGGTGGTGTCCGGAGTCACAAGCTGAACGTGCACCACGCCCTCCGTCACCACCGCCGGGATATAGGCGGAACGTATGCGATCTTCCACGTCCTCCAGTTCCAGCCCGTTGATCCGCACCGCCCCGACGATCGGCAGGTCAACTTCGCCGTTACGATCCACCCGAACCTGCACCGGCGGAAAAAGCCCGATCTGGTCCGCACGCGTAAACGTCACCAACAACACGTCCGACGGACCCACCTGGTATGGCCCCAGGTGCCGTTCCAGGTCAAGTTCCACCCTATCACCAGAAACCTCGGCCGGCACCCCCTGAGCCGCCACCGACTCCCGTGCTTGCAGAAACTGCTGAAGGCTCATGCGGTGATCGTTTGCGCATCCGCACACCGCCAACACCATGCCCGCCGTCAATCCCAAGGCAGGCGTATTTCCGCCAGTGTATTGCATCCATTTCATGGCCCGGCCGTCCCTGTTCGACCACGATATCCTTGCACCGCGCTAATTGAATTCAAACTCGTGCGCAGCGCAACCGCTAGGTCACAACCCAGTCATTTTCGACCAAGCAATACCTTGCCGTCCAGTGAATCTGCCGCAACCGGGAAACTCCATCGCCTTTCGACGAGCTGCCCCAATGCTCCACGTCCAATGTTCCAAGCCGCAGCGATCACCTGTCAGGTCGTTCTATGCCCCGTGGAACATGCCCTATTCAACGCCAGGCGCAGCCCCCTTCCCTAATACAGCCACTTTCTTCGCTCTCAGCATTGAAAACGCCGCATGAGAATATGAGACACCCGAGCGTTTCGCTTACCCGACGCGCCCGTTTCCACAGACTTCATGGCCGACTTGGGGCCCCAGCCATTCGCGCAACTAATCGAGCAATTCCAGAAGATCGGGCTCGATCTCCAGCTCCGCCGACTGGCCGACAAACTGCACACCGACATACACACGCCATGGCCCACGCCGTCGCAGAACCACGCCCTCCAGGCCCATCAGACTTCCAGTCCGCACCCGGCAACGGGCGCCCACCCGCAATCGCGGATACAAGTCCACCGGAACCTCGCTCTCCACCACCCGCTGAATCTGGGCCAGATCGAACCGCATGCCATCCTGGTCGGCCACCTCGAGAACTTGCGCCACACGGTGCGTCTGCAAGGCCAGGTGTCGTTCAGGCAAATCGCCGCAAAGAAAGACGTAACCCGGAAAAAGCGGCAGTTCCACAATCCGCTTCCGCCCCGAGTAAATCCGCATGCGCCGTACCAGGGGAAGAAAATGTTGAACCCGATGCCGCTGCAAGTCGGTCGCCACCGCCTTCTCGTTGCGCGCACGCGTGTGCAGCACCCACCATCGACCTACAAAGGCTTCAACGGGTGGGCACCTACTAAGGTCCGATAATTCTACCACGCCGCTTCCGTCCACTGAAATCAACCCACCCGACAAACTCGCCTCACCCGGCATCGGCACACTGACTCGCGTAAGCCGGGATGTGGTCGCAACCGCGGGCCGATGCCGCCATTTCATAGTACCCGCGACCAACTCATTGTACGCGGTTTATCGGTACAACGCTCATCCCACTGCGCCCAAGGCGGCCTTCGATCCATTTTATCCCTTTTACCATCCTGAGCTGATGCCAATCTACCCACGGCCTCAATCGCGAGGCAAACTCCATATGGACCGAAAGCCGAATTTTTCGGGATACCGCACCGAATTCCGTTGACAGGCCGGGACCGTTGGCATAATATCAGGCATACGAAAAGTGCCTTGGCGGCTCTCGATTGAGCTGTATTGCGTTCGCGGGCATGTAACTCGCGAAGTCGGCACACTGAATTTGGTATCGGGCAGCCTGGAGGGAAAGAAGTGAAGCAGCTACTGGGCCTATGTTCTATCATGTCCGTTCTTTCGCTGGCCGCGCCGGCAAAGGCGGCGATTTCGTTTGGCGTGACCGGCCTCGCGGGGACCGGCGCCACCGCCGACGTGAGCCTCAGCTACCAATCGCTTAGCGCGACTGCGGCACAACTGACAATCAGTATTACCAATACGACGGCAGCCGCCATCGGTGGTCGTATCACAGCATGGGGGTTTAACGTACCCTCGGTGGCCGGCGTCACCATGACCAGCATCGGTGGCGACGCCCACGGTGGTGCCGTCACCGCGCTTCCTTCGCCGAACCAGTCTGGCTGGTTCGCCAAGTACGAACTCGGCGGCATCAAAACGCCGAATGGGGCCGGTGATTTCGACTATGGCGTCATGAACGCCAGTGCAAGTGACGCGTTCATCACCGACGGAGTCGGCGCCCCTTCGGCGCCGCGCATCAATGTGGGCCAGACCACCACCTTCACACTGGCGATCATCGGCACCGGCTTGAATACCATGTCCGACGCTGCCTTTGAGTCCGCTTTTGTGAGCGAACTGTCAACCGGTGGTACAGCAGGGGCTTTCCACTTCGCCGCCCGATTCCAAGGCTTGGTGAATAATGGCTCCGACCTGGGTGTGCCGACCAATGTCATCCCCGTCCCGGGCGCTGCGATAATGGCCCTGGTGGGCATGGGTGGCGTCGGCTCGTTTCTCCGGCTGCGTAGGCGGCCCGCCTCCGTCTGACGTCCGCTTCCTCGCGGGCGCCGCTCGGCGAGTGACTGATTATTGACACAAGGCGTCGGGGATTGAATGTCCCCGGCGCCTTGTTTGTTTCTGCGCTGCTCAACCATGGCCCGACCGGCCATCCGATAAGCCCTTTCGGCCGCCCCGCTTACCGATAACCTGCCGCGCCCCGTCCTGCTCATTTGGGAATATGGACCTCCCCCTTCCGAAAAACAACCATTCCGCACCCATGAAACTTCACGCTTATCGCGCCTGTCATTCCTGCGCGACATAAACCCGAAAACCCCGCCTGACTTCACACCCAACCTATTTTAACTTGAACGAGGGGATTCCGATCGCGTGTACGTGGTCGGAGAAAGAAGCTGCTCCGGCGACTAGGCCTTTCGAGGCTGGCGACACGCCGGGGCATTCAGGGGGGGAAGTCGCCGTGAAGCACCATGCCATTCGCTTATCGACGAGTCCGAAATTCCTGATCTGCCTGAGCCTGATCCTAATTCAATTCCCCGGCTGCGGTACCGCTGCGCCGGGAACCGGACAAGGCGGACGCGACACCCTCGGCGGCGGCATCATCGACGAGCCCAACGACAACGCCTCAAACGGCGAGGACCCCATCGATCCCGCCGGTGACGATTCAATGGCCAACAACTACCTTCTCGAAGCTCTCGAAGATCAATCCGAACCCGGCCGCTGGGGCTTCGCCGTCAAGCCGCGATTGGGCACATCGGAGACCGCCCGGCTGACCTTCTTCTGGGATTTTGGCGATGGCCAGGTCGCAACCGGAACCACCCAGTCACACCGCTTCAACACCCCGGGCATCCACAAGGTCACGGTCCGCGCCGTCGACGAAAGAGGATCCACTCTCTTCACGTTGTCATTGGATATCGAAATCCCGCCACCCGGGCTCCCGCCCGTGGCCGATGGCGGATGGGACCATGCCGTTTATGAAGGAGATACGGTCAGGCTCGACGGTTCGCGCAGCTCCGATCCCGACAGCGACGTGCTCACGTTCCGCTGGGCGCAGATTGGCACCGGTCCCGTGGTCACCCTCAGCAATGCGAACACCGCCATCGCAACGTTCACGGCCCCGGAGGTGAATAACGACACGCTGCTGCAATTCGCCCTCACCGTCAGCGACGGCGCCAACAGCGCCCAGGATGTAGTGCTGGTCACCGTGCTGGACGATATCGGCGGTGCATCTGCCGGTCCCACCGCCGATGCCGGACCGGACCAGACCGTAAACGCCAACGACACCGTCACCCTCAGCGGCAGCGGCACCTCCGGCAACGGCGGCTCCCTCGCGTTTCAGTGGCTGCAAATAGCCGGCCCGGCCGTCACCTTGGCTAACCCCAACAACGCCGTCACCACTTTCGTGGCGCCCACCGATTCGGCAACCGTGAATCTTGTCTTCCTTCTATCCGTTATCGAAGGCGACGCCTCGGCCGAGGACGACGTAGTCATTACTGTCTTGCAGGACGGGACTCCACCACCGCCGCCTCCGCCCCCGCCGCCACCGCCTCCGCCACCGCCCGATCCCGACACCGACAATTGTCCCAACGATCCCAACAAAACCGCGCCCGGCGCATGCGGCTGCGGCACGCCCGATACCGACTCCGACGGCGACGGCACGCCCAACTGCAACGACGCTTGCCCCAATGATCCCAACAAG
>CAZMVD010000153.1:0-9562 GCA_964569425.1 uncultured Phycisphaeraceae bacterium
CACAAACGTGTTTCACGTGAAACAAGCTTGCGTAATTCGCAGCCATTTCGGTGTTTCGGTTTTCAGCTTTCGTCGGTTTCGCGCAAGACTGTTTCACGTGAAACAAGCCTGAGCCCAAAAGCCGAAACAGCGAAAAGTCAAAAAGTCAAAATCATCCGGTCGCGCAAGACTGTTTCGCGCGAAACAACGTTGCGCAAACCTGTTTCACGTGAAACATGTTTGCGCGACCCCCCCGTCCCCCCTTGGCAAGGGGGGTGGATTCTTTCTCCAATCCAGTCTGTATTCACGCGCGCAAGACTGTTTCACGTGAAACATCGTTGCGCAAGACTGTTTCGCGCGAAACATGTTTGCGCCCCCCTGCCGGCATTCAGCATTTCGGCGTTTCGGCTTTTGGCTTTCGGTTTTCTCGCGCAAGACTGTTTCGCGCGAAACACGTTTGCGCGACCCCCCCGTCCCCCCTTGGCAAGGGGGGTGGATTCTTTCTCCAATCCAGTCTGTATTCACGCGCGATGGACTGTTTCACGTGAAACATCTTTGCCGCATCACACCGGTTGCAAACCGGTGCCACACCGTCTCGCGCAGGACTGTTTCACGTGAAACATGTTTGCCGCGTCACACCGGTTGCAAACCGGTGCCGCAGTGTTTCGCGCGAAACGGGTTTGCGCCGTGTACCTTGATCGCTTCGCGCCCTGCGCCAAGCGGTCAGGCTTGATGTTGTTTCAGTGGGCTGCGGGCAATGGCTTGACTTTTATGATTACAGTATTATCGTAACCTGTGTTTTGTACGTTCGTTGGCAGCTAATTCCTATGTCCGCCAAACTTCAAGGAAACCCGTCATGGCGAAGAAACCGGCCAACCGAACCCGTCGGGGGTCTAACACCGAATTGCCAACCGAGCCGCTTTGGAACCTCCGCGACGCGGACGCCGAAGCGGCGCTGCTCACCGGCCGTCACGCGCGCGCTCTCGAAACCATCCTGGGGCCCGAACAGTACGACGAGCTGCGCCAGCTCGCGCGCGAGGCGGAAGCCGCGCGCACCCGCGGCGGGCCGCGGGTGCTCATTCTGCCGGGCATCATGGGCTCCAAGCTGGGTGTGAGGCGCATGGTGTTGGACGACCTTTACTGGTTCGACCCGCTGGACTGGACCTTCGGCGTGGCGCGGCGTCTCTCGCTCGATTCGACGGAAAAGAAAGTCGTTCCGCTCGGTGTGTTTCTGTTTGCCTATCTGCGGCTCAAGCTTTCGCTGCGGCGCGACGGGTTTGATGCCGACTTCTATCCCTTCGACTGGCGCCAGTCATTGCGCGACCTCGGCCGACAGCTCGCCACTCATCTGACCCAGAAGGAAACGGCCAAGGAAGTGTCGCTTGTTGCGCACAGCATGGGCGGGCTGGTGTCGCGCGCGGCGCTGCGCGCCGATGCCGCCGCATCGAAGAGAATCCGCCGGTTGATCATGCTGGGCACGCCGAACCACGGCTCGTTCGAGCCGGTGCAGGCATTGCGCGGCGTGCACGATCTGGTGAAGAAAGCGGCGGCGCTCGATCTATCACAGAATACCGATGAGCTGGTCACGCGCGTTTTCGCCAGTTTCCCCGGGCTGTACCAGATGCTCCCTTCGTCGGCGCGATTTGCGGCGATCAATTTCTTTGACCCGCAGGTCTGGCCCACCAAGGGGCCGAAAGTCCGCCGCGCCCTCCTGGCCGACGCCGCCACGATCCAGGATGACCTCGCTGCGGCCGACGAACGCTTCCGCCTGATTGCGGGCATCAACCAGGAAACGGTCGTATCGGCCAGGTCGATCGGCGGTGAATTCGAATTCGGGCGCAGCGGCGCCGGCGACGGCACGGTGCCATGGGATTTTGCGCGGCTCGACGGCGTTTCGACGTGGTTTGTGGAGGAGCAGCACGGTTCGCTCCCCAACAACCGGGCGGTCATTCGAGCCACATCCGATCTGTTGGCCCAAGGCACGACCAGCGCGCTGGACCACATCCTGCCGCCGATCCGCCGCGCGACGACCCGCGCAGTCAGCGAATCGAGCCTGCGCCAGATCGCCCCGTTCGACGGGCGGCGCCGCGAAGACCTGCGCGCCGCCGAACTTCGCGAAATCCTCCGAACTTTCGTCGCTCCCGATGCGACCCCCGAAACTTCGGTCGCGCCCGCCGCCGCCGCGCCGCTGGACATCGAGCACCGGCCGTGGCAACGGCTGACCATCGGGCGGGTGCATCAGCATCGGCTGGAAATCCACCTTTACGCGGGCAGCATCACGGAAGTGGACGCGCGCGCCTACGTCCTCGGCCTGTTCCGCGAGGTCGCCCCGGCCGGCGCGGCCCGGGCCATCGACCAGTATCTCGACGGCGCCATTGCCGAACTCACGCGCCGGCGGATGTTCTCGGGCGGGGTGGGCGAGGTGTTCATCCTTCCCGCGAACCGCCGGCAGCTCCGCGCCGACATGATCCTGTTTGCCGGGCTGGGCTATTTCGACGGCTTCAACGACGAGGTGCAGCAGATTACGGCGGAGAACGTGGTGCGCACCTTTGTGCGCACCAACGTCGAGGATTTCGCTACCGTGCTTATCGGCGCCGGTTCGGGCGTGCCCACGGCCCGCGGGCTGGCCAATCTGCTCCAGGGGTTCGTGCGCGGCAAGCTCGACGCCGACGCGAGGCGCAACCTTCGACGTGTGACGCTATGCGAAACCGACCCGGCGCGCTACCGCGAAATCCGCGACGAACTTTTCCGGCTCGCGGGTACGCCGCTTTTCGCGGACATCGAAGTTTCCTTCACCGAAATCCCGGTGCGCGAGACGCCGTCGGTCATCGCCCCCCTGCGCCGCGCGGAGCGCGACGCGACGTATGACCCCACTTATCTGCTGGTTCGACAGGAAACGGTCAACACGCAGCGCATTGAGTTTCGAGCCACCGTGCTCAGCGCCAAGGCCAAGGCGGCGCTGTTCACCGCGACGCAAATCGTCGCCAAGCAGGATCTCCATACGCTGCTGAAGAAGGTCGAATCGAACGCCTTTGAAAAACAGGTGGATGCCTTCGGCGGGGAGCTGGCCGGCCTGGTGCTGGCCGAGCACCTGCGCGATTTGCTCCAGACGCTGCGGGAGCAGCATCTGGTGATCGTCCACGACGCGGAGTCGTCGCGGCTGCCCTGGGAGACGCTGCGGATCGGCGATTGGGCGCCTGCGTTGACCCACGGGATGAGCCGCCGCTACATGGCCAACAACCTGTCGATTGCCAAGTACCTGGAACAGCGCGTGCACGACGGCGCGCTCGATCTGCTGCTGGTGGTCGATCCCACGGAGGACCTGCCCGGCGCCGCGAAGGAGGGCCGGCGGATTCAAGCGCTGTTCCAGGATCGCGCCGCGGTGCGGATGGACGTGCTGGAAGGTCCTCAGGCCACCCGCCGCGCGCTGCTCAGTGCGCTGACCTCCGGCCAGTACGACGCGGTGCACTACGCGGGACATGCCTACTTCGACGCGCAGCACATTTCGCGTTCCGGGCTGGTGTGCCACGGCCACGAATATGTTACGGGGGCCGATCTTTCGACGGTCGGCAACCTGCCGGCCCTGATGGTGTTCAACGCGTGCGAATCCGGCCGCGTTCGCACGACGCCGAAGGATAAGAAGGATCGTTCGCTCGACATGGCGCGGCGCATCGAGCGCAACGTGGGGCTGGCGGAAGCGTTCCTTCGCGGGGGGGTGGCCAACTACATCGGCACGTACTGGCCGGTGGGCGACGCCGCCGCCGAGGCTTTCGCGCAGAGCTTCTACACGGGGCTGCTTGCCGGCGCGCCGGTGGGGGCCGCGTTGATCGCGGCGCGCGGCACGGTGCGCACGAAAGTCAAATCCGTCGACTGGGCGGACTACATCCACTACGGCGACTTCAACTTCGTACTCAAGGAACCATCGTAGATGGACTGGCAACATTGAATGCCACGATGTGGCACGGGGCCGTGTGGCACCGGTTTTCAACCGGTGGGGCGGGCCCCTCAGCCGAAATACTCCTGTAGCGGCTTGACCTCCAGCGGCAGCGGGTCCACGCCCTCTTCGGATTTGCTCAGGGTGCGAATCGCCTCCACCACGGCCCGCGCCCCGGCGAGCGTGGTCACCAGCGGCACGCGGCGCGCGAAGGCCGCGGCGCGCCAGCGGCCCTCCTCGTGCGCCGGGCCGGTGTGGATCGGCGTGTTGATGAGCAGGTTCAACGTGCCGTCGTCGATCAAATCCTTGAGGAACGGCGCATCCTTGTCCGCGGCCGACTTGGAGACCAGCGTCGCTTCCAGCCCGGCCTCGGCCAGCACCCGGCGCGTGCCCACCGTCGAGAACATCTTGAAGCCCAGATCGTTCAGATCGCGCGCGATGGAGACGATCCGCGGCTTGTCCGGGTCGTTGACGCTGATGAGCACGTTGCCCGAGGTGGGCAGCGACATGCCCGTGGCGATCTGCGCCTTGGCGAAGGCGCGGCCGAACGTCCCCGCGATGGCCATCACCTCGCCGGTGCTGCGCATCTCGGGTCCGAGGATCACGTCCACGCCGGGGAACTTGTTGAATGGAAACACCGGCGCCTTCACCGACGTGTGGCCCGGCCAGGGGGTCTGCGTGATGTGGAACTCTCGAAGCACATCGGCGAGCGGCTCACCGAGCATGACCCTTGTGGCGATGGCCGCCCAGGGCACGCCGGTCGCCTTGGCCACGAAGGGCAGCGTGCGCGAGGCGCGCGGGTTGACCTCCAGCACGTACACGGTGCGGTTGAGCACCGCGTACTGCACGTTCATGGCCCCGCACACGTTGAGCCGCCGTGCCAGCCGCCGCGTGGAGCGGAACAGCTCTTCCACCACGAGGCGGCCCAGGGAAAAGGGCGGCAACACGCAGGTGCTGTCGCCGCTGTGGATGCCCGCCTCCTCGATGTGCTCCATGATGCCCGCGACCATGCAGGTGCGCGGGGGGCCGGCATCGCCGTTGCGCATCTGGCCGAAGTCGGCCACCGCGTCCACGTCCACCTCGATGGCGTCGATCAGGAACTTATCGATGAGCAGCGGGTTCTGCTCGTGGCCGCCGCCGCGGTCGGTGGCGCCGAAGGCGTCGTGGAGGTAGGCCTCCAGGTCGTGCGGGTTGTTGCACACCTTCATCCCGCGCCCGCCGAGCACGTAACTGGGGCGGACCAGGATGGGGTAGCCCAGCCGCTCGGCCACGGTGAACGCCTCGCGCGGGGAGCGTGCGATGCCGTTGGGCGGTTGAAGTAGACTCAGGTCGCGGAGCACGTTCTGGAAGTCGTCGCGGTCTTCGGCGAGGTCGATCATCTCCGGCTGGGTGCCAAGGATGGGCACTCCGGCGTCCTTGAGCCCCTGGGCCAGGTTCAGCGGCGTCTGCCCGCCGAACTGGACGATCACCCCTTTGACAAGGCCAGAGGAGATTGGGGATTGCGGATTGGGGATTGCGGATTGCCGATTGTCGATTGTCGATTGATCCGTCTCGCGCGAAACGCCGCTCTCGCCTCTCGCCTCTCGCCTCTCGCCTTCTCCATCTAACCGCTGCACGACGTTGAGCACGTCCTCGTGCGTGAGCGGCTCGAAGAAGAGCATGTCGCTGGTGTCGAAATCGGTGCTCACCGTTTCCGGGTTGGAGTTGATCATCACCGATTCGTAGCCCGCGGCGCGCGAAGCGAAGGAGGCATGGCAGCAGCAATAGTCGAACTCGATGCCCTGCCCGATGCGGTTGGGCCCGCCGCCCAGCACGATCACCTTGGGCCGGTCGCTGACGCGAATTTCGTCGTCGTACAACCCATCGCCGCCGCTCACGGTCGACTCGTGCGCCGAGTAGTAGTAGGGGGTACGCGCCTCGAACTCCGCGGCGCAGGTATCCACCAGCTTGTATGCCGGCGCGACGCCGTGCGCCAGCGTGTGGGCAGCGATTTCCGCCGGCGTCCGCCCGGTGGCCGCGGCCAGTTGCACTTGACTGTAGCCGAGGCGTTTGAGCCGGCCCAGCGGGTTCGCGGCCGGGCGCGGCGACACCGGCGCGCCGGTGCCACGTTCCGGCACTTCGCGAACACCCGCGGCGCAGGTCTCTTCGGCGTCGACGAGTTCCTTCATGTTCTCCAGAAACCACGGGTCGATGCGGGTGAGCTCGTGGACCTGTTCCACCGACCAGCCCATTTTGAAAGCGTAGCGAACGTAGTACGGGCGGCCCTGGCAGGGGCGCTCCAGCTTGTCGCGGAGCACGCGATCGGGGATTGGCCAGTGCCGCGCGTGTTCCTCTTCGGTGTCCGGCGGCGCCTCGGTGGCGGTGGTTCCGCCGAGTGCCATACCGCTGTCACCAGACCCCGCCATCGCCGGTGCAGCTGCCGCCGTTTCCCGCGGAACTCCGGCGCTGCGCTTCCGGCCCGCGCCGTGTTTGAGCCAGGCGTCGTTGTCGTCGAGCCCGAAGCCGAAGCGTTTGATTTCCATCGAGCGGATGCACTTCTGGAACGCTTCCTTGAAGGTTCGCCCGATGGCCATGGCCTCGCCCACCGATTTCATCTGCGTTGTGAGCGTCTCGTCGGCGTCGGGGAATTTTTCGAAGGTCCAGCGCGGCATTTTGACGACCACGTAGTCGATGGTGGGCTCGAAGCTGGCGGGCGTGGTTTTGGTGATGTCGTTGGGGAGTTCGTCGAGCGTGTAGCCCACGGCCAGCTTGGCGGCGATGCGCGCGATGGGGTAGCCGGTGGCCTTGCTGGCCAGGGCGCTGGAGCGCGACACGCGCGGGTTCATTTCGACCACGGTTTGCCGGCCGGTGCGCGGGTCCACCGCGAACTGGATGTTGCAGCCGCCGGTATCTACCCCGATGGCGCGGATGATGGCGATGGCGCTGTCGCGCATCAACTGGTATTCCTTGTCGGTGAGGGTCTGGGCGGGGGCGACGGTGATCGAATCGCCGGTGTGCACGCCCATGGGGTCGATGTTTTCAATCGAGCAGATGATGACCACGTTGTCGGCGCGGTCGCGCATCACCTCGAGCTCGAACTCCTTCCAGCCGTAGAGGTCTTCCTCGATGAGGATTTCGCGGACGCGCGAGGCGGCCAGCCCGCGGCGGGCGATGGTTTCGAACTCGGCCATGGTGCGGCAGAAGCCGCCGCCTTCGCCGCCGAGCGTGTAGGCGGGGCGGATGCAGCAGGGGAGTTTCACGCTTTCGAGCACGCGGAGCGCTTCTTCCCAGGAGTGGGCCACCCCGGAGCGCGGCACGTCCAGCCCGATGTCGATCATGGTCTGCTTGAAGGCGGTGCGGTCCTCGGCCTTGTGGATGGCGGCGGGGCTGGCGCCGATCATCTGCACGCCGTGCCGCTGGAGGATGCCGCGCTCGTGGCACTCCATGGCGCAGTTGAGGCCGGTCTGGCCGCCGAGGGTGGGCAGCAGGGCGTGGACGGGCCGGCCGGCCTGCGCTTCGTGGAGCAGGATTTTTTCGACGAACTCGGGGGTGATGGGTTCGATGTAGGTGTGGTCGGCGGTTTCGGGGTCGGTCATGATGGTGGCGGGGTTGGAGTTGATGAGCACGACGCGGTAGCCCTCTTCGCGGAGGGCTTTGCAGGCCTGGGTTCCGGAATAGTCGAACTCGCACCCCTGCCCGATGACAATGGGCCCGGAGCCGATGATGAGGATCGATTGGATGTCGGTGCGTTTGGGCATACGTCGCTACAACGAGTCGGCCGGACACACTCCGGGGGGCGGATTGTAGCGGGAACGAAGTGCCTTGCCGAGAGCGGCGGTCTAGGATCGAAGGACGTGTGATTGCCTCCGCACTTGCGTTAGACCCGCACTAGCCAGATTATGCTGCTCAGCCGTTGTCGCCAGGGCGGCGGCGATTCCTCGGCTTGGCAGCCTCCACGGAGCGGCGACGTGTTCGTTTCCAGAATCCACCTTAAGAACTGGCGAAACTTCAGGTCGGTCGACGTGGAACTCGACCTGCGGACGTTTCTGGTCGGGCCGAACGCCTCCGGCAAATCGAACTTTCTTGATGTTTTCCGCTTTCTGCGAGACGTCGCCCAGCCGGGCGGGGGTTTGCAGCATGCCGTCCGCGAGCGCGGTGGCCTTTCGCGCATCCGGTGCCTGGCGGCGCGCAAGGAACCGGACGTGGAAATCAGCGTGGACCTGAGCAGCAACGGTGAGTCCGACGCCCGGTGGCGCTACGAGATCGGCGTCAAGCAACAGCCACGCGGTGATCGCAAGCCGTTCCTGAGTTTTGAGCGGGTGTGGCGCGGCGCGAGGTGCGTGCTGGAGCGCCCCGACGCGGACGACACCAAGGACCAGGAACGACTGACACAAACGCACTTGGAACAGATCAACGCCAACGCGGCCTTTCGAGAGGTAGCTAAGTACTTCGAAGCGGTTTCGTACCTCCATCTGGTGCCGCAACTGGTGCGCCACCCGCGCGAGTTTTCCGGTCCCGGCGTGGCGGGCGACCCGTTCGGCCGGGCGTTTCTCGAACGCATCGCACGCACGCCCGAGAAGACACGAAAGGCGCGGCTCAGGCAGATTGAGAAAGCCCTTCAGGTCGCGGTTCCGCGACTCAAAGAACTGTGCCACGTCGTAGACACCGACGAAGGCGGAGTCCCCCACCTGGAAGCCGTGTACGACCACTGGCGCCCGCACGGCGCCAAACAGCGCGAGCGCGACTTCTCGGACGGCACGCTGCGCCTGATCGGGCTGTTCTGGTGCCTGCTCGAAGGCGATTCGCTCTTGTTGCTGGAGGAGCCGGAATTGTCCCTCAACTCGGCCATCGTTTCCCGGTTGCCGGCGCTCATGCACCGTGCCCAGCGTCGTCGTCGTCGGCAGATCATGGTGAGTACTCATAGCGCCGATCTGTTGCGCGACAAGGGCATCGGACCGGAGGAGGTTCTGCTCCTTCGGCCTGATACCGAGGGAACAACGGTGACTGCGGGGGCCGGACAGTTGGACGTCATGCGCCTGCTCGAAAAGGGGCTTTCCATTGGCGAAGCCCTGATGCCCAAGACGGCACCGAAAGACATAGATCAATTCGAACTCGATTTTCCCTCGTGAGCGACTCGATCCCCGTCAACCTGGCCGTCGAAGACGCCCTCAGCGAGTCCGTACTGCGGAAGCTGCTTGCCTCTGCTAACCAGCACTATGCTGTTGGCACCTGCTATTCGGAAGGCGGGTTCGGCTACCTGAAGCGAACCATCGGCGGGTTTAACCACGCGGCCAGGGGAACACCATTCGTGGTGTTGACCGACCTGGACAATGCCAAGTGCGCGCCAAGCCTGATCCACGACTGGCTCTCCGAATCAAGACACACGAACCTGCTGTTTCGTGTGGCCGTCCGTGAAGTGGAAGCGTGGCTTCTGGCGGATCGCGCGGCGATAGCGACCTTCCTCCGTGTGGCGAGGGCACGGGTTTCCAAGAGCCCCGAGTCACTTCCTGATCCCAAACGCGAGTTGATCCGACTGGCCAGCCATTCCAGATCGCGTGATATCCGTGACGACATCGTTCCTCCACGAGGTAGCCCCCGAACGCAAGGGCCGAATTAGTCGTCCCTGAAAAGCGTTGATTCTCCGGTTTTTTTTGGATGAAACGGGTCCGG
>CAZMVD010000154.1:0-9350 GCA_964569425.1 uncultured Phycisphaeraceae bacterium
TTCAGCGCTTCGCCATAATCTCTGCGCCTGATCGCGACTTATTCAGGGACGACTAATTCGTGACGCAGAAAGTACTCATGCATTTGTTGGGCCGTGAGGTGTCCGCAATAAAAGGGCATGGAAATCACCCGCGCGAAGCTCGCGAGGGTTCCGGCCGTGAAGTCCTAAACCCCGTTCATGTCCTCGCTGCTGTTCGATCGTTATACAACTGGCTCGTGATCTATCGCGCCGAGGTGTGCAATACGGCCATCAACGGAACATGCGATCGGAGAAGTTAGCGATGAACGTCTCGTTGTCCGGGTGTTTGCTCAGCGCTTCCACGAGAATCTGCATCGAGCGCTCCGGGCCCTTGCTGAGCAGGTTGCGGCGGATGTGGTGCGACACTTCCAGCGCCTTGGGTGTAAGCAGGCGCTCCTCCTTGCGCGTACCCGATTGGTTGAGGTCGATCGCCGGCCAGACGCGGCGGTTGGCCAGCTCGCGCGAGAGCATGATCTCCATGTTCCCCGTGCCCTTGAATTCGTTGAAGATCACTTCATCCATGCGGCTGCCTGTTTCGATCAGCGCCGAGGCGATAATGGTCAACGAACCGCCGTGCTCCGCGTTGCGCGCTGCGCCGAAAATGGCCTTGGGTTCCGTGAGCGCCCGGATGTCCAGCCCGCCCGACATGATCCGCCCGCTGCCGCGGATGAAGGCGTTGAATGCCCGCCCCACCCGCGTGAGCGAATCGAGCAACATGACCACGTCTCGTCCGCTTTCGACGAGGCGCTTGGTGCGTTCGATCATCAACCGTGCCAGCCGCACGTGGCTGGCGGTGTCCTGATCATTGCTGCTGGCGATGACTTCGCCGTGAACGGTGCGTTTCATCTCCGTCACCTCTTCGGGACGCTCGTCGATGAGCAGCACCATCATGTACACGCCCGGATGGTTGACGGCGACGCCGTGCGCCATCTGGTGCAGCAGCACAGTCTTGCCGCTGCGCGGCGGCGCCACGATCAGCCCGCGCTGCCCCAAGCCGATGGGCGTCATCAGGTCGATGACCCGCATCGACACCGGACCGCCGGACGTCGAGAACCGCAGCGGTTCTTGCGGATCAATGGCGGTCAGTTCCTCGAAAGGCCTGACCTCCATTCGCTCCTCGGCCGGCCGTTCCTCAAGAAGCTGGATATCAGCGAGTTCTTGCCGTTGGACTTGATTTCGGGCGCTCTTGGATTGCACCTGGCCTTGGACAAGTTCACCGCCGCGCAATTGGAATTTGCGGCGAAGGGGCTCAGGTACGACCACGTCTTTGGGTGACGCGAGGTAGCCGGCGGCCACGGAACGAAGAAACCCGCCCCCACGTTCATTGGGCTCAAAAACACCACAAACTACCGTTGAGTTATTATCGGACGATGTCATGATGGAAGACAAACTTTCTAGTTCCCTATCCGTCGGCTTCGGTCCGCAGTAACAGGCACCTTCCAAGGCGCCCTCGATAATCCGTAACTCATTGTCTGACAATGCTTTAATGCAGTGCCCGGCGACGACGTGCCTTCGCGGTCGAACGGGTTGCGCCGCGGCCAGAAGAGTGCCGCGCCCGACCAGAGTATAGCATGATGATTGAACAGGGGAATGGGGTGCCGGATCAATTCTCCGAGGATTTGACCTTGACAGAGCCGCGGGACTGTGCGAACCTCTCCCCCCAACGCGGTGAGCTTGGTCAAGTTTGACACACTGCGGCAGACAACGGTGGTCCGAGATTAGCGGCCGGGTTAGCGTTATCAGGCGTGCCCGGCGAAAAAATCTAACGGGGACCGCTTAAGTCATCCGATAAGGCGGTACATGTTTGCTGAACGCTGGCGCGGGAGCAGGCATGAGGCGCGGTTTGCTGGATCGGTTTTCGTCGTGCACAGGCCGAACAGTTCGCTTTCGCACAAAGGGCTTACAGCGGCCCTAAGCGATGTTGACGAACCACGAGCGGTTGAGTAATAAGAGCGCATGAAGCCCGGCGGACGTCGGGCTGTCTGGCAGGTTCAGGTCGCACTTGGTGCGGTCGGAAGTATCGTCGGAAGTAGCGGTCAGGCGATGCGAGTCCGGTGCGAGAGAACCAACGCAATCGTACGTCCAGTAGTTTATTGATCGTTTGAGCGCGAGAGTGGACTCGAGCTCTTGGTAGTTGGGTTTGGATAGAGGTGCCGGGCCGACGCCTGGCAAGGCAAAGGAGACTTCGGAATGAACAGCAGCAAGATGAAGAAGACGGCGTTGGTAACCCTGCTCGGCGGAACGATCCTCGGCGGTGGTTGCCTGGGTTTGAACTGGCGGCAGGTTCTCTGGACGACGGCGCTCTATGCCGCCACGGAGTTCGTCCTGGACAATGACGGCGTGTTCGACCTGTTCGAGGACGGCAACGTCGCCGCCGCCAACTAAGCACTCTCGCGAATCGGGCAAAACGCTGCTAGCGGCGCTTTGACGATCCGCAAACCCGACAGGGTCCAGCGCCTCCAGGGTGGTTGGATCCGGGGTTTCGGGTGTCTGGCAAGAGAATAACGCGGATCCGGCGTGAGGTCGGGTCCGCGTTCTCTTTTTTTACAGCGCGCAGCGAACGAACCGGGACCAGTCGAAAGGCCACGCCGCGCCCAATCCTATGGTCGCGGGGCTACACCCGACCGGACAAAGGCATGTGGTGGTCGACCAGCAGGTTGACGAGTCTCCGCGCGACATTGGCCGTGTCAGTGTTGCGCGTGACCTGACGGGTCACATAGGCCCCTTCCAGTATGAGTGACATTTCGCGGGCAAACGTTGCGGCATCGTCGGCGCCGGCGTAACCGGCCAATTCGCGGATGATCGACTCCATGGCATGTTTATGGGCGGCGGCGGCTTCGTGGGCGGGATCGTGGGGCTGGGGAAACTGAACGGCTACGTTCACAAAGAAACAGCCGTTGTAGTCGTCTCGCGTGAATAACTCCGCCAAAGCGTCGGGAACGGCGAGAAGCTGTCCGCGTGGGGAGTCCCCGCCGTGGCGTTTGAGCATGTCGCGAAAGGTCTCCTGCCACCAGCGGTCGTGCCATTGGAGAACGGCACGAACGAGGTCGTCTTTGCTTTCAAAGTGGTTGTAGAAGGTCGTCTTGGTCACGCCGACTTCGTACAGAATGGCATCCAACCCGACGGTGTGAAACCCCACGCGATAGAACAGATCGTGCGCGGCGCGAATGATGCGATCTCGTGCAGTTTCTGCCACGCGGCGATCCTTGTTGCGCGTTGTGCTGTCCCGGCAACCGTGGTGACTCCGGGGCGCACAAGTGTACCACGAGTCAACCCAAAAATCACCGCTGGTCAATGGTTTTCGCCGTTGTCGGCTTGCATACTTGGGCATCGAAGAGAGCGTCGTGCACGTAGCACGACGGTCCGGCGCCGGCCGGGCGAGGGATAACCAGAGCTTTGCCACAGGAGTAGATGCCATGCAGGCGGTTGCGAACAAGATCAACGGGATCGACACGGAAGCGTTGAAGGGGACCATGGAGGCCATCTCGGCCGACCCGGCCAGGGGGATCGTGGGGTTCCGGGTGAACACGACGTGGAAGGGCGACGGTCCGCGGAGCGAGTCGCGTGTGAGCCATTGGGAGTGCGGCGGGCAGCGGATCGCAAGGAACTTCACCATCCCGATCGATGAGCCGCCGGAGTTGCTGGGGACGAACACGGCCGCTAACCCGCAGGAGTACTTGATGGCCGCGATGAACGCGTGCCTGCTGGCGACTTACGTGGCCGCGTTTTCCATGCAAGGCGTCGAGTTGGAATCGCTGGAAATCGAGTCGCACGGTGAACTGGACCTTCGGGGCTTTCTGGGATTGGACAAGAAGGTGAAGCCTGGCTACGACGAAATCGAGTACACGGTGCGGGTGAAGGGCGACGGCACGCCACGGCAGTTTGAGGCGGTGCACAACTGGGTCATGGCCACTTCGCCGAACTACTGGAACATGGCCAACCCCATCAAGCTCAAGCCGCGGCTGGTCGTGGAGTAGACGGCGCTATCCGCGCCGGCGGATTGCACGACCGACTAACCACCTACCCAAGCGACCGGGGCCCTCTTCGCCGTGGAGAGGGCCCTTGGCGCGCGCCGTGCCGTGGTGGAACGGGAGCCTGAAGTGCAGATCAAGCGGTGGGGTTGGTCCTCGAGCGGCTCCGGGGAATGACGGCAATGGCTTCGATTTCGACGAGCAGTTCGGGGCGGCAGAGGCGGGCTTCGACGCAAGTGCTGGCGGGGAGGGGGTCGAGTTGCAGTTCCTGGTAATAGGCGTTGCGGACGGCGTTGAATAGTTCGTAATGGCGGAAGTCGGCCAGGTAGCAGGTCGTGCGGACAATGTCGTGCCAGTCGGCGCCTTCGCAGGCGAGCAGGGCGGCGATGTTGGTGAAGGCGCGACGGGTCTGGGCGGCGAAATCGCCGAGATGGATGGACTCGCCCTGCTCGTTGACGCTGGCGGTGCCGGAAATGAACAGCATGGTGCAGCCGTCCAGTTCTACGCGCATGCCGCGCGAAAAGGAAACCTTCCGGGGGTAATCGTAGGCCTCGCAGAGCACCTCCGGGTTGCGGATGGCGGACTTGACGACGCGCTGGGGCTGGGGTCGGGGCATCTCCAAGTTCCATCGGGGTTCCGTTGGAGCGGCTTCAGGTCGGCGGTCAGGCCCGCCTTATCGGTCGTCCGACGCGAAAGCGGGCCATCGCCGGTCAGAAAAACGATAAGCAATTACCGTGCCAAGCGAGTTGGGGCGCGGCGTTTTGCGCCGCCCGCCGATTCCGGCCCCGCGTTGGCGCGCAACTTGCAGAGGATTCCAGGCGAACCCCGAAGCTCGGTTGGCGGGATGATCGCGTGACGCTGGTGCAAATGATCATGGGCATGTGTTGCGGGGCCGTCGTGGCGGCTTCCGGGGTCGCCGCGGCCGCCGTTGGCTCGCCGGAGGACTTTCCGCATCCGCTCGTGCTTGCGCAAGTGCGCAGTGGTCCCGGTAGCGGTGCAGCGGCGGGATCGGCGAAATCCGATGGTCCGGCCGCCGGGGTCAGAAGCCGGATTGTACACCTGCGGTTTCAGGACGGGGCGGCGGTGTCGGAGGACCTGACGCCGGGATTTGCACAGGCGGAGCATCCTGAGGTTTCCTTCGACGGGCGGCGAATGCTGTTTGTCGGACGGCGTGCGGAGGACGCGACCGGCGCGGTGTGGGAGATGGACCTGGCGTCGCGCGAGGTGCGTCGGATCGTCACGTGCCGGGGCGAGTGCCTGGCCGTCCGGTATCTTTCACGGCTGTTTACGCTCCACGCGCCGGAGCCATGGGAGCAGATTGCGTATATCGAACGAGATGCGGCGGGTGTTGGCGCTTTGTTTACCTGCCGCATGGACGGTAATGGCGTGCGGCGGATCACCTACGGCGTGGGCGGCGTGGATTCCGTGGTGGCGCTGCGCAACGGGCGGGTGCTTGTGGGCATGGAGACTCGAACCGAGAGCGCCCCCGGCCGCGAAAACGCGCCGGCGACGGCGCTGTACACGCTCAACCCGGACGGGACCGACCTGATGGCGTTCACGCGCGAGATGGATCGGCCGGTGCGGCGCATTGGGCAGGGCGAGACGGACGACGGTTGGGTGGTTTTTCTGGAGACGGCGATCGCGCGGGGCGACAAGGATGGGTCGATCCTGGCGGTGCGGGGGGCCAACAGTTTCGGCGCACCGCGCGCCCTTCCCATTACGCCGGATGGTTCTTTTCGGTCAGCGACGCCGTGGGGTAGGAACCATCTGATGGTTTCATATTGTCCGCGGGGCGGCACATTGTTCGGGCTGTTCGATTTCGATCTGGAGACTGGAGACACCCGCCAGCTCTATCACGACCCCGACTGGGACGTCGTGGGGGTGGCGGTGGTGCGCGCGCGGCCTGCGCCGCCGGGGTATTCCAGCGTCGTGCGGGATGATGGAGCGTTCGGGCAGTTGTATTGCCTTGATGCTTACTTGACGGGGCTGGCAAGGGAATCGCCCGCCGGTCCATCGCGAATCGAATCGGTGCGGGTGTATGCGGCCGAGCCAGGCCGGCCGGGCGGCGCGCCGGCGGAGCGACGGTTGGGCGAAGTGCCGCTGGCGGAAGACGGATCGTTTTTCCTGGAGGTGCCGGCGCGGATGCCGCTGCGCGTGGAGACGGTGGGCGAATATGGCGCCACGCTGCGGGCGATGCGCAACTGGTTCTGGGTGATGCCGGGCGAGCGGCGCGGCTGTATCGGGTGCCACGAAGATCGCACGTTGTCTCCGCCGAACCGGCATGTGAAAGCGCTGTATCACGCGCCGCGACGCTTGACGCTGGACCGCGGAGCGCAGGTGCCCACGCCCGAGCAACCGGGAGAGGCGGCCGAGCCATGAACCGGGCATGGCGATCATTGGCGGGATTGCTGCTCGTTGGTGCGGCCCAGGCGCAGGGGCCGGACGGGAAGGGGGAGTTTCCGAACTATGTGGGGCAGGCGGTCTGCCGGGAGTGTCACGCGCCGGACGGACCCGCGGCGGATTGCGCGCTGGATCCTGTCCCGGAACATGAACGGGCCTGGGCGGCGCTGACTTCGCGGGCGGCGCAGCACATTGCGGCCTTGAGCAGCATTCGTTTCGAGCCGCAGAACCACCGCGTGTGCCTGTCCTGCCATTCGGCGGGGGCCGATGAAGGTCCACGTTGGCATGCGCCGACGTTCCGCATCAGCGACGGGGTGCAATGCGAGTCGTGTCATGGGGCGGGTAGCGTTCATGTGCGGCAGCAGCGCGAGGGCGCAGTGGATCGGGCGCCGGTGATTCGCCGCGGCGATTTGACCAACTGCATCGGGTGCCATCGCGATCGACCGTCGCACCGGGAAGTGCTGGAGGGAGGGTTCGCGTTGACGGACGCGGATCGGCGTTACAAGACGCCGGTCCACCTGGCCGTGGCGCCGGATGGGCGGCGGCTCTACGTCGTTTGCGAGCAGAGCGACAGCGTGGTGGTGGTGGACGTGGAGCGGGGGGTGGTGGCGGGCGAGATCACGGTCGGACGGCGCCCGCACCACGCGGCATTCAATGCGGACGGGTCGCGGCTGTACGTTTCCAATCGGCTCAGCAATACGCTGTCGGTGATCGACGTGGCGGCGGGGCGCGAGGTGGTGCAGGTTCCCGTCGGCCAGGAGCCGCACGGCGTGCTGGTGGACGCGCCCCACGGCCATGTGTTGGTGGCCAACACGGGGCAGAACAGCGTTTCGCTGATTGACGCGCAGACGCTGCGCGAGAAGAAGCGGCTGGTCATGGGCCAGGGGCCGTGGTCGATCGGGCTGGCGGCGGGCGGGCGTCATGCGTATGTCACCAGCGTGCGGCCGGACATTGTGCCTTTTCTCGATCCGCCGCGTTCGGAAGTGAGTGTCATCGATTTGACACAAGAGACGGTGGCGCGGCGCATCGTCGTTCCCGAGGCCAATATGCTTCAGGGCGTCGCGCGGGTGCCGGGGCGCGACCTGATGTTGATGACGCTGATGCGCACCAAGAGCCTGGTGCCCATGACGCGGCTGTCGCAGGGGTGGACGATCACCAACGGCCTGGGGCTGGTGTACGCTGACGGGCGCGTCGATCAGGTCCTGCTGGACGAACCGGGGGAATCGTTTCCGGATCCGATGGACCTGGCGGTGAGTCCCGACGGGCGACAGGCGCTGGTCACCAGCGGCGGGGCGAACCTCGTTGCGGTGATCGACATCGAGCGGCTTATTGACACCGTTGAGAGTTTTCCCGCGCAGGAACGAAAGGAAATCGTTCCGGATCGGCTGGATCTCAGCGAGAACTTTGTGATTGCGCGGGTGACGGTGGGCGCCAATCCGCGCGGCGTGGCGTTTTCGCCGAACGGGCGACATGCTTATGTGGTCAACGCGTTGGACGATTCGGTTTCGGTACTTGACACGGCTTCGTGGGAGATCGCGCGCAATATTTCACTGGGGGGACCGGAGTCAATCACGCCGCTGCGGCGGGGAGAAAGGCTGTTTCACTCCGCGGAAAACGCCTTCGGGCGGCAGTTTTCGTGCCGGAGCTGCCACCCGGACGGACATTTGAACGGACTGACGTTCGACATCGAGGCCGACGGGCTGGGGATGCACCCGGTGGACAATCGGACGTTGCGCGGCATATTCGACACGGCACCGTACAAGTGGGAGGGGACCAACCCGACGCTGCACTGGCAGTGCGGTCCGCGGCTGGCGGTGTTCTTCACGCGGCGGCAACCCTTCGCCCCCGACGAGCTGGACGACGTGGTGCGGTACATGAGCACCATCGAGCTGCCGCGCAATCCATACCGAAGTGACGACGGGTTGACACTCTCGCAGCGCCGCGGCAAGGCGGTCTTCGAGCGCGAACGGGACAACGACGGGCGGTGGATCGCGCATGCGATGCGCTGCTCGACGTGCCACAACGGGGCGCTGTTCACCAATCAGCAGCGCACGCCGCTGCGGAACACCATGTGGTTCGACGCGCCGGTGCGGCTGGAGCGGTACGACCTGCACGATATCGAGGAGTTCGGCGATCTGGGGGTGTTCTATTACCTGGAATCGACCACGCACGTGAACCGCATGGACGTACCGCACCTGATCAACATCTTCGACGGGGCGCCGTACCTGCACAACGGTGCGGCGCCGACGCTGGAAGAAATCTGGACGCGATTCAACGTGACGGAGGACCATGGGCGGACGAGCGATCTGACACGGGAACAGTACAACGACCTGATCGCTTACCTGAAGGCGCTGTGACGTGAACCTCACGGCCATTTCAACCAGACGGCCAGGGCGTTTCTCCCTGATCTGTGCCGGCGCGCTGCTGACCGCGACTGTGCCGGGCGCCTGCCGTCCGACTTCGACGGGCGCAAGCCGGGTGGGGGGAAGCGCGGCACCGGTTGTGCCGCAAAGCACGGAAGGCGTTGACATGCGAGCGGAGCTTCCCGATCTGGCTGGAACGAGTATTCGTTGTGTGCGCCGCGCGGGTGACGGATTCTGGGTCGGCACCGATGAAGGAATCGCGTTACGCAGGGCGGGCCACTGGACCATCTGGACGTCGGCCGAGGGGCTGCCGCATCCTCGCGTACAGGCCATCAACCAGGACCCGTCGACCGGCGACATGTGGCTGGGTACCTGGGGCGGCGGGCTGGTGCGCCTGACCGCGGGGCGGTTCGACGCGTTCACGCAGTTCAACAGCGGTTTGGCGGGCGACCTGGTGTTCGACGTGCTATGCGCGGAAGGGCTCATTTGGGCCGCCACGAACGGCGGAGTGAGCGTGTTTGATCCGATGCGGGATGAGTGGAGGTTGTACTTTGCGCGGAGGGGTGATCGCAGCGAAGGCATGGTCCATCGATTGGCG
>CAZMVD010000155.1:0-9249 GCA_964569425.1 uncultured Phycisphaeraceae bacterium
ATCGTCGGGCTCAACCCCACGGCCAAGTCGGTGGTTACGGGCGTGGAGATGTTTAACAAGACACTGGACGAGGGGATGGCGGGCGACAACGTCGGCTGCCTGTTGCGCGGCACGAAGAAGGAAGAGATCGAGCGTGGGCAGGTTCTGGCGAAACCGGGCTCCATCAATCCGCACACCAAGTTCGAGTCCCAGGTATACGTGTTGACTCAGGAGGAAGGCGGGCGGCACACACCGTTCTTCAACGGATACCGGCCGCAGTTCTACTTCCGCACGACGGACGTAACCGGCGGGCTGGAGCTGCAAGGGGCGGAAATGTGCATGCCGGGCGACAACGTCCAGATGAACGTGACGCTGGGCAAGCCGATTGCGATGGAGCAGGGCCTGCGTTTCGCGGTGCGCGAAGGGGGCCGCACGGTGGGCTCGGGCGTGGTCATCAAGGTGCTTGAATAGTCGGAAGCGTGTGAATCATGGCCAAAGCGCAGAAGCGGGAGAATGTGTGGCTGCAGTGCAAGGAGTGCAGTGACCTGAACTATCGCACCAGCGTGAATGTTCTGGGCGGCACGCCGAAGATCGAGCTGAAGAAATACTGCCGCCGCGAGCGCAAGCACACGTTGCACAAGATTAAACGAAAGTAGACCTCGACCGTCGGCGCCGTCGACGATCTGCTTAGGAGCGTAGCTCAATTGGCAGAGCACCGGTTTCCAAAACCGGCGGTTGGGGGTTCAAGTCCCTCCGCTCCTGGTGGCGCTCGTATGCCGGGCATAGATCGGTAAGCGAAGCAGGACGACGGGCGGCGATGACGGGATAATGGCGTACCTGGGAATGAAGGCCTGACCATGAGCCAAGGGAAATCAGCGGTGGCCGAGAAGGAACCGGTATCTGACGGGCATGTGGACGAACTGGACGACGCGGGCCGTAGCGGATCCGGGGCGGGCGATGCCGGGCGGGTGGCCACGGCCCCTTCGGGTGGCGGCTTGTTTCGCCAGTACAAGGCGGAGCAGGGCAAGAACACGCGGGTGGGTTCGTTCATCGGGATCGGGGTGTTGATTGCCTGGGGCGCTGTGTACCTGCACGATTACCTCTCGGTGTTCGAGGGAGACGAGGCCTGGCGGTTGCTGATCACCACGGGCATTCCCATTTTCTTTGCGGCGGTGCTGGGTGCGTTGGCGTGGTGGTTTGTGTTCGGCAATCGAAGCGTGGGTGACTTCATGATCGCCACGGAAGGCGAAATGAAGAAGGTCAACTGGTCCACGCGCAAAGAGATCATCGGATCGACCAAGGTGGTGATTCTGTTCACCGTCCTGATGGCGGTGCTGCTGTTTGTCGTTGATCTTCTATTCCAGGCCTTGTTCGTTTGGGTAGGCGTGCTGAAGAAATGAGCGACGCGGGATCGCCATCGTCGACCACCACCGAGAGCGCCGTCGTTGCGCCGGGGATGAAGTGGTATGTGCTGCGTGTCGCCTCGAACAAAGAGGAATCGGTGCGTGATGCGCTGCTGCGGAAGGTGAAGATCGAGGCGCTGGAATCGCGCATCGGGCGCATTCTGGTCCCCACGCTGAAAGAAAAGCGCATGAAGGGGGGCGTGCTCAAGATCGTCGAGCGCAAGCTGTATCCGGGCTATGTGTTTGTGGAGATGGCGTGCGAGGACGACGGCTCGGTGAACGAGTCGGTGTGGTTCCTGATCAAGGAGACGAGCGGGGTCGGCGACTTCATCGGTTCGGACGGCAAGCCGACGAGCATGCCCGATCACGACGTGGTCCAGATGCTGGCGGCCTCGGAGAAGGCCGAAGAGCAACCGGGTCTTTCCGGCCTGAACATCAAGAAGGGCGACCAGGTGAAGATCACCGATGGGGCGTTCGAGAGCTACGAGGGGCAGGTGGAATCGGTGGACGAGCGGCGGGGCATGGTCTCGGTGATTGTGGCCATTTTCGGGCGGCTGACGCCGATCGAAGTGGGTTACTGGCAATTGGAAAAAGTAGAGTAGCCGATCAGGGGCGGCGCACGGTGGAACGCCGATATCGGTCAGCCCTTTATTCGGCAAATGACAGGTTGGTGACGTTGTGGCCAAGAAGGAATTGACGGCGAAGATCAAGTTGCAGGCGCCCGGCGGACAGGCGACCCCCGCGCCGCCGATCGGCCCGGCGCTGGGGCAGCATGGCGTCAACATCGGGCAGTTTGTGCAGCAGTTCAATGCCGCCACGAGTGCGCTGAACGGGATGACTGTCTCGGTGGTCATCAGCGTCTTTTCGGATCGGACATTCACCTTTCAGGTGAAAAGTCCGCCGGCATCGGTGCTGCTCAAGGACTCGGCCAAGGTGGCCAAAGGCAGCGGGGTGCCCAATAAGGACAAGGTGGGTTCGGTCACGCGCGCGCAATTGAAGGCGATCGCGCAGCGCAAGCTGCCCGATCTGAACTCAAATTCAATCGAGGCGGCGGAGCGCGTGGTCGCCGGAACCGCGCGTTCGATGGGGATAGAGATTATTGATTGAGCCGGTCATGGGGCCGCCCTATCCGGGGCGGATGGGCTCAAGGAGTGCAGGGCGCATGGCGCAACAGAGTGTTTTGTATCGCAAACAACTGGAGATTGTCGGGGACCCCGCGAAGCCGCGGAGCCTGGACGAGGCCATCGTCACCGTCAAGAAGATGGCGGAACTGCGTTCCGACCGATCGTACAAGAACGGCCGCAAGCGGAAGAGCAAGGACCAGACGGTGGAGCTTGCGGTTCACCTGGGAATAGACCCTAAGCATGCCGACCAGATGATTCGCGGCGCGATTTCGCTTCCCAAGGGGATCGGCAAGACGCGTTCGGTCATCGCCTTCTGCGATGAGAAGACGGCGGCGGAAGCCAAGGCGGCCGGCGCTTTAGAGGCCGGGGCCGAGGAATTGATTGCCAAGGTCGAGGGCGGATGGCTCGAATTTGACGTGGCGGTCGCGCACCCTTCCCTGATGGGGAAAGTGGGAAAGCTGGGGCGCGTGCTGGGTCCGCAGGGGAAAATGCCCACGCCGAAAGCGGGGACGGTAACGGCCGACGTGGTGAATGCGGTGAAGGAATTCGGAGCGGGCCGGCTGGAGTTTCGCAACGACGACGGCGGCAATATTCACATGCCGGTGGGCCGATCCGGGTTTGCCGAGGAGGACATCAAGGAAAACGTCGAGGCGGTACTGCGGCACTTGCAGCGGGTCAAGCCGGCCTCGGCGAAGGGGCAATACATCAAGCGGATTTCCCTTTCGGCGACGCGAACGCCCGGGGTCACGGTGGAAGTCGGCGCTGCCTAGCGGTGCGTGAAATGAAGAGAGCGTCGGTGTGCGGTTGTTTTCTCGACACGGGAAGGTGAAGCGATGAGCAAGCCGGTCAAAGCCATGATCGCCAACGAACTGCGAACGCGGTTTGGCGGTCTGGAAAGCGCCTGCGTGGTTGAGTTGACGGGGTTGAGCGTGCAGGCGCAAGAGCAACTACGAGGCAAGCTGCGCGAGAAAGCCGCGCGCCTGCAAGTGGTGAAGAACAGTCTTGCGCGGCAGGCATTCCAGGGAACCCCCCTGGCGCCGTTGGGTGAGGCCATGCAAGGCCCCTGTGCGCTGGTGACGGCGAAAGACTCTCTGGTGGACGTGGCCAAGCTGCTGGTTGAGGCGGCCAAGGAGTTTACGCAGCTTAAGCTGAAGTATGCGATCGTCGACGGTGATCCGCAGTTGCTGTCGGTGGAGAGTGTGTCCAAGATGCGCAGCCGCCTTGAGCTTCTGGGCGACGTGGCGATGCTGCTGGCTTCGCCGGGGCGTGCGCTGGCCGGCTGTTTGTCGTCGCCGCAGTCGAAGATCGCGGGCTGCCTGAAAGCGATGGCGGAGAAAGAGGCCGCTTGACATTCGGCGGATTGACCCGGACCGCTCGATCTGTGGGACGGGGTTTCTTGATCTTGAATCGGCGTAGCGTGCCGACTGGTCCGTTGAAAACGGATGAAATGGCCCGCATCGGGCGGGTCGCCTATTGGCGCGGCGCTGTCACTTTGGGTAGAGGAGTAAGGTATCATGGCAGAAGCACCTGCAGCGACATTCAGCCCGGAAATCAGCGCTCTGGCCGATCGGCTGGTTGCGTTGACGGTTAAGGACGCCCAATCGCTGGTGGATTGCCTCAAGGAGGTCCATGGCATTGAACCGGCCGGTGGCGGCGTGGTCATGGCGGCGGGGCCCGCAGCCGGCGGCGGCGCGGCAGCGGCAGAGGAGCAAACTTCGTTTGACGTGATTCTCGCCGGTTTTGGGGACAAGAAGATCCAGGTCATCAAGGTTGTCCGGGCCATCACCGGTCTGGGCCTCAAGGAAGCCAAGGACCTGGTGGAAGGCGTGCCCAAGCCGCTCAAGGAGGGTGTGAGCAAGGAAGACGCGGAGAAGATCAAGAAGGAGATCGAGGAGGCGGGAGGCGCCTGCTCAATCAAGTAACGTTTGACGAATTGCTCTATTACGTTTAAGATACCAGCGGCGCCGGACGGAAGTGTCCGGGTGGCGGCGCCACGCTGAGTAGACCTGAAGACGCGTATTCGAGCTTGATTCATCCCGGAACTCATCCAGCCCATCGGGGCGCGGGAACGATCGGCATGACGGGGCGGCCGATCCACCAGATGCGCCACCGCATGGCGAGCGGTCCCCAGGGTAACAAGTTGATGTGGGCGGTGCGCGCGCTGCGCGGCGTTTCGGCGCGACGCTCCGGGTGTGCGCCGGCGCATTGGCCCAGTGAGGCGATGTGCCGGGCACCGAAGCGGGCAAAGAGGAAATCACCATGACGACTGAGGCGTTGACGGTTCGGAACTTCGCCAAGCTGGGAGACGCGCTGCCCATTCCCGAGTTGGTGGGGATTCAAACGCGTTCGTATGCGCGCTTTCTTCAGCGGGACGTTGACGCCACGAAGCGTGAGCCGCACGGTCTGGAGGCGCTGCTGCGCGAGATGTTCCCCATCGACAGTTATGATGGGAACCTGTCTCTGCAATACATCAGCTACGAGTTGTCCAAGCCGCGCTATACGCCGGACGAATGTCGTGAGTTGCGATTGACTTTCGGCATGCCCTTCAAGGTTCGGCTGCGGCTGATTCGCAAGGACAGCGACGAGATCCAGGAGGATCTGATTTACCTGGGCGACGTTCCGGTGATGATCGGCGGCGGGGAGTTCATCATCAATGGGGCGGAGCGTGTGATTGTCTCGCAGTTGCACCGGTCGCCGGGCGTGGATTTCATCAAGGACCAGGCGGAAGGGGACCGCGCGCTGCATTCGTGCCGTATTATCCCGGAACGGGGAAGCTGGATCGAGATCGAAGTCACCAAGAAGGACGTACTGGTGGTGCGCATCGATCAGTCGAGCAAGCTGCCGGCGACGACCTTTCTGCGGGCCATGGATCCGAAGTTTTCCACCGACGAAGCGATTGTCGAGGAGTTTTTCAAGACCAAGTCGGTGAAGACCTCGCAGCTTCAGCCGGACATGTACACGGTATCGCCGATCGTGGACGAGGAATCGGGCGATGTACTGGTTCACGCGGGGTGCCAGGTCGGCGATGCGGTGGAGCGGATTCAGAACTCGTCGATGAAGCAGGTGCGGGTGATCAGCCAGGTGGCCGACCCGCTGATTCTCAACACGCTGGCCGAGGACAACAGCCGGTCCTATGAAGAGGCGTTGCTGAAGATTTACAGTCGTTTGCGTCCGGGCAATCCGCCGCAGCTCGACAAGGCGAAGAAGCTGTTCGCGGAGAAGTTCTACGATGAGAACCGCTATCGGCTGGGCAAGGTCGGGCGTTTTCGATTGAACCGCAAGTTCGACCTGGAGCGCGACGGCGGGGCGATGACGCTGACCGTGGACGACATGATTCAGTGCCTGAAGTACCTGCTGAAGCTGCGTACCGGGGAGTCGGCGTTCGCGGTCGACGACATCGACCACCTGGGCAACCGCCGGCTGCGCACGCTCGACGAGTTGTGCGCGGATGAGATGCGCAAGGGGTTCCTGAAGCTGCGGCGCACGGTGCAAGAGCGCATGAGCATGAAGGACCCGGAGCAGATCGGTCGGGTGGCGGAACTCATCAACAGCAAGTCGATCAGCTCGGCGATCGAGTTGTTCTTCGGGCGGGGCGAGTTGTCGCAGGTAGTGGATCAGACCAATCCGCTTTCGCAGCTCACGCACGAGCGGCGCCTGAGCGCGTTGGGGCCGGGCGGGCTGAATCGCAAGCGCGCGGGTTTTGAAGTGCGTGACGTGCACATCAGCCACTACGGGCGCATCTGCCCGATCGAGACGCCGGAAGGGACCAACATCGGCCTCATCGCCTCGTTGAGCATTTACAGTGTGGTGGATGACTACGGCTTCCTCATCACGCCGTATCGAAAGGCGACCAAGGACGGGAAGCTGGTGGAAAACGTCTTCCTGCGGGCGGACGAGGAGATGCGTGAGGTCATCGGTCCGCCGGAGGCGGTGCAACCCGGCACGGACCGGTTGATGGACGGGTCGCTGGTGGTCCGGGCGCACGGCGACCTGCGGCAGGTGGACCGTTCGGCGGTCACCTACGTAGACATTTCACCTAAACAGACGATCGGCGTGTCGGCAGCGCTGATTCCGTTCCTGGAGCACGACGACGCCAACCGGGCGCTGATGGGCTCCAACATGCAGCGACAGGCCGTGCCGTTGCTGACGGTGGAGCCGCCGCTGGTGGCCACGGGCATGGAAAAACCCGTGGCGGTCAACAGCGGCATGCTGGTGCGGGCGCAGTCGAGCGGCAAGGTGACCTACGTCGACGCGCGACGAATCGTCATTGATGACACCGACGAATACGTGCTGCGGAAGTTCCACGGGCTCAACGAGCGCACCTGCCTGAATCAGCGGCCGCTGGTCCGGCTGGGGCAGAAGGTGAAGAAGGGCGACATCATCGCCGACGGTCCGGCCACCGCCAACGGGGAACTGTCGCTGGGCAAGAACCTGCTGGTGGGGTTCATGACCTATGACGGGCACAACTTTGAGGACGCGATCATTCTGAGCGAGCGGCTGGTGCGCAACGACGCGCTGACGAGCATTCACATTGATGAATATGACGTGGAGGTGCGCGACACCAAGCTGGGGCGCGAGGAGTTCACTGCGGACATTCCGAACGTTTCGGAAAAGGCGCTGGCCAACCTGGACGCCAACGGCATCGTGCGGATCGGGACACGCGTGCAGCAGGGGGACATTCTGGTGGGCAAGGTGAGCCCCAAGTCTAAGAGCGAACTATCACCCGAAGAGAAGCTGTTGCACGCCATTTTCGGTCGTGCGGGCGAGGACGTGAAGAACGATTCGCTGGAGCTGCCCACCGGCGAGCAGGGTATCGTGATCGGCGCCAAGAAGTTCAGCCGGCGCCTGCACATGACGGAAGAGCAGAAGGCGGAGTTGCAGCGTGAGGTGCAGGCTTACGAGGCGGAGCAGAATGCCCGGGTCATTGCGTGCTTCAAGCAGATGTGCGGCGAGATCGAGAGGGCCATGGGTTCGCCGATGGTGGACCCCAACACCCGGCAGAAGGTCGGCTACAGCAATCTGGATGAGGTGATCCTCGAGCAAATTGACGTGTTTGCGCAGCACGTGCGGGCCCGCGACCTCAAGTGGGTGAAGCCGGCCACCAAGCGGGACGAGTGCCTGAGCGTGACCGATCGGTTCTGGCCGCGCATCGCGGAATTGATCGAGGAGCGCGAGCGCAAGGTCGCGCAGCTAAAGCGGGGGGATGAGCTTCCCTCGGGCGTGCTGGAAATGGTCAAGGTGTACGTGGCGACCAAGCGGCAGGTGGCCGTGGGCGACAAGATGGCCGGTCGGCACGGCAACAAGGGCGTGATCGCGCGGATCCTGCCGGAAGAGGACATGCCCTTCCTGGATGATGGGACACCGCTGGACATTCTGTTGAATCCGCTGGGCGTTCCCTCGCGTATGAACGTGGGTCAGATTCTGGAGACGCACCTGGGATGGGCGGCCAAGGTGGTCGGATTTCAGGCGATCACGCCGGTTTTTGACGGCGCCGGCGAGGAGGAGATCCACAAGGCCCTCGCGGAGGCGAATGCGCTGGCCCGCCAGCGTGCCGCCGATCCCAAGGCCGTAGCTGAGGCGGCGGTGAAAGACCTGCAATTCACCGAGCTGCCGCCGGGCGGCAAGGTCCGCCTGCGCGACGGGCGCACGGGAGAGTATTTCGACCAGCCGGTGACGGTGGGCTACCTGTACATGCTCAAGCTGCACCATCTGGTGGATGACAAGATCCACGCGCGTGCGACCGGCCCTTACAGCCTGATTACCCAGCAGCCGCTGGGGGGCAAGGCGCGCACCGGCGGCCAGCGTTTCGGGGAGATGGAGGTTTGGGGTCTGGAGGCGTACGGCGCCGGTTACGTGTTGCAGGAACTGCTGACGGTGAAGAGCGACGACGTTGAGGGCCGCACGAAGATTTACGAGTCGATGGTCAAGGGTAAGAACACACTCGAGGCGGGCACGCCGGTTTCGTTCGACGTGCTGTGCAATGAGATTCGCGGATTGTGCCTGAACATTACGCTGGAAAAGCGTCGCGTGGGCTAGGGTCGGGGGCGTCGGCGTCGACGGCGCGCCGGAACCGAGTTTGGGCGTGGCCATCGACGACGGAGCTGGGGACCATGATGTACGACGACATTCGGTTTGAATCCATGGTCAAGCCCGATCCGGCGGAGTTGCTGGCGTTCTACGAGCGGCAGGAACATCCGACGACCGCGGCTGGTGAGAAGCTGCAGCGCATGATGGACAATACGTTCTGTTTTGTCGTGGCGCGGCGAGGCAGGGAGATCATCGGGCTGGCGCGCGGCGTGACCGACGGTCTGTGGGGAAGGCTCGCGGAGTGCAAGCTCGACCCGGCATACCAGGGGCCGGCCTGCGTGACGCGTAAGGACGGTCGCATCGAGCATGACGAGGCGGGGATAGCGCGGGAGATGGCCCTGCTGGTGATCGAGGCGCTGCGCGCTTACGGCGTGGAGCGGATCGACGCGCTGGCCTACGGCACGGAAGAGGACTTCTGCGAGGAACTGGGCTTCCGCAAGCTGCGCGGGGTGGTGGCGATGGAACTCGCATCCGGCGCCAAGACGCCCGAGCGACAGCGCGTGGTCGCGCCGTCGGCGACGGCGCAATAGGGGCATGGGCGGTACGCCGTGTGAAGCAAAGCGGTCGGGTGCGTCGCGGCGTTGCCGATGGCACGCGAAGGCCGGGGCGTAGAACCGACCGCACCGGATTATGCGTGGTTCTGAGATCGCCGGTCG
>CAZMVD010000156.1:0-9084 GCA_964569425.1 uncultured Phycisphaeraceae bacterium
TCTTGAGCGTCTTGTGGACGCAGTGCTCGGACCAGGTCTGCGCCAGCGTCTCCAGTTCCAGGTCGGTGGGGTCGCGCCCCAGCGTGCGAAAGTGCGCAGTAATCGCCTGCATTTCCTCGGCGGATAGGAACAGGTGGGCCTCGCGCGACAGGCGTGCCAGGTCGGCGGCACTGGCATCGCCCAGGGGCACGCGCCGCAGCACAAAGGGCCGATCCGGCGGGAGCGGAAACGCCTCCGGAAGCCGGTCCTGCCGCTCGAATCCCTGAATGAACCACCGCTCCACGCAATCGTTGGCCAGCACGCGCGCCGCCATCGTCTCCAGGGCAACCGCGCTGGCAGCGCCGACGATCTCATACCGCCGCCCGGTCTGAATCTCGCGCAGACGATCCGGCGCCGCGCCGCGCGCCGCCAGATAACGCCGCGCCGCCGCCAATGCCGTGATGGCCACCGGGTTCATCACCCCCGGCAGCGGATGCACTTCGATGACCGGGTGGCTGTCGCGCCGGGGGCTCAGGCCGGAACCGACTTCAAACTCCTCGGCCACCGCGTCGCAGAACAACTCCGCAGCCAGGGCGCGGATTTCCGACTCCGTCACATTGCCCGCAAGGAAGTAGAGCTTGCTCGACGAGACCCGCTCGACGTGCGTCAAACCCAGTTGGCGAGCCTCGGCGCATACCTCGCGCCCGTGCCCGTCGAGCGCCGCGGAGCGCGGGCGCACGCGAATGTGCCAGAGTGTCTCGTTCGGTTTCGCGCCGGCCGCCGCTGCGCCCATGTGGATGATCCAGCTCCAACGGTGGGAACCGCCCCAACGCTACCTAGACTACCGCGCATTTGATTCGCTGAACAGGGTACGCTACGGTGCAGTGGGACTTCGACCGCGCGCTGGGCGGTTCAGGACCACGAACCTCGATCGGAACTTCGATCCATGCGCTTCGCTTCCGCCATTGCCGATCACGCCGACATCGACGAATCCGTCGACGCGCTCCTGCACACGGTGGAACAGCGCTTCACCCTCGGCATGGCCGACCTTGCCTTTCTGTTCGTCACCGCGCACTTTCGCGATGATACGGAATCGTTTGTCGATCGCCTGGCCGGCGCCCTGCCCAACGCGGTACTCATCGGCTGCACCGGCGAGGGAGCCATCGGGCCCGGCAGAGAAATCGAACGCGCCCCCGCCGCCGCACTGTTCGTCGCCTCGCTTCCCGACGTGGCCGTGCGCCCGTTCTATCTGCGCCAACAGCACCTCGCCTCCGCCGAGAGCCTGTTCGACTGGGAGCGCCTGGTCGGCGTCTCCCCCGAGAGCCGGCCCGTGTTTATTGCGCTGGCCGATCCGTTTCGAGTCGACGTTCATGCCTTCCTGGATCAGCTCAACCGCTTTTTCCCCCGCGCCCCGCTGGTGGGCGGGGTCGCCAGCGCCGCCAGCGCGCCGCTCCAGAACCGCCTGATCTCCGTCGACGGCGTCGTACGCGAAGGCATCGTGGGCGTGTCGCTCTCGGGCAACCTGCGGGTCGAAACGGTCGTCTCTCAGGGCTGCCGGCCGATCGGCAAACCCTTCGTCATCACCAGGGGCGAACGCAACGTCATCCAGCAGCTCGGCGGACGCCCCCCCCTCGAACAGCTTCAGAAGGTTCTCGTCGATCTGCCGGAGGCCGACGCCCAACTGGCGCGCCTCGCGCTGTTCGTCGGCCGCGTGATCGACGAACGCAAGGGCGCGTTCGCACGCGGCGACTTCCTCATTCACAACATCATGGGGTTCGACCGCAAGACGGGAGCGATTGCCATCGCCGGTCACGCGCGGCTCGGCGCCACCATCCAGTTTCACGTACGCGATGCCGACAGCGCCGACGAAGACCTGCGCACGCTGCTCACGCCTCATGCCGACCGCAACGTCGCCGGCGCCCTGCTCTTCGGCTGCAACGGCCGCGGGACCAACATGTGGCCCCAGCCCGGCCACGACGTCGGTGTGTTTCAAGAATTGCTCGGCGACGTCCCGGTCGCCGGCTTTTTCTGCGGCGGCGAGTTCGGCCCCGTCGGCGGCAACAACTTCATCCACGGCTTCACCGCCAGCCTGGCACTTTTCCGTTCGTCGGCCCCGACCGATTCCGCCGGGTAGGGAGCAGACTAAGCCGCCCCGCCTGCAGAATCGATGATCACATCCCATTCTGGCACACAGTCCATGATTCGCTTTGCGGAACGCATGGGTAAACCAGATGGTGCCCCAAGTGGCAGCCTCCAATACCAATCTCTCCACGCCGTACGGCTTCACGATGGAAGTGCACACCAAACACCCCTGCCAACTTTGCCGAGTCCGAGAACACCCAAGAGTTCCCCGTAAGGGCCCTGTAGAGCCCCTCAGCCGAAGAATCATTTCTTTGTTGATTAATGGAGGATTTCCGGTTAATATTAGGCTCCATGATTGGCGGATGCCTTGGGCCGATCATCCGTCGCAATCTCTCATCCAGAATCGCGCGACCAGGAAGTCGCACCTGAGTGGACTCTTCGTTCAATTCCAGTCGGAGTGTCACACCATGTGGCGCAAACCGCTTTGGACGCGGCTTACACCCGCCGGCCTGATCATTCTCCTATTGCCGCTGACCTCAAACAGCACTCAAGCCCGGGCCGGAGTCGTCACCGAATACGTTCGCAACGCCCCGGCGTGGAAGATGGCCGAGCCGCGCTATGTCGGATATGCCTTCGACTACTGGTGGCCGAGTCCAGGAAACGCGTTCAATGGCTGCGTCGTCAATCAGGGCGATCCCACCGCGCCGCGCACGTTGGATCTCATCGGCGGAACGATGACCGTTACGTCCAGAAACGCCAATGGTGACAACGTCTGTCCCTTTGTCGACGGCACTTCCATCGAACGCACGTCCGACGTCTACGTCGAATCCGGCGGCGAAGCCACCTTTCAGTTTTCGCCGCCCATCAGCGCCTTCTACACGAATTACGGATCGCTGGCGGTGGGCGAAACCTGCACCATGCGGCTCTACTCCGGCGGTGCGCTGGTCGATTCGCTCACCTCGGCGGTCAGCACGCACAGCGGGTCGGCGGCGGGGCACGGCTTCTCCTCGCCGGTCCTGATCGACGAAATCCGCATCACCTGCACCGAAGCGGGTACGGTACTGATCGGCGCGTTCCGCGGAACGCTCGGCAACAACGACAGGCTGGGTACCGTTTGTGCGCTGCCTTGTCCGGCGGACATGGACTTCGCCTGCGTGTTCGAGGGAGACCAGATCACCATCAGCCTGCCCGCGCTCGATTCGACCGAGGACGAAGTCATCCTCGTGCCGCGCGGGCGGACCATCTATGCGCTGCTCGTCAGCGGCTATTCGCAGAACGCCGACTTTGACCTTCTTCATTTTTTCGACTTTGCCCACTACATCCTCAAACAGGGCGGGTACGTCCATTACTCGTGGTGGAACAACCTGCTGGCGCCCTACATGACCAAGCCGCTGCACGATGCCACGTCCTTCCCCGGCAATCTGTTTACCGAACTCGGCGGGTTTGCGCCGACTCCCGGGCCGGACGGCTATTTCGCCGAGAAAGCACGCCCGGAGGAGGACAACCAATTTCAGGCCGACGCGCTGCGCTTTCTCGCCGCCGTCAAAGACGCCGAACCGTCGGCGCTGCTGGTCGTCGTCGGCCACAGCATGGGCGGTGGCGCGGTGGCGCGATTGGGTTCCGACACCATCACCCACATCGATCTGCTCGGTCCCATCGATCCGGTGGGCAACCGCAGCCTGCCGGTGGGGCGGGTCAACACCAACCAATACAACTGGACCCGCTGGCGCGCCATCCACAACGAGTTTCGCGGCTATAAGAACCAGGATTGCGACCGCAACCTCCTCGGTTTCTGCAAGATCCCCCGCGTTTGCATTCCCTTCGGCGACTGGCGGGACTCCCCGCCGGGTCTGCTCGGCGGCTGGCTGGTCGCCGATCCGATATGCGGAGCGCTGGTGCACAACCCCTCCGCGCGCGGACTGAGCCATGTGCGCAACCTCTATCACCGTTGGCAGACCGAGGCCCCCTTCCCGCTGGTGGATTACGACGTGAACCGCTATTTCAACTTCTCGCCGCCGCCGGGCGGAAAGAGCGTCCAATCACCCGTCACCTGCTGCGACTCGGGCAATGACCCCCTCGATCCAAGCATTCCTTGCAAGGGGACCGATGGGCATGGGGAAATCGTCGGGTTCCGGCATATTCACCCCAACATGATTCTCGACGGTGTCGCCGCCACCAACTGGACCACGAGTTCGGTCACCCGCAAGCAATACCTCGAAGCGTGGGAGACCGAGGGCGATGCGTGGGGCCACAAGCCGACCAAGCCGTACCTGTGTCTGGTTTCCAACGGGCTCATTTCGGCGCTCCAGCGGCTCATCACCTACGACGACGCGACCTTGGTCGTCGAAAACGAGCGGCAGGCCGTTGCTTGGAAAAACAGCGTGCCAAACCGGTGGGAGGCATTCGCTTTTGATCAATTCTGGCCCAGCCCGTCACCTGCTTCCTTCACCGGCTGCACCATCACCGGCCAGCCCGACGCCACCGCCCCCCGAACGTTGCAGTTGACGGGAGGACAGGTCACCGTCTCGACTTTCGATTCCTCCGGCAATCCGCTTTGTCCCTTGCAGGACCGGACTTCCCTGGCGCGCGCAACCGACCTGGTCCTCCCCCCCGGCGGCCGTGCCACCATGGAGTTCGATCCCCCCATCGGTGCTTTCTACGCGCTGTACGGCTCGCTGGAGGAGGGGCGCAACGTGCGCATGGACCTCTACGCCGGCAATGAACTGGTCGATTTCGTCATTTCACCGGTGAGCCCCGCGGCCGCGGAAAGCGTATTGGCCATCGGGCACGGCTTCGTCTCTCCGCGCCTGATCGACCGGATCGAGTTCACCTCGACGGAAACGGGCGGCAACGTGTTGGTCGGAGCGCTGCGCGGCGTGCTGAGTGCCGAGGACAGCGTGGGAAAGGTCTGCATATCGGCGTACAGCGCGAGCTGTTCCACGCTCATCGATTTTGACTTCGCCTGCGTGTTCGGCCCCGGACCGGTCGTCAACCAGACGCAGCCCGGCGCGCCGTTCTATTTCACCTTACAGGGTGCGCTCGACGGCGGGCACGACGGCGACCTCATCGCCGCCGCCCCCGGCACCTACAACGAGTTCATCAACTTCCTGGGCAAGGCGATTACCTTGCGCGGCGCCGATGCCGCGACCGACGGCGGCAGTATGATCGACGTGACCATGTTGCGCGGTTCGGGAAGCGCCGTGACCTTCGCCAGCGGCGAGGGGCCCGGTTCCGTGCTCGACGGGTTCACCCTCATCGGCGGATTCGGCACCTTCACGTCAAACGCGCGCCGCGGCGGGGGCCTCTACATCGACGAGGCAAGCCCCACGGTGAAGAACTGCCGGATCATCGACAACCAGGCCATGCGCGGCGGCGGCGCCTATGCCACCGGCGGCGAGCCGACGTTCGTCAATTGTACTTGGGCGGGAAATTTCGCCGACTCCGCGGCCGGATTTCTCGGCGTGGGCACCCGCGCGTCGATGACCAACTGCCTCTTCACCGACAATCACGCCACCGGCGGCCACGGCGGGGCCATCGTCATCGAGGACAACGCGCAATTGACCATGATCAACGGCACCGTGACGGAAAACTCCGCAACGGGGAGCCTGGGTGGCGGCGTGCTCGTGGATTCCGAAGCCTCCCTGATTGCCGCCAACTCCATTTTCTGGAACAACGACTCGGGTTCGGCGGTGATCGCCGAGCGCCAGATCGCCGCCGCGCACGGCGGCACGGCGTTCGTCTCCTTCAGTGTCATCGAAGACAACGACCCGGGCGCGGGGAACGTGCCCCACGGCGGTTCGGCCAACGGCAACATCGACCTCGATCCGCGCTTTGTCGATGCCGCGGGCGGGGATTTTCGCCTCGGCCCGACGTCGCCCTGCCTCGACGCCGGCGACGACGCCGCCCTTCCGCCCGATCACGCCGACCTCGATGACGACGGCGACACCGGCGAACTCACCCCGTTCGACCTCGACAACCGGCCACGACAGTTCGATGCCGACGTGGGAACCATGAGCATGGTGGACATGGGCGCCTACGAGTTTTCCGGCTGCCGCGGCGACTTCGACGGTAGCGGCTCAGTCGATTTGAACGACCACGCTCAACTGGTCGGTTGCATGAATGAACTCGCGCCGGTGTCCATGCCCTGCCGGGCTGCGTTCGATTTCGACTCCAGCCTCACGATCGACCTGTCCGATTTTCGTGTGTTCCAGCTCAATTACATCTGTTCGGACTAGCGCTACCCGCCGCCTGTGGATATCCGCCGCCGCAGGGCGAGGAGGCCGGCGAGGAGGATTGCGCTGGCGGTGAGCAGGGCGCCGGCAGTGCCGAGGGTTGGCACCGGGGGGACGGGTTCGCGGAAGTCGTAGTCGATGTGTTGAGTGCCCGCGGCGTCGGTGAAGGTGAAGCGGGTGCGCTGGTTGTTGGGCAGCGGGCGGTCGAGGACGATTTCGACGGTGTCCACGTCGTCGGTCTCGCGGCGGCGCGTGGCCGTAACGATCGGCGCGGTGCCGCCGGTGACGGACACGCTGATGTCATCAATGTACACAAAGTTGGCCGCGTCGAAGGTCACGCGGAAGGTGGTGAAGCTGGTGTACCCCCCCGGCCCCAGTTGCCCCGGCGGCGGATCGACGGAAACAATCTGCTCCCCGAAGCCGATGGTCCCATAGCGCACGTAGTCCCATTCGTTGACCATGTCGGGAATCTGGTCGCTCGTGCAGCCGCCGCGTCCGGCAAGCTGCAAGAAACTCCAGCCGTTGGAATGGTTGTCTAGTCCTGGAAAGAACTTTTGACCATTCACCGAAATCCAGAACGCAGCACCGTCTGCACTTTCAAAGCGATAAAGATGAAACTTATTGAGCTCCAAGTCGTCGACCCAGTAGGCGCCGCTGTTGGAAATGGCAGCGTCGCCGTACATGTTGAGAAGGTCACTGATTTGGCTAAAGTCGACAACCATAATGCCGTCGCAACCAGTAAAGATAGGCCCAAGGGGGTGATTAGAGCGAAATCGCCATTCAACCCAAAGGCTTCCATACTCGGGCGTGGGCGGCTCAGTGATGACCTTGGTGTAATTTACGATGTTGGCCGCCTGCGTCCAGCGGAACACGAGATGACCGTTCTCGATCGATTCGCTGCATGGCGGGTCGCAGGGATCGAAGAGTAACCACCCCTCCGATGGGTCGGTGGGGATGACGTTTCCTTCGTACCGGTAGAGCACGTCGTCCGCGCGCACCGTCCGCGCCGCCAGTCCGCTGGCCGCGAGCAGCAATCCGACGGTGATCCAGACGCGCTTGGACATGACGGCCTCATTCTACCTTCCGAATCGCGCAGGCCGAATCGAAATCTTCGCCGGAGGGGGTGAGGCGAGAGGCGAGAGAAGGCACGAAGCCACGGAGCCACGCAGGCGCGAAGTGAATGCGGTAGGCGAGAGGCGAGCGAACGTTGAAACGTCGAAACGGCGAAACCGGCCATCGCCAATCGGCAATCCGAAATCCGCAATCGAATGGGTCCTATAATATTTTGTCCGATAACTCCGCGCCTCACGCATAAAATAACTGGCGCGGACCTGGCACAAACGTGTTTCACGTGAAACAAGCTTGCGCATTTCACAACCCTGGCGCCTCCCGGACCGCCCCCGCACAAGACTGTTTCACGTGAAACAACGTTGCAAGGCAACAAGGCAACAAGGCAACGAGGCAGCAAGGCGAGGTTCCCCAGCGCAAGCCCGTTTCACGTGAAACAACGTTGCGCAAACCTGTTTCGCGCGAAACACGTTTGCGCGACCCCCCAAACCCCCCTTGGCAAGGGGGGCGGACGGGAAGAACTCCCGGCCCGCAGCCCGGCGCAGGACCGTTTCACGTGAAACAAGGTTGCGCCATTCACAGCCATTTCGGCGTTTCGGTTTTCAGCTTTTGGCTTTCTCACGCAAGACTGTTTCACGTGAAACATGTTTGCGCCGGGCAAGGTTTTCCGCTTTGGGCGTTTCTGCCGCACCACCGTTGATCCGTTTGCGCCGCGGATCCAGCGCGCGCCCATGATGATCTTTCCTGCCGGCGTTACGGTATGGGTGCCCGCCGCCGGGCCCGCCGTGGATTGCATTTCCGCCCGTTCGGCGCTAAGGTGTTCCCCGTTGTCGCTGGATACGATCCAATCGAGGTGCTCCGATGTCCATCGCCGCCAAGGCCCGTTTCGAGGCCGTCGCCGCCGTTGATCCTGAGATTCTCCCCGCGCTGCAGGCCGAGGTCCGCCGCCAGCAGGAGACCATCGAGCTGATCGCTTCCGAGAACCATGTTTCCCAGGCGGTGCTCGAGGCGCTGGGCTCGGTGTTCACCAACAAGTACGCCGAGGGCTACCCCGGCAAGCGCTATTACGGCGGCTGCGAGAACATGGACGCGGTGGAGGACCTCGCTCGCCAACGCGCCAAGAAGCTGTTCGCCTGCGACCACGCCAACGTCCAGCCGCACTCCGGAAGCCAGGCTAACGCTGCGGTGTACCTGGCGGCGCTGCAGCCCGGTGACACGATTCTGTCGCTCGACCTGGCGCACGGCGGGCACCTTTCGCACGGGCTCAAGGTCAACATGAGCGGGCTGCTCTACCGCATCGTCGCCTACGGCGTGGACCGCAAGAACGAGCAGTTCGACTTCGCCGAGATCCGCCGGCTGGCGCGCGAGCACAAGCCCAAACTGATCATCTCCGGCGCCTCGGCCTATCCGCGGACCATCGACTTCGACACGTTTTCCGAAATCGCCGCCGATGTGGGCGCGCTACACATGGCCGACATCGCCCACATTGCGGGCATGGTGGCCGTGGGTCTGCACCCCAGCCCCGTGCCCACGGCCGCGTTCGTGACCAGCACGACGCACAAGACGCTGCGCGGCCCGCGCGGGGGGCTGATCCTGTGCAAAGAGGAGCACGCGAAGATCATCGACTCGCGCATCTTTCCCGGCAGCCAGGGCGGCCCGCTGATGCACTGCATCGCGGCGAAGGCGGTCGCTTTCGCGGAGGCGCTCAAACCCTCTTTCAAAG
>CAZMVD010000157.1:0-8914 GCA_964569425.1 uncultured Phycisphaeraceae bacterium
GCCGGTAACCCCCACACTGCTCGCCCTGTTCGGGGGCACCATTCCCACCGGTGGGTTGTTTTTTTCACAGATACGAGTGATTCAAGGCGAACCCAGTCCGATCAACATCGGCGTGGACATGAAGATGATGGTCGACACCGGGTCGCAGGCGTCGATCATGAGTTCGGGGATGGCGGCCAACCTGAGTTTGCCGCTGGAGCCGGACTTCGAGGTGGCGGTCTGCGGCGTGGCGGGGGTGGTGGACACGCTGCCGGGGTATTTCATCGACTTCGTGCGGATCAACGCACTGGGCGGGGCGATGGACTTTTCGCGGGCGCCGTTCGTCATTCTCGACCTGCCGTCGCCGGACGGTCTCGGGGTGATGGACGGCATTCTGGGCATGAACTTCTTCTGGAACCGCAATGTGATTTTTGAGCCGTCATTCACGAGCAGCCCGTTTTTTCACGTGTCGGACCCGGTTCCGTTCGCCTATGGTGATTTCAACAGCGACATGCACGTTGACGCGGCGGATGCGGTGATCCTGCATGCGTGCTTTTTCGGGACGGGGAACGTGGTGGGTCCGGATTGCGAACACGTGGACGCGGACGAGGACTTCACGGTGGACCTGCGGGAGTACGCGGCGTTCCAGCGCTGCTACAGCGGGGCGACGGCCATGGCCGACCCGCTATGTGTTCCTTAAGGTCTCTATTGCGCCCCCTGGCGTATCGCTGCCTCAGAGCGCGGTGTTGAAGGACGGTTCGACCGAAGGCGGGGCGCCGGCGGAGTTTCCGGCGGGCTTACCGAACCTGACGAATGGTGATCGCCCTGTTCGCCCAAATTTTCCAATTGACGAAATCGTGGAAACAGGATACATTTCCGGGCCGTTAACTGTTATCCGGTTTCACGCCAGACAGGAGGTCACCGCTATGCGACGGATCGTACTGATCCCCATTCTCTGCCTCGGTGCCGTGGTTTCCCTGAGTGGTTGCGGTCTGTTCAAGAAGAAATCACCCAGCACGACGTCGGTCGAGCCGATGTATGACGACTCGATGTATTCGCAGGCGCCGGCCACGTCGACCCCGGCGTATCAGGACAGTTACACGTATCCGGCGGGCGGCACGTTCGCCAGCGGAGCGGGCGCGTCGCGCACGCACACGGTGCAGCGGAAGGAGACGCTCTATTCGCTGGCGCGGACGTATTACAACGACCAGAGCAAATGGAAGGACATCTACGAGGCGAACCGCGCGGAGATCGGGGATCCGAACAAGATCCGCGTGGGCCAGCGCCTGGTGATTCCGTAGCGTCCCCGAGCCCGGCGTTCCGGTCTGCGGGGCGCGGGGCGCTTCCGAACGGTGCCACGTTGGTGACACGCCTAAGGAGGCGCCGGTGGGCGCGCGCAGGGCGCTGACGGATCCGGTGCAGTACGTGCGCGGGGTCGGTCCGGCGCGCGCCGCGGAATTCGCGCGGCTGGGCGTGCTCACGATCGGCGATCTGCTCGAGTATTACCCTTTTCGTTACACGCTGCGCCCGCGTTCGGTTTCGATCCTGTCGCTGCGCGCCGGTGAGACGGCCACGGTGGTGGGCGAGTTGGCGCGGGTGCGGACCCGCGGAGGCGCCGGCAAGCCTTCGGTGACGGCCCGACTGGTGGACGGCACCGGCGAATGCCACGTCAGTTGGTTCCATTCCCCTTTTCTGCGCGATCGGGTCCACGAGGGAACCGTGGTCCGGGTGACCGGGGCGGTGGACCTCTATGGCGATCGTGCATCGTTCACCAACCCGGAGACGACCATACTGGATGATGGGGCGGCGCGTGCGGAACCGGACGTAGACCGGCATGAGCCGGTGTACGGGGGGACGGCGCAGCTTTCCAGCCGGCAGATCGGCCAGATGGTGGCGCAGGTCCTGGAGGAAGCGGCGCCGCTGATCGACGATTTCGTGCCGGAGCGGATTCGACGCGCCCGGCGGCTGGCGCCGCGCGGCGCGGCGGTGGCGCGCATCCATCGACCCACCTCACTTCACGACGTGGAGACAGCACGGCGGCGGTTGGCGTACGACGAGCTGTTGTTGTGCCAACTGGCCGTGCAGGTCGGGCGGCGGGAGCGTTTGACCGGGCCCAAGGCACCGGTGATCCACGTCACACCGGAAGTCGATCAGCGGATTCGCCGGCGACTGCCCTTTCAATTGACCCCGGGGCAGGAACGGGTGATCGGTGAGATTGCCGCGGACCTGGGTGTGCCGCGTCCGATGAATCGTCTGCTGCAAGGGGACGTGGGTTCGGGGAAGACGGCGGTGGCGGTGTACGCGGCGCTGGCGGCGATCGCCAACCGGCGTCAGGCGGCGTTGCTGGTTCCGACGGAGGTGCTGGCGGAGCAGCACCGCGAGAAGGTCGAACATTACCTGGCGGGAAGCCGGGTGCGGCGGGCCTGCCTGACCGGCGGCACGCCGCGGCGCGCGCGGCAGGAGATTCTGGAGGCGCTGGCGACCGGGGCATGCGACTGGGTCATCGGCACGCATGCGCTGCTGGAGCCGGATGTGCGATTCACCCAACTGGGGCTGGTGCTGATCGACGAGCAGCACAAGTTCGGCGTGGCGCAGCGCGCGGCACTGCGCTCCAAGGGGCGGGCACCGCACACGCTGATCCTGTCGGCGACGCCCATTCCCCGAACGCTGGCGATGACCTTGTTCGGCGATCTGGATGTATCGACGATTGACGGGCTTCCTCCGGGTCGGCAGGCGGTGGTGACGCGGCTGGTGAGCGCGGATGACGAGGGGGCCGCGTGGTCGTTCGTTCGGCAACGGATGGAGGGCGGGGAGCAGGCGTTCGTGGTTTGTCCGTTGGTGGACACATCGGACGAGTTGCCGTTGCGCGGCGCGACGGAGGAGGCGGAAACGTTGGCGGCCACGCACCTGGCGGGCCTGAGCGTGGGGCTGATTCACGGGCGAATGGCAGCCGCGGAGAAAGACCAGGTCATGCGGCGCTTTCGCGCGGGCAAGCTGGCGGCGCTGGTGGCGACCACGGTGGTGGAGGTGGGCGTCGACGTGCCCGGGGCGACGATGATGCTCGTCCGCCATGCGGAGCGTTTCGGGCTGAGCCAGTTGCACCAGCTCCGGGGGCGTGTTGGACGCGGGAGCCAAAGGGCGTATTGTCTGCTTTTTGCCGAGACGGCGGGTGGAGAGGCGCTGGCGCGGTTGCGCTTTTTGTGCACCTGCACGGACGGTTTTCGGATTGCGGAAGAGGATTTGCGTCTGCGCGGTCCGGGTGAGTTGCTGGGCACGCAGCAGCACGGGCTGCCGACGTTTCGCGCCGCGAGCCTGGTCGGCGACGTGGACCTGTTGACGCAGGCGCGCGATGACGCGGCGGCGATCCTCGGGCGGGACGCGGCATTGACGCGGGCGGAACACGCTTCGCTGCGCGCGGCGCTGCACGCGCGGTACGGCGCCGTGCTGACTTTTCCGGATGTCGCCTGATGAGCGGATCAATGACTGGGACGTTTTCGGCCACGGTACGGTACGCGCGGGCGCGCCGCTCGCCGGTGCGCCGCGCGCTGCGGGGCGTGATCGGGGTCTGCGGAACAGTGGGGCTGGCGGCGGCGGCGCTGCAATACGGCAGCCACACGCCGCCGGTGGCGATCAGCTATCTGATCGGCGCGCAGATCGTTGCGGCGGGTCTTTTTGTGCCGTGGCAGGTTGTGCGAATGTATCGCGCCGCCGACCGGCGGGCGGCGGTCCGCCATCTGCTGCTCGACGGTGCCCTGCTGCTGGCCACCGGGGTGTTCTGGTGGCTTCACCGGCAGGCGCTGGACCCGCCGGTGCTTCCGCACGCCGGCGTGTACCTGGCGGTTACGCAAGTCCTGCTGATGGCGCGGATCGTGTTCGTGTCGGTGCGCGTGGACCTGTCGCTGGTGCAGGCGAAGCTGAACCCCGCGCGCTTTGTGGCGCTGACGTTTCTGGCGGCCATTCTGCTGGGCGGCGCGCTGCTGATGCTGCCCAAGGCGACGACGTTCGCGGTCTCGGAGCGCGAGGGGCTGACGTTTGGGCGGCATGCGTTGAACTGCCTGTTCACCGCAACCAGCGCGGTGTGCGTCACCGGGTTGACGGTGTACGACACGGGGGCCGATTTCTCGCGTTTCGGCCAGACGGTGATCCTGCTGCTGATGCAGATCGGCGGACTGGGGATCATGATTCTGGGCAGCGTGTTCGGATTGCTGGCGGGTCAGCAGCTTTCGCTCAAACAGTCGATCGTGCTGCAGGATGCGCTTACGTACCAGACGCTGGGCGAGATTCGGCGCATTGTGCTGTTCATCGTGATCTGCACGTTCGCGGTGGAGGCGGCCGGCGCGACGCTGGTTTACTCGATGTGGAACGGCGTCGACTCGCCGTGGGAGCGCCTGTATTTGAGCGTGTTCCATTCGGTGAGCGCTTTTTGCAACGCGGGCTTTGCCCTGGTGCCGGACAGCCTGGTGGCGTATCGCCGGGCGTGGCAGGTGTATGCCGTGTTGGTGCCGTTGATCGTCCTGGGAGGCATCGGGTTTCCGGTGCTGCTGGACCTGTGGCGCTGGTCGGTGGACCGCGGGCGGAGTCTGTTGCGGCGGCGGCGGGGGGTTACGTTTTCGGCGCCGGTGCGGCGCGGCCATCGCGCCAGCCTGCACACCCGGCTGGTGCTGATCAGTTCTGCCCTTTGCGTGGTGTTGGGCGCGGCGGGTTTCTGGCTGATTGCGACGCTGGGCGGCGAGCCGGCGAGCGCATACGACGTGAACGGTCCGCCGACGCTGGCCAACGGCACCGCGGCGGGCCGGATGCTCGACAGCCTGTTTTACTCGGTGGCGTCGCGCACGGCCGGCTTTCACACCGTGGCCATGGATATCAATCTCATGTCACCCACCAGCCACCTGTTGGGCGCCATTCTGATGTTCATCGGCGGCTCACCGGCCTCGACGGCGGGCGGCGTGAAGACCGTTGCGGTTGCGGTGCTGTTTCTGGGTTTGTGGTCCACGCTGCGCGGGCGGGAGAGTGTGGAGACATTCGGGCGCACGATTCCGGAGAGCGTGCTACGCCGCGCGGCGGTCGTGGTCATGGTGATGTTTGCGCTGGTCAGCGTGACGACGCTGCTGCTTTCGTTTACCGAGCGGGTTACGCTGCGCGCGGCGTTGTTTGAATCGGTGTCGGCCTGCGGCACGGTGGGGTTGTCCACCGGACTGACGCCGGAATTGACGGCGCCCGGTCGGATCATCATCATGGCCGCGATGTTCGCCGGGCGGCTTGGTCCACTGACGCTGCTGATCGCGCTGGCGGGGAAAGTGCGGGCGGCGCGGTACGACTATCCCACGGAATCGGTCGGGATCGGCTGACGTTGCGCGCTCGCGAAGCGTGACCGAGTCGGCTTAAGAAGGTGCGTTTCCGACCGTGGTTTGAAATGGAATGCTCATGCAGCGCATCGCGGTCATCGGTCTGGGACGATTCGGGCGGCGGCTGGCGCGGGCTCTTTCCGCGGCCGATGCCGAGGTCATTGCCATTGATCGCGATCCCCACCTCGTGGAGGAAATTCGCGACGAAGTCGCGCTCGCCGTCCGCCTCGACAGCACGGATGAGGAAGCGCTGACCATCCAGGGCGTGGACGAGGTGGACGTGGCCATCGTGGGCATCGGGCACGACTTCGAGTCCGCTGCGCTGACCGTCGTGATCCTCAAGGGACTGGGGGTCAAGCGGATCATCGCGCGGGCGGAGAGTGAATTTCAGGCGAAGATTCTGACGCGGATCGGCGCTGACGAAGTCGCGTTGCCGGAGAACGAATCGGCATTGCGCTGGGCGCACCGCGTTTCCTTGCCGAACTTGCGGCAATATGTGGAACTGGGCGAAGGGCACAGCATGGTGTATGTCGCGGCGCCGCGGCGGTTTCATCATAAGTCTCTGCGTGAACTTGACTTGCGCAACGAGTACGGCGTCAATCTGGTGGCGATTGAGCGGCGTGTGGCGGTGCAGGCGGGTCCGGACGCCACCATGGTGCAAACCCCGGTCGTCGACGTGCCCGGCGCCAACACCACGATCCTGCCGAGCGACGTGTTGATACTCGTGGGTTCGAATGAGGCCATTTCGCGTCTGCCCGCCGACTAGCCAATCGGCTCGTGCCCCCGACTTCGGAAACCATCACGCCACGGTCCATTCAAGCGCCACCGGCGGCAGCGGCCGGGCGGCCGCCCGGCGGCGGCGTTCGGCGCGGGGATGCTTGTTGTTGGGGGCGGGTGACATGGGATAGAATCACTGTCCATCGGACCACGTTTGAACTTGCACAAAGGGGGGCAGCGCCATTAACGATGGTCGAATTGATCCGTCCCTTGGTCGACAGCGCATTGCCTTGGAGCGTACGGCGTTGGCGTCCAGGAATGTGTCCCGCGAGGGCGGAAGCGAGACGGCGATGTGGCGGCGGCACCGGTGGGCCATTGTGCATCTGATTTGCATTGTCGGAGTCACTGCGCTGTGCACGACGCCGGCGCGGGGTGCTGCGCTCCTGGAGGTCAACGTGACCCGTGTGGGCATGCCGGCGCTTCCCGGGGGAGACGTGATACGCAACAGCGCGTGGGCGCCGGTCATCGTGGATGTGTCGCTGCTCGAGGGCGCGAGCTTCGACGGAACGCTGCGCGTGGCCCAGACGGACATCGACGGTGACGAAGCTTACGACAGTGTCGAGGTGCACCTGCGGCAGGAGACCGGGGGGTCGCAGCGATATTATCTGTACGTGGTGGCCAATGCGGTGCGCGGCGATCCGCTGTTTCGCGTCGAAGTGCGCGGGATGGAGGGGGAGACCGTTCGGGTGGCATCGCAGGGGGAGCTGGGGAGTTTTGCCGTACCTTCGCAGCAGCCCCGGGTGTTGCCGGACGAAGACCTGCTGGTGCTGTCGGTTTCCACCGGTACGCTGGGACGGGTGAAGGACCTGGTGCAGCGGCCGGATGAAAGCGAAGTGAAGCCATTCCGCAGGCCGGTTCACGTGGGGCACGTTGCGCCGGCGGATATTCCGGAGCACTGGATCGGGCTGGAAATGGTGGACTTCATCGTCTGGGACGAGGCCGGTCCCGACGACTTCAACGAGCGGCAGCGCGCGGCACTGCTGCATTGGGTACGGCAGGGTGGAACCCTGTTTATCGCCGCATCGCGCAGCGCGGGGGCCTTCATGCTGGTCGACGCGCTGCGTGAGGTCCTGCCGGTGCAGATCGGCGAAGTGGTGTCGGTAAGCAACCTTCCGCAGGTGCGCGAGTCGATGCTGGGCCGGCCGGTCAGGGAAGAATGGCAGGAGGAGGATCGAACGCCGTGGTTTCTGGTGAAGTTTCCTTCGCCGGTTCCCGTGGCCGTGGGCAACGCGCGGCCCGGCGCCGAACAAGTGGCTTTCGAGCCGGACCTGTACTTCGATGTCCCCGGGAAGCCGGGGATGCTGCCGGCGGATATCATCACGCGCCGGCGTGTGGGGCGTGGGTCGGTGGTGTTCTCGACGGTGACGCTGCGTGACCTGTTCAGCGCTGCGGGCGGGGCGGCGGCGTTTTTCACCAAGATTTTCTACCTGGGCACACAGGAGACCGACCTCGGTTTTGCGGCGTTGCCGGTACCATTGTTCGACAAGGTGGTGCGGCCGATTTCGTTCGCGACGTCCGGGAGTCTGTACCTGCTGACGGCGAGCCTGGCGTCGGTGGGCTACGTGCTGCTGGCGACGCTGGGCACGTGGAGCCTGTTGGGGGTGCGCGGCTGGCGGCAGCATAGCTGGTCTGCGTTTGCGCTGGTGGCGTTGGGGACGAGCGTGCTGTGCGTGATGGTGATTCAGGCGGTGCGGGGGTTCGGCGATACGCTGCACCAGCTTTCCATTGTGGACGCGGACGCGGGAGAGAGCCGGGGCGCCGCATCGGTGTTTTTCGGCCTGCGCACGGCGGGGGACAAGCGGCTGGACGTATGGCTGCCCGACGATCCGCTGGGGGCGCAGGAGCCACAGGCCACCAACGTTTTTTTGCGTGCGTTTGCGGGCGACCCCGATGCGTCCAAGCCCGCGACCACGTATGTGGACCCGGGTGAGTATCGCCTGGAGCCGGGGAGCGCGGTGGTGAATGACGTTCGGGTGCGGGCCACGCTCAAGCAGTTCGAGGGATGGTGGCAGGGTTCGCTGGGGGGGAAATTTTCAGCGCAACTGGCGACGCGCGGGGGGCGCATTCGCGAAGATAGTTTCGTGGTGAACGATCTGGGTGTGACGCTGCGCGACTGCCTGTTGCTGCTGCCGACCAGCCCGCTGGAGAACGCCGCGCAGGCGCGGGCGCATGACACGTATGTGTTCGACATCGGGGATCTGCCCGCGGACGGCAAGCCCGTGCGGCTGTATGATCGCTGTTACCGCCTCGAACCGACCGAATCGTTCGGACAGTTCATGGCGCGCTCGCGCTTGAGTGATGCCCAGCACGAATGGCGCAGCGTGGTCACGCTCATCGGGCTGGGACAGTTTACGCCATACCGCTACGGCGTGGGCGATGAGCGCAAGGCGCTGATGCTGCTGTCGACCATCGGCGATCTTGACCCTTCGTTGTCGACGGGGGTGCTTGACCAGGTGATGGGGATGAGGACGATTTCGCGCGATCGGCTGCGGCGGCTGGACCTGCGCGCGCAGCTTGACGGGGGCCACGCGGGGAAGGGACGGCCGGGCAGTGCGGCACTGATCGGGTATGCCGCGTCGCCGGGCCCGGCGCGGCTGTTCCGCCGGGAGCACGGTCGAAGTTTTCAGATGATTCTGCCGGAAGAACAGCGGGCGTTGACCATGTACCGGATCCGCATTCCGTTTACCGTGCTGGGCGGCGGGCCGCCCGCCGGTGAGGATGACGACGGGTTCGGACTGTGAAGGGTATGAATCGCGCGTGATCGTCCAGACGATCAACCTGACCAAGCGCTACGGCAAGCTCGTGGCCCTCGA
>CAZMVD010000158.1:0-8879 GCA_964569425.1 uncultured Phycisphaeraceae bacterium
GCCGGTCTCCGTCTGCCACCAGGTATCCACGATGGGGCACCGCTCCTTGCCGACCACGCGGTGGTACCACATCCACGCCTCGGGATTAATCGGTTCGCCCACGGATCCCAGCAGCCGCAGGCTCGTGAGCTTTCTCTTCAACACCGGTTCATCGCCTTCGCGCATGATGGCGCGGATGGCCGTCGGCGCGGTGTAGAACTGCGTGACCTGGTATTTATCCACCACGTCCCAGAAGCGCCCGGCGTCGGGGTACGTGGGGATTCCCTCGAACATCACCGTGGTGGCGCCGGTGCATAAAGGCCCGTAGACGATGTAGGAATGGCCGGTGACCCAACCGATGTCGGCGGTGCACCAGAAGATGTCCCCGTCCTGATAGTCGAAGATGTACTTGAACGTCGTCGCCGTATACACCATGTAGCCGCCGGTGGTGTGCAGCACGCCCTTGGGTTTTCCGGTGGAGCCGGAGGTGTAGAGGATGAACAGTGGGTCTTCGGCATCCGTCCATTCCGGTTCGCAGGCGGGCGGCGCGTCCTTCATGACGTCGTGCCACCAGTGGTCGCGGCCGGCCTTCATAGTCACCGGGACTTTTTCCTGGCCCACCCGTCGAGAAACGATGCACGTACGCACGTTAATCCCGCGACGAGCGCAGATGTCCATGGCCTCATCGGCGTTGGCTTTCAGTGGCACAGCCTTGGCCCCGCGATAGACCCCGTCCGTCGTAATCAGCACCTCGCAGGTCGAATCCACAATCCGGTCCGCGAGCGAATCCGGGCTGAAGCCGCCGAACACGATGGAGTGGACGGCCCCGATGCGGGCGCAGGCGAGCATGGCGATGGCCAGCTCCGGGATCATGGGCATGTAGATGGAGACGCGGTCGCCTTTGTTAACGCCGAACTGCTTGAGTACGTTGGCGCATTTGCAAACCTCGGCGTGGAGCTGGCGGTAGGTCAACTTGCTGTCCTCACCGGGTTCGTTGCCCTCCCAGATGATGGCGATCTGTTCCCCGCGTTTGGCGAGGTGGCGATCCAAGGCGTTGTAGGTGATGTTTGTGCGGGCACCGGCGAAGTACTTGATCGAAATACGATCGGTAAAATCCCATTCCCGCACTTTGTTCCACTGCTGCTTCCAATAGAAGCCGTCGGCGATCTCCGACCAGAAGCCGTCCGGGTCTTTGATCGAGCGGTCGTACATCCGCTGGTACTCCTCGAGCGATTTGATGTGCGCTCGCGCGACGAAATCCGACGGTGGGGAAAACACATTGTTCTGGGTCATGGCGCGTCACTCCTTCTGGTTAGAATGATATCGTTCGCCGTTCCCCTGTGGCGGGTCGATGACCGGAAGCGGCGCTGGTCATGCGCTATAGCATCGGGCACCCGCCGGAGTTGTCAACCAGCGCTTCACATGATCTGGGGCGTTGGGTTCCGGCGCATGCCGATGACCGCAACGGCCGTGGGCACATGAAGGGAATAGTGGTCCGTACTCGCTTCCCCGTCGCCGCCACGGGATAGTCCTTCGGCTCCATGCCGCCCCCCCGACTCCCCGTCTCCGCTGATGGCCCAATCGACTGGCGAACCGCACCATGTTCGTTATCATGCGGCAGTCCGGTTCTCGTCGAGGCTACCGGGACGCGGTTGACTGACCGAATGCACGGATGATGAGTACAGACGCACCCGAGCCCTCACCTGCCCCTCCCGCGACCACCGGATCAGTTTCCGCCTGGAATAACTGGATCACGGCCTCGGGGCTGGTTATTTCCGTCACGGCACTGGTCCTGCTCCTGACTTTTACGCTGTTTCAATTACTTAGCCCCTCCACGAATCCCTATGTGTCGATTATCGGAATCCTGATTCTGCCCGGCATTCTCGCCATCGGGCTGGCGATCGTGCCGCTGGGGATCGCTCTACGCATCCGGCAGTTTCACCGAATGGCCACTACGCAGCGCATCACATACCGACTCCCGCGCATTGATCTGAATAATCCTCGCCATCGCCGGTGGCTCGTCGGATTCGCCGGTGTCACTACGTTTGTGACCGTACCTGTCATGTCCGTGAGCAGTTATTACGGCTATCACTACACCGATTCCACCGAATTCTGCGCTAAGGTCTGTCACACAGTGATGGAGCCGCAAGGCGCTACCTACGAGCGCTCACCGCATGCACGCGTAGCCTGCGCAGAATGCCATATCGGTTCCGGTGCCAGCTGGTTCGTGAAGTCCAAGCTTTCGGGAACCCGCCAGATTTTCAAGGTACTCGGCAATACCTTCCCGCGTCCAATTCCGCCTGCCATCACGGAGTTGCGGCCTGCACGCGAGACCTGTGAACAATGTCACTGGCCCGCGAAGTTCCATGGATCGCAGCTCCGTGACAACGTTCACTACTCCCCCGATGAATCCAACACCCGCCGCGATGTGCGCGTTCTGCTCAAGACCGGAGGGGGCGATGAACTCCTCGGCCGCGTTGAAGGAATCCACATGCACATGGCCCTTTCAGCGCGCATCGAATACATCGCGGTAGACGACAAACTGCAGGAGGTCCCCTGGGTCCGGATGACTGCGCATGATGGTGCAACCAAGGTGTTCCGTTCGGACGGATTACGCGCCACCGATCCACCCCCGGTCGGCATTCACCGCGAAGTCGATTGCATGGATTGTCACAATCGTACCGCTCACCGATTCCTGCCACCGAACGAAATGGTTGACCATTACCTGTTCATCGGACGCCTCGACCTGACCCTCCCGTTTATCAAGCGCGAGGCCGTGGCCGTGCTCGAACGGGCTTATCCCGATTCCGCCACCGCGCTGTCCGTCATCGAAAGAGACCTGGCCGAGTTCTATCAGTCCAACTACTCCGATCTGTGGCAGAACCGTCGTGCGGATGTCCGGGCCGCCATCGCCCAAGTGCAAGACCTTTACAGCCACAACGTGTTTCCCGAGATGCGCGTCGACTGGCGAACCTATCCTGACAATATAGGGCACATGTACTCGCCCGGGTGTCTCCGCTGCCACGACGGCAGACACGTCGCCGACGACGGATCGCGCATCAGTTCCGAGTGCAACGTTTGCCACACTTTTTTCAATCCGATCGAGGAGGGCTCGAAGGCCATTTCCGAAGGCGAGTTCCGTCACTCCATGGATCTTACGCTGCACAAAAACCTCCGTTGCGAGCAGTGCCACACAGGCGGCACTCTTCCCCTGTGCCGCGACTGCCATGAATCCGGCACCTGGCTGGAGTCGATGAACCAGGGACGGTTCATTCCTACGATCCCCCAGCCCCGGCCTTGAATGTGGCGTCCGCCCACAGAAGTTCGGGAGCTTCCCACGCCCGCAACTCCCCAGGTAAAGGGTCCAACTCGGGACAGGCAACCCTGCAAGGACCGAGAGATTCTGGGCTTAACTCCTCCGTTCTTTGGGCAGGAATCGGCTGTTCCCCTTTTTCGCGAAACGAGGGTGAACCACGTGCGGCGCTCTGACGATAACTCGAACGGGTCGGGTGCGGCGTACCGGCGAAAGGCAGGACTTCCCGAGGCGGAGTTGAAACATGGGAGCATGGGGATCAGCCATTTTTTCCGACGATACGGCCTGCGAGGTTCGCGACGATTGGCGGGCCCTGGTGGGCGATGGGATGGCGGCATCGGATGCTACCGACCGCCTTATCCGACAATGGAAGGAAACGCTGGATGATCCCGACGAGGGACCAGTCTTCTGGCTATCATTGGCCGCCACCCAATGGAAAGCCGGACGCCTGGAAGTTCGGGTAAAGAGGAAGGCGTTGGCCATTATGACGGACGGATCCGATCTGGAGCGGTGGAAAGAAGATCCCGGCCTGCTCCGTAAGCGCGTGTCTGTGCTGGCCGGCCTCCGAAAGCAACTTGAGTCACCGCAGCCGAAAGCTGCACGAATCCGAAGGGTCGTCAAGGCCGTTACTCCATGGGATCCTGGAACGGTGGTCTCCTACCGATTGTGTTCAGGCAAGTTCGTTTTGTTTCGCGTCGTAGGGCTCGCCACGGACAAGGGCGGCACCCATCCCTATTGCCGTTTCTTCGATTGGATCGGCAGCGAACTTCCGGCGGAAAACGCGATCCGCGCACTGCGTTTCAAGAACGGAGTGGCCATGATCTGCGGCAGCGGCAAGCGAGATTTTCCCGCTGAACGACTTTCCGTCATCAATGTCCAATTGCCCCAGCCCGATCCTCCTGAACCGTTCGGCATCGGCGTTTGGTTGTGGAAGCTGGTCGATCGACGGCTCAAAGAGAACTGGGGATATGAATAGGGTTTTCCGCGCCAAGGGCTCGTATGTGCGGCCATTCCGACCGCCAGTTGGTGATGAAAACGGGCGGTCGAGCGAAATGGGCTGAACGCGGCTGCGCGGCACCGCATCTGGCGATAGGAATCATCGCCGCAGCCACATTGCGGAGTAGGTCGCTGGCCAATTTAGACGGCAAGTCCAGTGTACATGCCAGTAGCGGAAGACACACTTTAATCTGCCAGCCCCACAGAGGCACGATTTCACAAACTCCGCCAATCCGCAAGGTATACCAATCAGTTCGCGGACTTGGTGCCGTCGATAAGATCATCGAAAAGTCCCGGGAAATACAACCGAAATCTGAACATCGGAAACATCTGAAGGATAGGTTTCTCTAGTTTTCCGCAGGTTATCGGACGAAAATGCCGCTTCAGCCAAACTGCCCCCCAAATCCCCGAATGAAACCGGTTGACAAAAAAAGATTTAGAGATATATTTATAGCCGTATCGCACTTACGGCTCGCTCGATGGATTCGAGACCAACATGCCGAGAAATTCCGGTCAACCCGCTCTTCGAGCCACTGTCTATCTCGACAATCACCAGGGCGGCCGGCTATCCCACCGGGTACAGGGCGATCGGGATGCACGCGAAACCTCTCGCTACCTGTCGACCAACTTGGGCCACCCGGTACGAGCAAACGTGTCTGGGACGTTGCCGAGATCCCTCGGCGAATGCCACGTGACTCGCCTTCCTGAACTGGTTCGCCGCGTCAAAGCGCTCACCCGCCTCGATCGTTCCACACGCGTGATCAATCGTTTCCCCTTCGAGGCTGAATCGCGTGCCGGCGATTCGCTATGCAGGGCGAGCAGGGTCGCGTTCATTTCGTCGCTCCGGAACATCTCATTTCAATCCGTGAATTTGCGCGGGGAATTCGTCAGAGTAAGGCCAATGGCAATCCACTCGGCCCGAACGAGTAGCGCTGGACCATGAGGGTTTTCCTATGAAGACTTTGGCCATATTGCCAGTCATTTCATGGCACGTTCTGTTTTGCACTGCTTGCGCGGGCGATCCCACCGGCCCAACGATATCGAATACGATGGCACGCACAGAAGTGGGTAGGCTTCACGATCCTTCGATGTCGATGGAGGACAATTCGCAACCGGTGGTGCGAGGGACGTCTACGACTTCTGGGCAAACATCAGTCGAAATCGCCGATTGCAACGATCACGCGCTGGCCCGTGGCAAGCAGTTGTACACCAGAAACTGCGCCCTTTGCCACGGGGACAACGGAGACGGCGCCGGAAAATTCGCCTATCTAATGAACCCCCGGCCGCGGAACCTGATGCAAGGCGATTTCAAGCTGGCAATGACGGAGAACCTCGTTCCGTCCGACGATGATCTGTTCCGAACCATCAGCTTCGGCATGCCTGGTTCGGCCATGCCGCCCTGGGAGCACCTTCCCAGGACCGACCTTGAGGCGCTGGTGAAGTACGTTCGCAAGCTCCACGTGGACGCCACGGAAACAATGCTCCGGGAATGGGTGTCCGAAGGTCGGGTGGCCGAGAGTGATGCGGCGGCAATGTTCGCGGCGCGCACCCAACCCGGCGCGCCGCTGGTGGTGCCGCCGGAGCCGGCGTTCGACGAGGTCCGTTGGTTCCGGGGTCGGCGGCTGTATCTGGAGAACTGTGCGAGTTGTCACGGCGTGGACGGCCAGCCGGTGGCGGACGCGGTGAAGTTCGACGCGGAAGGCTACCCGGTCCCACCGCGGTCGTTTGTGAACGGCATCTTCAAGGGATCGAACCAGGGTCACCAGCTCTATGCACGAATCTGGAAGGGTATGAAGGGCACCCCGATGCCCGCGTCGCAGGGCGTGTATACGCCGGATGAGACCTGGGATTTGATTCATTACGTGCAATCGCTGTCCCGCGCCGGGGCGCAGGAGCGCGCCCAGTTGCGACAGGGGACCATTGTGGCGCCGAACGTGACTGGCTCGCTGCCCGTCGAACCGCTGGACGCGGCATGGGAAAAGGCGCGCCCGGTGTATGTGGGATTGACCCCCCTGTGGTGGACCGAGGAACGCATCGAAGGGTTGCTCGTCCAGGCGCTGCACAACGAACGCGAACTAGCGCTGCGCCTTGCCTGGCTCGACCCGACGCCCGATGAGCGCGCCGTGCGCCAGGATGAGTTTCGCGATGCGGTGGCCATTCAGTTCTCGCTCTCCAGCGATCCGCCCTTCTACATGGGCGACGCAACCACGCACGGCGGCGTGAACATCTGGATGTGGAAGGCGGACCGCCAGAAAAACCACCTCGCCGGCTACCAGGACGTGGACGCGGCGTTTCCTGATCGGGTGGTGGACATGTACCCCGAGCAGGCGCCGCCGCAATGGAATGGCGGCGGCGCGAACTGGCCATTGGCGCCGATCACGGAGCACGATCCCACGTTCATCACCGCATGGGGCGCGGGGAACCTGGTGGCCAATCCCACGGTCGGCACGCCGGTCGAGTGCCTGACGGCGCGCGGGCCGGGCACGCTGTCCGCCAAGCCCGCCAACGTTCAGTTCGTGCAGGGCACCGCGGTGTACGAGCGCGGCGTGTGGTACGTGCAGCTTCAGCGAACGCTGGAATTGCCTTGCGATCAACATCACGACGAAGGCGACGAGCGCGTGTTCCGCGCCGGCGATTACCTGCCGGTGTCGTTTGCCATCTGGAACGGCAGCGCGGGCGACCGCGACGGGAAAAAGAACATCAGCATCTGGCAGAAACTGGTCATCGAATAGCGCGGCGCGGAGGCCGCAGGTGGCCGCGCGGGCAAGAATTGAGGGCGAATCATGGCACTCGAAATCAAAGGCAGCACACGGCGCGAGTTTCTCAAGACCACCGGCGCCGCCGTCGGCACCGTGGGCGCATGGGGCTGGGCGATGCAGGCGCTCGCCTTTCGACCCGACATCGCCAACCCGCTGGGGTTCTACCCGGCGCGCGACTGGGAAAAAATCTACCGCGATCAGTATCGCTACGACAGCCGGTTTAGTTGGGTGTGTTCGCCCAACGACACCCACGCCTGTCGCGTGCAGGCGTACGTGCGAAACGGCGTCATCACGCGCATGGGGGCACAGTACGACTATCAGACCTATGGGGACATCTACGGCCACCATGCCACGGCCAACTGGAACCCGCGGCAGTGCGCCAAGGGATACACGTTCCACCGCCTGCTCTACGGGCCGTACCGGCTGAAACACCCCATCATCCGCAAGGGTTGGAAGGAATGGGCCGACGCGGGCTTTCCCGACCTGGACGTGGACGACAATCGTTCGAAGTACAAGTTCGACAGCCGCGGGTCGGACGTGCATGTGCGCATCGGCTGGGACGACGTGTTCCGCTACATCGCCAAAGCGTACGTGTCGGTGGCGCAGCGTTACAGCGGCGAGTCGGGCGCGAAGAAACTGCGGGCACAGGGCTACCCCGAAGAGATGATCGATGAAATGGGCGGCGCCGGCACGCGGACGTTTAAGATGCGCGGCGGCATGGGCCTGACCGGCGTCATCGGTAAATACGGGCTCTACCGGCTCAACAATTCGATGGCCCTGCTGGACGCGAAAGTGCGCGGCGTCAGCCCCGAAAACGCCCGCGCCGGCCGGAACTGGAGCAACTACACCTGGCACGGCGACCAGACCCCCGGTCAGCCCTGGGTTCACGGCTTGCAGAACAGCGACTGCGATTTCAACGACCTGCGCTTCAGCAAGCTGATCATCATGAACGGCAAAAACCTGGTGGAGAACAAGCTCACCGACTCCCACTGGTTCATCGAGTGCATGGAGCGCGGCGGCCGCATCGTGGTGATCGCTCCGGAATACGGCCCGCCTAGCACCAAGGCCGACTATTGGGTTCCCATCCGCCCACAGACCGACGCCGCCCTGTGGCTGGGCGTCACGCGGCACATGATCGAGCGAAAATGGTACGACGAGTCGTTTGTCAAGCAGTTCACCGATTTCCCGTTGCTGGTGCGTTGCGACACGCTGCAACGGTTGCGCGCCGACGAGGTGTTTGCGAACTACCAGACCCCGCTCTCGAAGGACGGGCCTAGCTTCAAGGTCCAGGGGCTCACGCCTGAGCAGCACAAGCAGCTCGGCGACCGCGTGGTGTGGGACGCCAAGACCGACAAGCCTGTGGCCCTGACGCGCGACGACGTGGGCAAACGCATGGCGACCAGAGGCATCGACCCGGCGCTGGACGGAACCTGGAAGATCAAGCTGGTCGACGGGCACGAAGTCGAAGTGCGCACGCTGTGGTCCCTGTACCAGGAGCACCTCAAGGACTACGACCTGGACACCGTGGCCGAGATCACCCATTCGCCCAGGGCGATGATCGAGCGTCTTGCGCAGGATATCTGGGAAACCTCGCACGCCGGCGGCGCGGTGGCCATTCACCAGGGCGAGGGCATCAACCACTGGTTCCACGCCACGGAGGCCAATCGCGCGGCACTGCTGCCGGTGCTGCTGACCGGGAACATCGGCAAGCCCGGCTCCGGCGTGCACGGATGGGCGGGCAACTACAAGGCGGCCCTGTTTCAGGGCAGCAAGATCACCGGTCCCGGCTTCAAGGGCTGGGTCGCGGAGGATCCGTTCCATCCCAATCTCGA
>CAZMVD010000159.1:0-7808 GCA_964569425.1 uncultured Phycisphaeraceae bacterium
GCGACAGGGGGCAAACCGCGCAACTGGCGTCGCGCCTCACCGGCAGCAGCGACATTTTCGCTTCGACAGGACGTCCGCAAACCGCGAGCGTCAACTTCATCACGGCGCACGACGGGTTCACCCTTCGCGACCTGGTGACGTTTGAACGCAAGCACAATGAGGCCAACGGCGAAGGCAACCGTGACGGCGTCGATCACAACTTCAGCCACCACTGGGGAATCGAGGGACCGACCGACCGCTGGGAGGTGAACCGCCTGCGCGACCGCGTCCGCCGCTCGCTGATGGGCACGCTGCTGCTGTCGCTCGGCGTGCCCATGCTCACCGCCGGTGACGAAATCGGCCATTCACAGCAGGGCAACAACAACCCCTATTGCCAGGACAACCCCCTGACGTGGATCGACTGGAAGCTGGACGCACGGCAGGAGCGCTTCCTGCACTTTACCCGCCAGCTTACGGCCGTCCGCCGGCGCCTGAAGGCCGTGTATTCACGGGGTTATTTCCACGGCGAAGCGGCGAACGGGGCACACTGGAAAGACCTGACCTGGCTGCGTGAGGACGGGCGTGAATTGACGCACGACGACTGGCACGATCCGCACCGGCACGCGGTGGCGGCACTGATGCACCGTAATGACGATGCGTCGGCGGAAGCGGCAACGTTTCTGCTGCTGCTCAATGCGCACTCCCGGCGGCGGGAATTCCGGCTTCCGATGGCGGCGGGTGTGACCGGGTGGCGATGCATGGTGAACACCGCGCGGAGGCGCCAATCCCGGCGCATCAACTACGGAGATCGACTCCGCGTGGCGCCGTTTGCGCTGGTGCTCATGCGGGCGGAAAGGACCGCCGCGACGTTCGGGCGAGACTCATGATTGGTTGACCGCTATGCGCCGACTCGCAGCGGCTTCAATCAACTGGTAGAATGCCCTGGGAAACGGAATCGGCGTGGCACTGGCATTGGGTGAGCCGGCGCGCGGTCGGTGGCTACCGGCGTGATCGGCGCTGATCTAAGGACGCAACTCGTGTTTGATCGTATCACGTTTGATCCGCAAATCCTGGGCGGTCGGGCCTGTATCCGCGGTATGCGCATCCCCGTTTCGGTCATCGTCAAGCAGATCGCCCACGGGGCCGCGCGCGAGGAAGTGCTGGCGGACTATCCCGATCTGACCCCGGAGGACATTCAACAGGCACTCGAATACGCCGCCTGGCTGTCACAGGAGGAGGTTCGCTCGGCGTGACGACCACTCTGCGGTTTCTTGCGGATATGGGCGTATCGCAAGGCATCGTGCAATGGCTTCGCCAGGAGGGACACGATGCCGTGCATTTGCGCGAGCTTGGATTGCAGACGCTTCCCAACGGGCTGATCTTCGAGAAAGCGTTGGTCGAAAGCCGAATTGTCATTACGTTTGACCTTGATTTCGGGGAAATTGTAGCCCTTTCGCCGGGCGGTCAAGGTCGCGTGATTCTGTTTCGCGTCAACAACACTCGAACGAGCTTTCTGATCGAACGACTCTCTAGCGTCCTTCCGAGTACGTCCGAGGCTCTCGTATCGGGCAGTATCGTGGTCGTGGAAGATGCGCGCCATCGGACTAGGCGTCTTCCGCCGGGAACGTAACATACTGTGTCCACCCGCACCTGCCTGCGACAACTGGCTGACCTGGCGGGCATACTTCCTGTTTACGTGGACAGCGGTGGAAAACGCCGGCACCACACTTCGGATGCCACGCGCGTGGCACTACTCGCGGCCATGGGGTGGGACGGCTCCACCGAATCGGCCGCGCGGCAGACCCTGGAACAACTGGCGGACGCGCGGCGCAGCGAGCTGCTCTCGCCTGTGCGCGTGGTGCGGCTTCCGCTGCGATCCCTGCAAACGACTATACGACTTTCCGCTGCTCGCGAAGGCGAGTCCGTCTCGTGGCGGCTCGAACTGGTCGACGAGGCAGGCCGGTTCATGGAACAACGGGAGGGCCGAAAGCGGATTTCCGGTACCCGGGCGGTCCTTTCGATCCGCCACCGCCGCGTGCCCCCGGAAGGCTATTACACGCTGCGTGCAACGGTGCAGTCCGGCGTTCAAACCTGGGATGGGGAACAAACTCTGATCATCACTCCAACCCGTTGCTGGACGGTCGAAGAAGCCCTGGGCTCGGGCCGCGGTTGGGGCATCTGGACGAATCTTTACAGCCTCCGCAGCCGCCGCAACTGGGGCGTGGGCGACCTGACCGACCTGCGCCGCCTGGCGCACAGCGCCGCCCGTTATGGCGCCGATTTTCTGGGCATCAACCCCTTGCACGCCGTCTGGAACACCCCGCAGCGCGTGGCGCCCTATTCGCCGGTGAGCCGCCTGTTTCGCAACCTCATTTACCTGGACATCGAAGCAGTGCCCGAGTTATCCCGCTGCCCGGCCGCGCAGCGGCTCGTGTCCGCGCGGTCGTTTCAACAGGAGCTGGCCGCGTTGCGCGCCGCTGAAGTCATCGATTATCCCCGCATCGCCGCGCTCAAGCTGCGCGCCATGCAATGGCTGTTCCAGGTGTTCGCGCAGGATATCATGAACCGGCGGTCGCCGGCGCGGCGCGCGGCGTTCTTGACGTTTCTGGAACGCGGCGGTGTTCCCCTGGCGCAGTACCTTCAATTCATGGCGCTGGCGGAGCGCTTCTCGCGCCCGCCCCATCTTGCCACGGACTGGCGCCGCTGGCCGGCGAAGCTGCGCGACCTTGGCCTGTGCGGCTGTCCGGGCGACATCGCGGGCGATGTCACGGCGTGGGATCTGCACCTGTTTGTGCAGTTCGAGCTCGATCGTCAGCTCGCCCTTGTCCAGCGAACGGCGCGCAAAGCCGGCATGTCCCTGGGACTCTACGGCGACCTCGCCGTTGGCTCGGCGCGCGACGGCAGCGACATGTGGGCGCACCGCGATCTGTTCGTGGAGGGCGCCACGATCGGCTGCCCCCCCGACCCGCTGGCGGAACGGGGACAGGACTGGAACCTGCCGCCGCTCAACCCGCACACGCTGCGCGCATCCGGCTATCGCTATTGGATTTCGCTACTTCGCAGCGCCTGTGCGCACGTAGGCATGTTGCGGTTGGATCATGTGATGGGCCTGTTTCGCCTTTTCTGGATTCCCCTGGGGCGACCCGCTTCCGAAGGCGCCTATGTGCGGTACCCCGCGGAGGATTTGCTGGGCATTGTGGCGCTGGAGAGCCGGCGAAACCGTGTGGTCATGGTCGGGGAAGACCTGGGCACCGTGCCGCCCGAAGTGCCCCCGGCGCTCGCCGACCGGGGCATTCTCTCCTGCCGCGTGCTGTACTTCGAACGCACCGGCCGGCGGTTCAAGGCTCCTGCCACCTATTCACCGCGGGCGCTGGCTGCGGTAAACACGCACGACTTCGCACCGCAGGCGGGGTATTGGACCGCACGGGATCTAGATCTGCGCCGCACGTTGGGGCTGTTGACCCGGCGCGAATGGGAACAGGCCGTCGCCCGGCGCCACCGTGAACGCATTGCCCTGATTCGGACGCTGCGCAACGCCAGACTTCTGACCAAAGGGGATGCGGAGGATGTTGCGGCGATCGTGCGCGCTGTTCACCTGTTCCTGGCGCGTGCCCGTTCACCGCTCGTTGCGCTGTCGTGGGACGATCTCGCCGGCGAGTGGAAGCCGGTCAACCTGCCGGGCGTCGGACCGAAACAATTCCCGAGCTGGTCACGGCGTATGGCGCTGACTCAGGAGAAGCTGACCAAGGACCGCGCCCTTCACGAAACCCTGCATGCTGTTCATTTGCGGCGCGCCGGCGCGCGGCGACGCCCGATTCGCGGGCCTGAACCCCGGGACGCAGGATAGCAAGGTAGGCGCGCGGATTCCCCGATCACCGCGCGGGTCGGTCCGCGAGGAACGCCAAACGTCGCCCGAGTCGTGCGTCGGCCTGCGTCGCGCCGGCCCTATCGGCCCCCCCGTTCGGATGGGCGCGATTTTCCTGCGACGCGGCTCTTATCGGCCCAACCACATTCACCCGTGGAATAGAGGCAGAATCGCTCCCTCGTCGGCCATTTGGCGTGCCTATGCTCAGGTAAGTGAATCCAGCGCCAGGCCCGCCGGTCAGCACCACAGGCCCAGCCTGGAAGGTAACGAGGGGAGGCGGCCATGGAGCACGCCAGACGGCCCCGGGAGGCCGTCCAAGTCACTACGCTTATTGCGTCGGCGCACGCCACTCCGTGGCCCTGGTGGCTGGCGGCGTTGGTCGTGGGCGCGATTCTTTATGGGTCGCTGCTACCGTTTCGGTTGAGCGAACCCCTGCTGGCCGGATCGCTGCTCACGGCGCTGGGTCGCATCGGCTTTCATTCATCACCGCGCGCCGATTTGCTGGTCAACATCGCGCTGTATGTTCCGCTTGGCTTCGTGGTCGTGCTCGCGGCAAACGCGCAGCGCCGAACCACCGCGCGAGTCGTGGGCGCCACCATTCTCGCCCTGCTCGTCAGCGGCACCGCGGAGCTGTTGCAGACTGCGATGCCGGCGCGCGTGGCCTCCTGGGTGGATGTACGATCCAACGCGCTGGGGGCAATTGTGGGGGCATTCGCGGGGTGCGTGGCACTGCGACTCTGGCCAGGTACGGCCGCCGCCGTGGCGACAAGCTGGCGCCGGTCGCCATTGCACGCGGCTTCGGCAGCGCTGGCAGTGGGCTTGCTGCTGCTGGCGGTCGTGCCGTTTGATTTCGTGGTCAACGGCGAGCAGTTGCGTGCGTCATTCCTGAGCGCCCATTGGGACTTCACCACGGTTCGCACCAGCGCGCCGGGTGCGCCGCCCTTTGCCGCCCTGATGACGCAGGTGGCCGGCATTGGCTGGTTCGCGTTGCTGGCTTACCTTTGGGCGCTGGGCGCACGGCAACTGGGTCGAGATCGATTCGCCGCCGCCGCTTCGGCATTGAAGCACGCCGCGATTCTCGTCGTGCTCTGCGAGTTGATGCAGTTGTTCACGCGATCGCGCGTGTTCGACACCGCGTCGATCCTGCTGCGGCTGCTGGGGGTCGCGGGCGGCACCTGGCTGGCGCTGGGGGTCGTCGATCGTTGGCCGCGCACGTCCGGCCGCAAGACTGTCTGGTGGGCCTTTCCTCGGCCGCTGGTGGGTTTGGTTCTGGCGCTGCATGTGCTGGTGGTGGGCGTGGGGCAATTGGGTTTTCCACCGGCAGGGGCCGAGCCCGCCGAGCGACTCCGGGCGAGCTGGGTTCCGTTCGAGTCGCTCTGGAAACTGCCCTGGTCGACGGCGATGGAACGCGGCGTTTCGATCGGCATCACCTTCGCCGGCCTGGCGATCGGCCTGCTCCTGTGGCAGCGGCGATGCAACCGTGGAGCCTGGGTAGCGACCATCGCGACGTCGGTCGGGTTCGCCGCGCTCTTTGAATGGATGGCGTCTTACGGCGGCCGACGGCCGTGGGATATCACGCAACCCGTGCTCGCTACGCTGGTCGCCACGGTCGTCTGCTGGGGTGCCAAGCGTCTGGCACTAACGCGCGTCGATGCGGCGGCTTCGCTGTCCGTGACCGGGAACCCCGATGAGTACGACACGGCGTGTACGATGTGAGGCATGGCGCCGGGTACGTCCACCACGCGTCGCGCATCAGGCAACGGTTCTCATTCTGGTGACGGAGTCCATTCCTGCCGGACAGAGAAACGCGATTCAAAGAATGAGGAGAAGGGCAGCGGGATCCGGCGAATGGGCAAACACTGAACGGGGTGAGAACGTCCGCTAAAAGTACAATGGCTGGTCAAAACGCAAACCGGCCCCCAGCGCGCCCGGAGCGGGCGCGGCCCCCCGGGCCGTGCGGACGACCGTCGCATAACAACCCCCGGTTAGAAAACAGGCGAGATCGGGCGCTTCCGACTCTTCGGTCAGGAGGACTTCGTAGCGCTGTCCTACGGTCAGGCCCGAAGACTCGGGAACCTGAACGCAAATCCCCCCTTCGCTGATGTTGGTGGTCTGGCACATCAGGCCGTCATCCAATCCACGTCCCAGCAGGAGGGCCTTTAACTTCCGCGGGTGGCGCAGGGAGGCGCGCCGTTCCAATTGGTCTGCGTTTCGGGACCGTTCGCCGGTGGATGCCAGCGGTTCAGAAACGCTCATCTCGGCAATCGTCTGTGACATGGTCCGTTTCCCTACTTTCGTCGAAGTCCTCTCGCGGCGGACGCCGCCGCTTGCCACAATTCAGAGTTGGTGCTCAATACAGGTCATGGCGCCCGTTGGGACCCTCCGTTCTTATCGGCACCCATAAACGACATGTTGGGCCGAAATTAGAGTATAGCACACCGCCACCTTTCGTCAACGTCGTTTTGGGTTTCCGCCGCCGGGGGGGTCAGCTACGCATTCCGGTATCAGGCCGTTATTCGAGTTTTCCAGTACTGCTCCCATTGCCCGCTCTCCCGGAGGGCCACGAGGTTCATCAGGGCTGCGGCCTGGTTCGCACCCCAAGTCATGCCGGGGAGCTTGTGCCGCTGTGAGAGTTTCTGACACTTGGCCTCGGTGGGTTCGGGACCGATGCCCCGCCTCGCCTTCGCCCCAACTAACCCTGGCCGTATCCCACACGTGTTCGCTCGGGCGGCAGACGTCCAGCAACATGGCCTTCAGCTTCGGGTGGCGTTTCCGGAGCTGGTTGCGATTCCAAAGTCCGCCGTCGGTCAGGGAGAGCGTTTCGCCCGCCCGTCCCCACCGCAGCGCATCGGCATGGCGCCGCAGCAACTCCCCCAAGCGTTCCTGGCGGCCAAGCGTCGCGAGGACATGCTTGTGCGGCTGGGATCGGTCATCTGGTGCATAACAACATCTATGTCCATGGCTCACTTCTGAAAGATATCCATAGCGTACGAACACCCCGGAATTCTGCCGGCTCTCGCCCTCGTGTCCCGTGAGAGCCGGGCGCGAATCATCCCGCCGGGCCATCAGAAATGACCGGACCCATTCGATCCTGCATGGGCCGGTCGAGCATGCACACGTTACCTGACGGCGCGGGTCGACGATTGGCAACGATGCGGTTTTCCGGTCGACACGGAATGGCCGCACAGCTAGGATGCTTGAACGGTCGGCGGTGCGGCGCCGGCCTGAACCGAAAGTCTCTGCCAGGTGGTCCCCGATCGGCTCGGTGCACCAGGTGATTGTTCCGACAGTCGGATGAGACCATGCTCGCGTGCATCCTCCTGATATTCACTCTCGCCGCACTCGCTCCCGCGCTGCATCGGGCGCTGCGCGGCGCCGCGCATTGGGTGCTGGGCGCATTCGTCGCCGCGGTCACAGCCTATTTCGCACTGATGGTCCCGGAAGTCGCTGACGGGCACTTCCCGCGAATCGCGTACGATTGGGCATCGCTGATCGACGTGAACATCACCCTGCGCGCCGATGGACTGTCGGCGATGTTCGCGCTCATCATCTGCGGCGTCGGCACCTTCATCGTGGTATACGCCGGCGGCTACCTGAAAGGCCACGCCCAATTGGGCGCATTCTACGCCTATCTCTTGCTCTTCATGGGCTCGATGCTCGGCGTGGTGCTGGCTGACAACGTCATCCTGTTGTTCGTGTTCTGGGAACTGACCAGCTTCAGCTCCTATCTGTTGATCGGATTCGACCACGAACGCCCCGCGGCGCGCGCCGCAGCGCTGCAAGCGCTGCTGGTCACCGGGCTGGGCGGTTTGGCTCTGCTCGCCGGCCTGCTCCTGATGGGCATGGCCGGGGGGACCCTGGAACTGTCCGAACTGCTGAGCCGCGGCGAGATCATCCGGGAGCACGCCTACTATGCTCCGATCCTTGTGCTGGTGCTGCTGGGCGCGGCCACCAAGTCGGCCCA
>CAZMVD010000159.1:7818-8652 GCA_964569425.1 uncultured Phycisphaeraceae bacterium
TTCATTTCTGGCTGCCTAACGCCATGCAGGCGCCGTCGCCGGTCAGCGCCTACCTGCATTCGGCGACGATGGTCAAGGCCGGCGTCTTTCTGCTCGCCCGGCTGTCGCCCATTCTCGGCGGGACAGAGGCATGGCAGCAGAGCATTACCGCGCTGGGCGCCGTCACCATGGTGACGGGCGCGTTGCTCTCACTGGGTTGCTGCGAGCTGAAGCGGATGCTGGCCTATTCCACCGTCAGCGTGCTCGGCACCCTGACAATGCTCATCGGATTGGGCACGCCGTATGCCCTGCACGCCGCCGTGGTGTACCTGCTGGCCCACGTGCTTTACAAGGGCGCGCTGTTCATGCTCGCCGGCTCGATGGCCCACGCCACCGATATCGACAACGCTGATCGTCTCAGCGGACTGGGTAGCGCTATGCCTTTGACTGCAGCAGCCGCGTTGCTGGCCGCCCTGTCGATGATGGGGCTACCGCCCCTGACGGGGTTTCTCGGTAAAGAAGCGCTCTACGAAGCCATGTGGACCGGCGCGAACGGCACCACGCTTCTACTTATCGCTGCCGTGCTTTCACACATGCTGCTGATGGTCGTTGCGCTGCGCGTGGGCGTTCGTCCGTTCCTCGGCTCTGCGGACAAACGCCCCCCGGCAACCCATGAAGTCGTGTTCGCGATGTGGATTGGTCCGCTGGTGGTGGGTGTCGTCGGCCTGGCGGCCGGGCTGGCCGCTTCCCTCACCGGGGCGTACCTGGTGGCGCCCGCCGTGGCGGCCATCCGCGGCGGCGCGGCCGACTCCATCACGTTGGCCCTGTGGCACGGGCTGACGCCGGCCCTGGGCT
>CAZMVD010000160.1:0-1628 GCA_964569425.1 uncultured Phycisphaeraceae bacterium
GCCTGACGCAAATTGCAAGATTCCTACCCCTCCATCCGGGTTTCCTTGCAAAGTGCATCACACCACCGGACCCGTTTCATCAAAAAAAACGGAGAATCAACGCTTTTCAGGGACGACTATTTGCCCAGCGCCGCCACGATATCCGGGACCCGCCCTCTCCGCATCCGCGCGGGCCGGAGCCTGTGGTTCGTTGCCCTGCCCGGCTGGGGCCATAGTGACAGCTTCCATCTGATCGTGACGCCCGGCGCGGGTGTTTTGCGCATGTACTTGCTAACGGGCGGATGACAGGGGCTCAGGGCCGCCGATCAGCCCGAAGTCGGCCAGGACGCCCGGTAACGAAAGTTCCCAGAATTGTGGTTCATTTGACGAGAGGGGTTACACATGAAGGTCACACGAACACGGATATTGGCGGGTTCCACGCTGCTGCTGGCGGGTGCGCTTCTTGCGCAATTCGCAGCGGCTCGAAGCGAGACCCAGGCCCTTCAGGATCGGCAGGAGCCTGCGACCCACCGCAAGGGCTCGGTGACCGGCGGGCAGGCCAACAGGGGGCAGGGCATTGAAATCAGCAAGACGGCCTCGGTCGACGGGCAGAACGTCTGCGGCGCCATTCGCATCACCAACCGCGGCGGAAGCCCGTCTGAAATCCGCGAGTACGTGGACTTCCTGGAAGTGCATTTTCCGCGCGGCGACACCCCGCCGGTACTGCCGGCCGGATCCACTTCGGGCTGGTTCGTCATCGCCTACGTGCCGATCGACCTGCCCGACACGATCCCGGCGGGCGAAACCGTGTCCGTCGACTATTGTTTTCCGCTTTGTTCGGCGGCGCGTTTTGGTGGCGCCAACTCCATGCGCAACGTGGTCACCGTCGGGTTTTCCACGGGTGCGAGCCGGACCAACGTCGTGACCACGCGTTCGGACAGCTTCCCGCCGCCGGTGCTCGACTGCCAGGCCTGCTGCCTGGCGGACGGTTCCTGCACCGACACGCTACCGCACGAATGCGAGTCCGCCTACGGGATCCCCAAAGGCCTCGACACGGATTGCGCGACCACGTTGTGTCTCGAGGCCTGCTGCATGCCGGATGGTTCGTGCAGCGATGAGACACGCGAAGCTTGTCAAACCGCAGGCGGCAGCTCCCAGGGCGTCGGCACCACCTGCGCCACGGCGAACACGAGTTGCCGCGGAGCCTGCTGCGACTTCCTGAGGGATCCCGCCTGCTTCAACGACTACACGAAGGAACAGTGCGAAGTCGATCATCACGGAACGTTTCTGGGCATTGGCACAACCTGCGAATCAGCGTTCGCCGCCTGTCCGACCGGTGCGTGTTGTGGCGGGAGCGGCAATTGCTACGACTTCTCGACAGACGGTTTTTGCAGTAGCAACGGCACGTTCCTTGGCGTCGGCACGACTTGCGCCACGGCGAACACGACCTGCCGAGGAGCGTGTTGCGACTTCCTGAGTGATCCCGCGTGCCGCGAAAACCGCACGAAGCTCGAGTGCGACGGGACGCTGCTCCTTGATACATCCTGCGAATCAGCGTTTGCCGCCTGTCCGACCGGCGCGTGTTGTGGCGGGAGCGGCAATTGCTACGACTTCTCGACAGGTGGCTTTTGCAATTTCAACGGCACGTT
>CAZMVD010000160.1:1638-8238 GCA_964569425.1 uncultured Phycisphaeraceae bacterium
GGCGTCGGTACCACATGCGGCCCCTCAAGTTGCACCGTGGCCTGCTGTTTCGGTACGACATGCCAGGAACTTTCCCCGGCACAATGCACCGCACAAGGCGGCCAGGCTCAGGCACAAGGCACAGGTTGTCCGAACATAGGACCGACGCCGTGCGATGCCAGCGGACCTTGATCGCATGTTGAAGGTGACGCCAGCGATAATTGAATGCGTGCCGCCGCCGCAAATGTTGACACATACTAGCGAAAGATAGGTCTTAGAATCGAATACTGGGGATTCGAAATGACGAACGGCAGACGAATCGGGGCGTGCCTCAACGTATGTTCTGTGATCAGGTAGCGGAGTGTCCCCGCGGCTATTGCCGTCCGACCGCATCGTGTCAGGACATGACAGCTGCGCAGTGCGATGCGGCGGGAGGGATCAGGCAAGTCACTACCTGCAATACTGGCAGTGGCTTCATCGTGTGCCCTTGAACGAGGAACTGGCCAACGTTCGGACCGGCTGCGATGCATGTATTCGCAGAATGCTGCGTTCCAAAGGGCGGGCATCAAGCCCGAAAGAGGGCTGCCGATCATGGAGGACGAATTATTTGACAGGGGATGGCACGGGACTAGCATCCTGTGCACCTTTTGGCCCGTCCATGGGGTGAACGAGGCGGGCAAGGAAGGCCGGTTCGGCAGTGTTGAGGATTCCCGGCGGCGGCATGGCCGTGTTCGGGGGCGATTGGATTCGACCGGGCGTGAAGAAGGAAGGGTGGCGTGCCGAGGTGGTCAGGAGGCCTCGTTAAACACCTGGCGAAAACCTATATGGCAACTACACGTATGCCATGGCCGCCTAAGAACTAGGCAGCCCGTTCCGCAAGCGACGCCCACTAGCCTGCGGAGCGACACCAGTGGGCTGGTTGCGGCTTTCCGCCCGGCGGGGCCGCGATGAGAGACAGCGGGGCTGGGGAGGGCGGGAGCCTGTCGACCGGCGTCCGCCATCCCGAGAATCAAACGATCGACTAAGCACGTAGAGGCCCTTGTGGAACCGTCGCGGGACGGGGGTTCGATTCCCCCCGCCTCCAGTTTTTGAGTCGTGATGACACTTTGTGTCACAACCTGCCTCGCCACGTCCAAAGCTGTTAACCGGCAAGCACTTACGATCATCCCCGACTGGCCCGTACGTGCCATCAGGCGTCAATTCTCGCCTTGCCGTGACCAATCCTTGTGAGTCTATTTGTGTGTCACCGAGTCGCGGCAACCGTTCAACCGCTTCAGCCAGGCGGAGCCGCGCGGGGTCCGTATAGGTCTGATTGGTCAATCGCGGGTCTCGGTGTCGCATGAGCTCTTGCCGAACTCGTTCGGGTAAGTCCGCCTCTGCCAACATCGTGCAATAGGTCGTCCGCAATGCGTGAAAATCCGCCTTACGTCCTCGCTCGTCGAATTTCGGGATGCCCGCCGCCGCGAAGTCCTTTTGCACGGTTTCCCGACGCGGTAGCCTACGGCGGAATACACGCTCCACGGGGCCCACCCCCTCCCGCTTCAGCGCCTGAAACGCCTCAACGGCTTCCCCGTCGATCGGCTGGTCGCTCTCGCGGCGGTTCTTCGTCGTCACAGCCCGCAGCCGCAGAAACGGACGCGCACCATCCAGGTGCAAATCAGCCCATTGAAGCTGCAGTAGTTCCCCGCGCCGCAACCCAGTCTTGACCGCGACCAGGTACGCCGGCCATCGCTCCCCACAAACTGCCTGAAGCCGTCGAAGTTCGTCAGGTGTCAGCGCTCGCCGCTCGATCTTCGCCTTACCTCGTCCGTCGATCCGTTCCACTCCCTCAAAGGGGTTTCGATCTACCCGCCCGATTCCCCGCAACCAGCCGAACAATCTGCCCAGCGCAGCCAGGTATTCATTCAACGTCTTCGGTGACAGTTCCGTTTGGCGGTTCCGCCAGGCGATGAAGGAACCCGGATCCACATCCCCCATCACGCGCCATTGGCAGGCATCGAACACCCGCGCAAGCCGTTGGTCGATTCGCTTCACGTACTCCCTGTTTCGGCCCTTCGTCCGCAGGTCGGCGACCAGGTCCTTGACCTGCTCTTTGAGCGGCTTTCCGCCCCCAACCCGCACCGCTTGCGACGATAGCAGGCCAGCCCGCTCGCGCTCGACGGCCTCCACTCGTTCCTTCAATCGCTTCTCGGCGATACGCTTGTCCGTAGTTCCAAGGGGAATGTCAGCCACCCGCTCATCGCCAAACAGGCGCAACCGACCTCGGTACAATCGCGCCACCTTCACGCGTCCATCGACGCGACGTTTCGGCCTGTAGACATGAGCGATCATCGTCCCGCCCCCCGGCAACGCTCCACGCACCGTTCGACGTCGTCCGGGCGAAAACGAGTGCTTCGCCCGATCTTCACTGGAGCCGGTAGCACACCCCCCGCAACTAGCCTATACACGGTCCTGATGCTCACGTTTAACAGCTCCGCCACTTCGCGAAGTGTCAGAAGCCGTCCCGACTTTCCGCTTTGATCATCCTTGATTCCCATTCTCTTCCACCCTCTTGCGTTTCTTCCGCTCCCTTGCCCAGGACAGGTTTCGCTGCAGCCGCTTGCGGTTCAATTCTGCCTCTTCTCGCGAAACTTTCCCTTCCGTGATTCGCGACAAAGCAGCGAAGAGCTCCGGAGACGCAACTAAAGCGCGAGTGACTGCCTGAATCACCGGGCTTTCCAGGCGTTTCAGCTCCTCGTCCAAATCCTCCAAAGCGTACGACATCACGCGCTCAATCATAGCCGACCTCGCTTCGCCGCTCCGTTCGCAAACCTCATCGATTCGCGCCAGAACCTGCGGGTCGATCGTGATCGAAATCCGGTCTTTCGGTTCGTTCATATTACCGAATCATACTCACGTCATACTTGTTGTCAACTACAAAAAACTTCAACCGGCCGTACTATTCACTTTCGATCTTCCGTCATAAAATCAACCCATGCCAAACAGCGATTCTTCACGACCTCTCGCCCAACCAACGGAAGAAGATTCCGCACCACCTGCCAACAACACAATCGGGCCTGTTCACCCCCAGCGGAAATACGACCTCTGGAGTGTTGTAGGCAAAGTCGCTGCCTTCCTGGCGGTGGTGGGGGGAATAATCAAACTCTACGAATTCTGCACGAAACCAAGCGTCCGACTCGAGGCGACCGCAAGTTGTTATGAGTTACAGCTTCCCGCTGGAACTCCGGATCGTTGGCGCGACTTCCAAGTGCGCTTGGGCCTCGCCGAACTCATGCAGGCCATTGGAGACGCTCTGCCATTGCCCGAGAAGAAGGTCCTTGCAGAGCGCTTGCACACCCACATTACTCGCGCTTTTCCGACCGACCTCGCCCGAGTAATTACGGCTACTTCGCGCGTTTGCTCAATCAAAATCGAGAACAACGGAACACGACAAGTTGAAGAATTAGTACTCAAGACTCCATTTCGCGGCCTCGTCCAGATCACAGGCCTTGGCATATCCCCGATGGTCGAGGGTTTCGCAGAGTCCGTGAATATTGGCACGATCCGACCCTCAGATACCTTAAACTGCATTCTCTGGTTTGAAACGATCATTCCAATGCGCCACATTGAATCAGATTTCAATTTGACACATAAAGATGGTGCCCTTCGTGTCGAGTTCTCTCGCGACGTCTACGGCATCGCAGCTTGGCTGGTAGACAATCTGACGACCCTCGTGTGGCTCTTGTCCGCCATCGGCGTCGCTACTCTGGGAATGTGGCTCAAAATGCGCCAGAAGCGTCACAACGCAAACAAGTAGACCAAGTCTAAGGGGCGGCCCCGGCGGCCGCTGCGCGGCCGTCCGGGTTGCCCCGAATGACCCGGTCCGCCAACTCCCGCACCCACTCCAGACCGATCGCGAAGCACGTGCGGGCTTCCGCAATCTGGCGCTCATCGACCGCGGGGATGAAGCTGGCCGCGAGGTCGCGCACCCAATCGAACGGCTCCGGCCAGGCGAACGCGAATCGCCGCCGTACTTCCCCGCGTTCATCGACATGCTCTTCGACCCCGACCGTCCCCGCTTGCTCGCACCCGCGAAACCTCGCCCGCAGTGTGCGTATCCTCCGTGTTTCGCCGCGTTTTTCCTTGGGAATGCGCTTCTTGCCATCGTGCCAGAATCCGCGTGAGCTTGTGAATGGACGAATCGGCGCCCGGTAGTCCATGCACCAGTCGGGCAGTTGTTCAGCCGCACCCTTCGTGAGGTACTTCAGGCAGTAACGCACCGCCCGCGAGCTCGGGCAGTGTTTGTAATCAAACGTGCCCATGTTCCGTTGGCACCACGCCTGCAGAATGGCCAGGTTCTTACGGCTCACATGCCCGCAGTCGTCCAGGGCCAGGTGGAAGTGAACCTGACCGGACTTTTTGTGGAACTCCATGACCGAGAAGTATGCCACGGGTCGACCGACGATCTTCGAGAAGAGGCGGACAAACCTGGCCACAAGCCGCTGGCTCTTCACGCGCTCGAACTGGCTCTGGAGTTCGTCGCCCAGGATCTTCGGGCTGCACGTGAGCGTCACAAACCCCACCCGACCGACACCCTTGACGAAATAGCGCGTTAACAACCGCTCCCTCAGTTTCGCTCCCCGCCCCGGCCCGCAACGCGGACACCAAATGGACCGGCAGCCGTTCCTGACAATCAAACAACGCGGGGTTACGTCGTGCGCAATCGCGGTTTCGCACATGGCCAGTGCCTCCCTTCACATGAACTGGCCATGCGCGTCCCTGCGCGATACGATCACGGACGAGGATGGCCAATGTCCTCCTGGCCCGATGCAGTCTGCCGCCAAGCTTCGTGCATCGGGCCCTTTTCTTGCGCCGGGAACGCTCCGGGCGCTGTTTGTCGCTCAGACCTCGGGGAGCCCGTCCGCAGGCAGGGCCAGCGGCTCACCCTATCGGCCGCCGCCTACTCGCTGCGCTCGAACAGGGCGAGCGACGGCCGACAGGGTCCCGAGCCGCAGGCCTCAACCCGGCGACTTGCCACTTTGTGGCCCTCCCCCGGGGAAGAGTTCGCCGAGCTTTCCCGCTTCGTCCCACTCCAGCCACTTCATGAGCCCCTCGATGATCGTGGGTATGGCCTCCAGTTCGACGGCCATCTTGAACACGCCGGAACTTTTCAGCGGACCGCGCCGCCGCTCCTGGACGATGACGGCGCATTCTCCCTCGCCGTTAGGCAGGCCGGGGTCCCATCGTCCGGGGCGCACTTCGAACGAAACCCGATCATTCGCAACCGCCGCCAACGCCATGCCCGTTACCAAGAAGTGCCGGGTCTTCGCCATGTTCGACTCCCTTCTCCAGCAGCGCGCGCACGATGCCCACGACCGACGCGCGCTGCGAATCCGTCAGATTCCGCCAGCCTTTTGCGATTTCCTGAAGCTGCGAACAGCCCGAGACGTGCAACTCTTGTGAGTCTATTTGTGTGTCAGACCCCGTTGGCGACCCCGAAACCGGCGTTTTTCGGTAGGTTCGATTCCCCCCGCCTCCAATCCGTAACGCCTTGTTGCGCAATGACTTGCGGACGCGACAAGGCGGTTGCGGAAACTCCAGCGGGAACTCGTCGCCGATTCGCGGGAACACCAACCTGCGAATGCGGGTTTTTCACGCGCCGGAATCGGCTACAATCCCGGGACTCGATTGCGGCCATCATGCCAAGGCTCCTGTTGGGAGTGGGCGTGATGGCCTGTTTGTCCAAAGAACGCAAAGAGTGTTACCGCATCCACTGGAAGTTCCGCATCCGCCTGGGCCCGCGGGCCGGGGAGCTGATCGAGGGGAGCATCTTCCTGGGTCGCTGCACCAAGACCGCGGCCAAAGCCAAGCAACGCGAAATCGAAGAGTGGGAAGAAAAGGTCAGGACCGGGCGCTTCGTGCCCGACCGAAACGCGCAAGAGGTTTACCAGATCTGGCTTCGAGAACGCAGCCTCATTTGCACACCCCAGACGCTGGAACGCACCGAACGTGTCATGGCGATGTACCGCAAGTGGCGCGATGGGTCCGGACTACGCAGCGACACCATCGAACAACTCGCCGTACGTGAAGAACTCGTCGCCTGGCGTGACCATCGACTGGGCGAGGAGGCCGGCCGCAAGACCGTGGCCAACGACCTATCCACACTGTCTGCTTTTTTCCAATGGTGCCAGCTGGAGCGCTATCTCGTCGAAAACCCGGTGGCGCGCATCAGTCGACCGCGGTTCGTCGCCAAGAAGGAAGGCACTCCCCTCACCCGGCCACAGGCGGGACGGTGGCTGCGATCAATCAAGGTGCGCACAAGGCGCGGCGGAGCGGGTCCCCGGACTGCGGATGAAGTCCGCCGCAAACGGCACATCATCGTGTTTCTACTCAATACCGGCCTTCGCAATGGCGAGTTGTGCGCCCTGGACATCGAGGATCTGCGCGTCGACGCCCACGAAAGTCTGTTGCACGTGATCGGGAAGGGACTGAAACAACGATGGGTTCCGCTCAATCGGGCCGCACTCGCTGCGGTGCGGCTGCATCTGCGGACCCGCCAACACCCGCGGCGCGGTCCGCTCTTTGTTGACCAGAAGGGGCAGCGGTACAACGTACGCCAGTTGTCCTCAGAGATCGTTCAAA
>CAZMVD010000161.1:0-8162 GCA_964569425.1 uncultured Phycisphaeraceae bacterium
CACCCGGCGGCGCGAGACCGACGACGTAGACACCGTCGAAATCGTCCTCGACCGCCCGCTGCCCAACAACCAGCGCACCCGCTTCACCTTCACCGACGCCGCCGGCTCCCAACACATCGACTACGACTTCCGCGAACCGGTGCCGCCCGTTCCGGCGATGGGTACCGCCGGTTCCCTGCTGACGGGGGGCGTGATTGTCCTCGCGGGCATTTTCGCGTTACGGCGCCGAATTAAGAATGGGGAATAGCGAATAGCGAATGAATAGAAAGGCACGAAGCCACGGGGCCACGAAGGCACGAAGAAAAAGCCGAGGCGTCGAAACGACTGACCGGCAGTCTCTGACCACCAATCGACATTCGACAATCGCCAATCGACAATGAACAATCGCCAATCCCCCCATGACCCATATCACCACTGAACCATAATGGAGTCCGCTTCGCTCACCTGGCTGGTTCTGGGCATCGGCGTGCTCCTGCTGTGGGTGTGGCGGCTGGCCACGCTGCGCGCCGTGTTGCGCCATCGCCAACTGCTGGGCGAAGCCGCGCCCGGCGACGCACCCGTCGCCATGCCGCGCGTGTCCATCGTCGTGGCGGCGCGAAACGAGCAGGACACCATCGGATCGTGTCTGGCCTCCCTCCTCCAGCAGCAGTACCCCGACTTCGAGGTCATCGCCGTCGACGATCGCAGCACCGACGCCACGCCCCACATGCTGGAGCGATTACGCGACCAGTCATCCGGGCGATTGACGGTGATCTCGGTGCGCGAGTTGCCCGCGCGCTGGACCGGCAAGAACCACGCCATGCACCACGGCGTCGCCGCGGCGTCCGGCGACTGGCTGCTGTTGACCGACGCCGACTGCCGCCAGACCTCGCCGCATACAATCGCTCTGGCCGTGGGTGAAGCCCTTCGCCGCGAACTCGATTTGCTCACCCTCACCCCTCGGCTCGACGCGCCCAGCGTGTGGGAGAAAATCACGCTCGCGCCCTGCACGGTGGCGCTGTTCATGTGGTTTCTGCCGCACCGGGCCAACGATCCGCACAGCCCGGTGGCCTATGCCAACGGCGCGTTTCTGCTGATTCGCCGCACCTGCTACGACGCCCTCGGCGGCCACCGGGCGGTGCGCGACGCGCTCAACGAGGACATCCGGCTTGCACGGCGTGCCAAGCAGGCCGGCTTTCGCTTGGCGGTGATGGATCAACACGGGTTGTACCGCACACGCATGTACCCCACGCCCGGCGAGGCGTGGCGGGGGTGGAGTCGGATCTACTTCGGGTGCATCGAATCGCCCGCGCGGCTGCTGCTGACGGCCGCATCGACCGTGCTGCTGGGCCTGGGGCCGTGGGTGGGTTTGGTGGCGTGGGGGCTGATCGGATCGCGCTCGAATGCCGTGTCGGTCGGCGGCGCGCTGGTGGTGGCGGTCGTGTGGGGGCTCAGCGTGGTCATGCTGCAGGTTGCGGCCTGGCGCGTGCATGGCATGATGGGGCTGCCGCGGCGGTGGTCGGCGTGGTATGCGCTCGGCGTGATGGCGGCGGGTGCCATGCTCTTGCGTGCGGTGCTGCCGGCGCTGGGCGGGCTGGATATCACCTGGCGCGGCACGCGCTACCGGTTCAGCGCAGGGAGCCGGCAGGCGCCGGGTGACGACCCGGGAGATCAAGTGCCTCATGAGTGACACTCCGGCGATGGACAGGGTCGGCGAGGCGGTCGACCTGCTGCGGCAGGAAGACCCCGCGGGCTGGCTGGATCTGTCCGGCTGGCGGCTGCCCGCGCTGGTGGGCGTGGCGGCGCTGCTGCTCTTCGCCTGGGTGCGGCACAAGGTGCGCCGCTGGCTGCGGCGGCGCCGCGGGGTGCTGCACCCCAATCTCCAGAAATACGGCGGCGCCGCCGGGGAACCGGATGAGAGGCTGACCGCGCAGCGCCGCGCCGAAGCCGCCCGCGTGGTCGCTACGTCCAGCGGCGCCGCGATCGCCGGGTACGAAATCATGGAACAGGTAGAGGCGGTCTTTGTGGACGGCTTCCGTCGCCCGGAAGAAGCGCTCGAAGGGCTCAAGGCGGTGGCCGCGATGAAGGGCGCCAACGCGGTGACCAACGTCCGTCACGAACGCAACGCCTCCGGGCGGTGCAGCGCTTCGGGCGACGCGGTCATGGTGCGCAAGCTGTCGCGCGGCGGGTCGGCGGCGCCGCCCGGCCAAGAGGTTCTGGATCAAAGTGCCCCGGCGGCAACGGGTGAACCGTCGAACCATGCACGCGACGGCGCCGGACCCGATCACCGGTGACGAATATGGTGACTGACCCCGTACCATCCGAAGTGACCACCCCGCCGGCCGCGCCGGCGGCGGATGCACCCGCGCCGCGCGCCTTCGCCACGGCCACCGGGTATGTGTTTCAGGGCGTGGGGCTGGTGCTGATCCTGGGGGCGTGTGGCATGTGGTGGCTGAGCGCGTGGTTTCTGCCGCCCTCGAATGAGAGAGTGACAGGCTGGTGGCAGCATCTGACGGGCGACAACCTGCCCGCGGCGCTGTTCATGCTCGCGGTGCTCGGCGGCGTGGTGGGCGGGGCGGGCTTGAGCGCGGCCGGCTTCGGTTTGCAGGCGGAGTTGCCCCGCAGCGGCTGGGCGGCGCTGATTGTGACTGCGGCGCTGACGCTGGCCTATGGGCTGTTGGGACTGCTGCTCATGTTCCGGGCCGGGGCGTGGATCAGCGGCATTCTGGCGATCGGGGTGGCGCTGTTCATGGCGCTGCTGTTTTCGCTGGCGGTGCGCAGCACGCGGATTCTGCGGCGTTTTCCGCCGCCGCCCGACCAGAACCGGTTGACCGAGGAAGTCCTCGCGGATATCCGCCGCCAGCGTGACGAACGCCGCAAACAGTTCGACCTGTAGCGTTCTGGCGAGGGGACGTTTTCTTTGCGCACGCGCAATTGTTTCGCGTTCAATGCCCGTGAGCTGCTACGGGGTTTCTTCCGCCTTCAAACTTTCAGCGGGCGCGGCCTGCTCTTCCAGTGCTGCGAGCGCCCGGGCGGCTCCCCGCGTCCGCTCGTGGGCATCACCCAGCGACTGCTGGAAGATGGCCAGCGCCTCGGTCAGCGCCGCGGCTGCCGCGGCGCGATCGCCCAGTTGTCGCCGACATTCACCCAGCCGCGCAAGATAGACGCCGAGGTACCAGTGCCCCGGGGGAAGAGCCGTTCGCGCGCCGCGCACGGCGGCGTCGAGATGGCTCCCGGCCTCGTCCATCTCGCGGCGTTCCAGCAGCAGACTGCCCAGTAGATAGTGCGACATGAGCGTGTCGGGGTGTGGTTCGCCCAGCGCCGCCAGGCGGGTCTCCAGCGCCTGGCGGTGCAGTGCCAGGGCTTCGTCACTGCGCCCGGACTGATTCAGCACGTTGGCCAGATTGGCCTGGGTCATCGCCACGCCGGGATGCGCTTCGCCCCGGAGTTTCACGTCCATCGCCAGCGACCGGCGGTACAACGCTTCGGCGCGATCGAGTTCGCCTTTGGCGCGGTGCACCGCGGCGAGGTTGTTCAGCGTAATCGCCACTTCCGGATGTTCCTCGCCGAGTGTGGCCGTCTTAATCGCCAGCGATTGCGTGAGCAGCGATTCCGCTTCGTCGTGGCGGCCGAGGTCACGCAGCACGATGGCCAGGTTGGACATGGTCGACGCGACGATGGGGTGGTCGGTCCCGCGCGCCTGCCGGTCGATGGCGAGCGACTCACGATACAGCCGCTCCGCCTCCGCCGGCTTGCCTTGCGCGTTCATGAGGTTGGCGAGATTGTTCAGGCTGTTGGCCACCGATTCGTGGTGCGGCCCGTAACGTTCCCGGCGAATGGCCAGCGCCTCGCGATGGGCTTCCGCGCTGGCCGCATATTGGGCGCGATTGTGAAGCAGCACGCCCAGGTTGTTGAGAATCGTCGCCACATCCTCGTGATGGTTGCCGAGTTCGCGACGGCGAATCGCCAGCGCGGCGCGAAAGAGCAGCTCGGCTTCCTCCAGACGCCCGCGCTCCTGCAAGAGCCGGGCCAGCTTATTGAGCGCCTGCGATCGGTGCAGTTCGGCGGCGGCCGTTGCGCCGCCGTCGATCGCCACCGCGGCGCGCAGGTGCCGCTCTGCGTCGTCGTACCGCGCGATGGCGCGATAGGCATTGCCCAGCGTGGTTCGCAGGACGATCTCGGTTCCCGGCAGCGCGGCCAGCGCGCCGCTTTCCATTTCCGCGGCGGCGTGATCGAGCACCTCGCGCAGCGTGACATCGGGCCGCGCGGGGAAGCGCATAGGGTCGGCCGCGCCCAGCGTTTGCTGGAGAAAAGCGCTGATGGCTTCGGCTTGTGATTGTCGCGCTTCGGCCTGTGACCGCGCTTCGGATTCCAGGTGTCGCGCCGCCACGGCCGCCGCCCGCTCGCGCTCCAGCCTTACGGCCAGCATGCCCGCCAACACGCCGGAGGCCAGCACAACCAGAATGATCGCTGCGGCCAGGACGAAGGGCAGCTTGTGCCGCTTGATGAGTTTGCGCAGTTGATAGCCCAGGGTCGGGGGGCGCGCCAGGATCGGCTCGTCGTGCAGCCAGCGCCGCAGGTCGGCCTGCAGCTCGGCCACGGTGGCGTAGCGCGCCGCCGGTTCCTTGGCCAGGCACTTCAGCAGGATGGTCTCCAGGTCGCCGCGCGCCGCAGCGGTGATTTGCGATGGCGCGAGCGGCGGCGCCGTGCAAATGACCTGCGCGCTTTTCACCAGGTTCCACGATTCCAGCGTGTACGGTAGCCGCCCGGTGACCATCTCGTAGAAAATCACCCCCAGCGCGTAAACGTCCGACCGGGCGTCGACGTCGGATGTGTCGCCACGGACCTGCTCGGGACTCATGTAGGGAATCGTTCCCGCCACTCGGTCCGGCTGGGTGACCAGGGATGACTCGCCGGTGTCATCCTCACTCTCCAGCAGCCGTGCGAGGCCGAAGTCCAGCACCTTCGGCTGGCGCGCGGCATCGACCAGAATGTTGGACGGTTTGAGGTCGCAGTGCAACACGCCGCGCTGGTGGGCATAGGCCACCGCATCGCAAATGCGCTCGAAGAGCGCGGTTCGATCGCGCAGCGGCAGGTTCTCGCGCCGCGCGAACTCCATCAGCGGCACGCCTTCCACCCGCTCCATCGCGAAGTACGGACGACCTTCGGCCGTGCGCCCGGCTTCGTAAATCGCTGCGACGCCGGGGTGCTGCAAGCGTCCCAATGCGCGCACCTCACGGCGAAAGAGCCGCTCGCGGTGCGCCAGGCGTCCGATGGGCGCGTCGATGATTTTCACCGCGACCCGCCGGTCTGTTTCGTGCTGCCGGGCCTCCAGCACTACGCCCATGCCGCCGCGGCCCAGTTCGCGGACCACGTGGTATGCGCCGACGACGCTAGGTATCTCGGGTCGGGCGCTCGGCGGAGTGGAACCGCGGAGCGCGTCGCGCACCGCGCCCACCGAACTGAGGTTTTCCTGAACCTCGTCCAAGCGCCCGGAACACAGGTCGCAACTGGACAGGTGCGCGGAAATGGAGTTGCTGTCTGCGCGCGGCAGGTCGCCGGTGAGGTACTGTTCCAGTTCCAACAGGTCAGGACAGTTCATGGCGCCGTCCAATCACCGGAGACTTTTTCTGAATTTCAATCGCGTAGAATCTCTGCCAGCGGCCGTTCGATTGCCTCGACGTTGATTGGTCGAAACGTGCAGCATTTTCTCACGAGATCGGGCATCGGGCCGACCCGTCACCCGTCCGAGGATGATTCGGTGTCATCGAACTCTTCGCGCAACTCGCGGACCCGCCTCAGGACGCGGTGTTTGGCGTTGTAAACGGCCTTGACTGGAATGCCCAGCTTGTCGGCGATGGATTGGGCGGGCTCGTCCGATTCGATGGCCAGGCGAAAGGCCTGGTAGGTGGCCGGTTCGACCTCCTGTGCCACGCGGGTCAGGCAATGTTGCAGGAGCGTTTGCTCCCATTCCACGTCCCACGAGTGCGAGGCGGCGGTTTCGTCGGGCAGCTCGGCACAGGCGGCGGTATCGCCCGGGCTTATGGGTATTCGGGCCGCCTGGCGCGCCTGGGCGCGGCGGCGGTTCTGCGCCTGGCGCCAGGCGATGCCGAAGAGCCAGCGGCTCAGGCGGCCGCGGTCGCGGTCGTAACGACCCTGGCGATAGGCGGCGGCGAATTCGGCGAGGGTTTCCTGAGCGACTTCTTCAGCGTCCGGCTCGGCGAGCCCCAGGCGGCGGGCAAAGCGCACGATGGGCGCGCGGAAGGTATCGCTGAGGCGCAGCCAGGCGCCGCGGTTCTGAAAATCGCGCAGCCCGACGAGTATCGTGCTTGACGTGTGCCAATCCATGGTTCGATCGGTCAGAATTCGGTTCGGCCCGACGCTGGACCATTATAGGCGAAACAAACCCAACTGAGGATGAGAAAATCGCTGCGGCGCGGGCGGCGGGTTTTTCGCGGACGCGAACGTTTGGGGCACGCCGTTCGCGCGGGCGAGCGACCCGATAACCGCGGCGCATGTCACGCACGGGTCACAGCAGGGCGGTTTGCGCGGGGGAAGCGGATCGTCGGCGGAACTTGTGGAGCGCCGGCGCGTCTGATGGGCAGACGACGCAAGGGGCGACCGAACGCGGTCGTACGGGACGGCGCGTCGTCGCCGGACCGGCCGATCGCGAATGGTGAACATTAGAACCAGAAGAGGAAGGAGACAGATCATGAATGTCAAGTCGTTGTTTGCCGTGTGTGTGTTGGCGGGATGGACGGGGGCGACCCACGGCGCCGGGCCTTATGGCGTTCAGCGGTGCGGCGATCCGATCGCGCACCATCCCGCGCCGGGGTGCGCCCATACCGGGTGCTGCGGGGTGCCTGATCCCGCCGGGTGCCGCTGCCCGCGGCCGATCGACGTGGTCATCTGCCTGGACACGTCGGGGAGCATGGAGGGGCTGATCAACTCGGCGCGGGCGAAGCTGTGGGACATTGTCAATGAGTACAGCCGGGTGAAGCCGACGCCGCGGCTGCGGGTGGGGCTGCTGACCTACGGCTCGCCGCAGGGATCGTCGGCGCACCGCGGGTGGATCATTCGCCAGTCGGACCTGACCACGGACCTGGACGGTGTGTATGCCAAGCTTATGGCACTGAGCACCAGCGGTGGTGATGAATACGTGGGGTGGGTGCTGCACGAGGCGGTCGAGCGGATGAACTGGTCGAGCGATCCGCGTGCGGTGAAGATGCTCTTTGTGGCGGGCAACGAGTCGGCGGACCAGGCGATGGAACGGCACAACTTCCGCTACGTGGCGGAGCGGGCGCGGGGGCGGGGGATGATCATCAATTCGATTTACGCGGGCGGGCACGAGCAGGGCCGGCGCGAGGCATGGGACCAGGTGGCGATCCACGGCGGCGGCTGCTACAGTGCCATAGACATGGCACGCGGCGTGGCGCAGATCGGCACGCCGTTCGACGCGGAATTGCTGCGGCTGAACAACGAGCTGAACGCCACCTATCTGCCGTACGGCGAAGAGGGGCGGGTGGCGCGTGCCAACCAGTTGGCACAAGACAAGAACGCCGAATCGCTGGGGCAACACACCGCGGCCAGCCGGGCGCGGGTGAAGGGGGGCGCGGCGTACGAGAACTCGCACTGGGACCTGGTGGACGCGGTGGCGCAACGAAAGGTGGAGGTGGAGGCACTGCCCGCGGCCGCATTGCCTGAGTCGCTGCGCGACGTGGCACCGGCGGAGCGCGCCGCGCGGGTCGAACAGATGCGTGGGCAGCGCGCCGAGGTGCAGCGGCGCATTCAGGATGTGGGGCGGCAGCGCGACGCGTTTCTGGAGGAAGCGCGGCAACAGCAAGGCGGCGAGGCTGCGGGCCTGGACGATGCCATTCGGGTGGCACTGCGGAAGCAGCTTGAGGCGCAGGGGTTCCGCCACGAATAGCGGGCGGGGTTGGGGCGCACGTTTTGCCTGAGGCGGCGCGAGTCGGGTGATTCGCGCCGCCTTTTTTTGGGCGGGAGGCCGAAACGCCGAAACGCGGAAAACCGAAACGCCGAAACGCAAGAGCGTCGAGGGAAAACGGGCACGGAGGGGCTCGCCACTGCGCAAGCTTGTTTCACGTGAAACGAGTTTGCGCGGGGTCGTGAGGTAACCGGAACCCCCCCCGGTCCTCCCTTGGGAAGGGGGGAGGATGGTGCGG
>CAZMVD010000162.1:0-3694 GCA_964569425.1 uncultured Phycisphaeraceae bacterium
TTCAGCGCTTCGCCATAATCTCTGCGCCTGATCGCGACTTATTCAGGGACGACTATTGAAGAAGGACGGTCATCGGTTTCTCCTGTCCATTCCGCAGCATGACGAGTTGAAGCCGGGCACCCTTCGAAGGTTGATCCGCGACGCCGGCCTCACCGTGGGAGAATTCAGATCACTTCTCTAGGCCTTCCGGATCGAGGCGAATCCCGCCACCCTGGAGATCAGTACCCTGTCATGGCACTTCGGCGGTGAACTTCAACCGACGAAGTCGATGTCGTCCACCGGCGGCAGCAGGCCCGCCGCGTGGCCGCGGCGCAGCAGCTCGCGCACCGCGTGCCGACCGGCGTCGCCGTAGTCCACCGTCCAGCGATTGACGTACATGCCCACGAAGCGATCGGCCAGCTCCCGGCCCATGTCCCGCGCATAGTTCAGCGCGTGCGCCACCGCCTCGGCGCGATGCGCCAGGCTGTATTCGATGCTCTCGCGCAGCACCCCCGCCACCTCCGGCATCGCCTCCACCCCCAGGTCGCGATGGATGCAGTTGCCCCCCAGCGGCAATGGAAGATCTGTCGTCTCCTTCCACCACACCCCCAGGTCGACCACCAGTTGCAGTTCATGGCGCTGATAGGTCAGTTGACCCTCGTGTATGATGAGCCCCGCGTCCGCCTTCCCCGCGGCCACGTAGTCCAGAATCTGATCGAACATCACCACTTTGTGGCGAAACGCGCCCTTGCCCAGGAGCAGGTTCAGCGCCAGGAATGCCGTGGTCATCTCACCCGGCACCGCGATCGTGCAGTCGCGGAGGTCGTCCACGCTCATCCGCTCGAGTGCCACCACCATCGGTCCGTAACCATCGCCCATGCTCGATCCGCAGTTGGTCAGCGCGTAGCGCCGCGCGACGTACGGGTAGGCGTGAATGCTGATCGCGGTGATATCCAGCTCGCCGCGTAACGCACGCTCGTTGAGCGTCTGAATGTCCTGAAGAACGTGCTCGAAACTCCAGCCGCGCGTATCCACCCCGCCTGAAGAGAGCCCGAAAAACATGAAGGCATCGTCGGGGTCGGGGCTGTGGCCGAGCGTCAGTTTTCGGGTCGATCTCATGGCACTTCCTGAACCTCTGCCACCGATGTTGTCCCCGGAAGGGGCGATTATAGGCGACGGGACACCCTGAACCTACAGGCTGGATGTGAAGATTTGATTAGGATTTCGGGTTGCGGGAAGGGTACGCAGCGTGCCGCAACCCCGCAGGCATCAAGGAATTTCGGGGCCGGGTCGATAGAATACGATAACAATCGAGCCGCCGGCGCATCGTGAGCGAATGGGCCGTTCGCTCGCTCCGAATCGCGACGAGGGACTTTGGGCCGTAACGTTCGGCCAATGCGCGACTTGCGGTTTGCTGCCTTGTTTTCAGGGCCGTTTCAGGTTACAATGATATGATTCGGCAGGCCGGGTAACCGACCGGCCCCATGAGGGAGCGGTTTTTTTGGTTTTCGGAACCTCCAGTTCGACCGTCTTTCGGTGCCTGCTGGGCGCTGCGGTGCTGAGCAGTGCGGGTTGCTTTTCCTCGACCGGCGCCGCGGGAGCCGGCGGGGTGGCGGCGCGCTGTGTCGCGCCCGAGGATGCTGAGCGCCTGGCCGACCAGGTGCTGCAACTGGTTAACCTCCAGCGGGCCGAGGCGGACCTGCCGCCGGTGGTGCTGAACGCCACCCTCTCGAAGATGGCTGGTGACTATGCCTGCCGCATGATCGAGGAGGGTTTTTTCTCGCATCAGGATCCGCAGACCGGTTACGGACCGGGCGACCGAGCGGTGACGGCCAAGTATCGGTTTTACGCGGTGGGCGAGAACCTCGCCGCCGGGCAAACGTCGCCGGCGGATGTGATGCGTGTGTGGATGGACAGCGCCACGCACCGCGGCATTATCCTGGATGAGCGTTGGAAGGAAGTAGGTCTTGCCGTCCGCCTGGGCGGCGAGTACGCCATTTACTGGGTGCAGGAGTTCGGCGATCCGGCCGACTATTGAACAACGCCGGTTGGGATCATGACCAGCCCACCGCCCGCCTCTCGTCTTCCCTTTTCCAAAGTGCAACGCAGTTGTCACCAGGGCGTTCGCGTCGTGGTCACCGGCCAGGTGGGGCTCGACAAAAAGTCGTTCCTGGAAGAGGTGGCGGCGCTGGCGCGCGCTCACGGGCACGAGATTGAGTTGTTTCACATCGGCGAGCGGATGTATGCCGAGGCGCCGGACGTGGCGCCGGGGCGCATCCTGGACCTGCCGCGGCAGCGATTGACGGCGCTGCGGCGGAGCGTGTTCAAAGACGTGCTGGCGGCGGCGCGGAACGGCGGGCACATGATCGTCAACACACACGCTACGTTTCGCTGGAAGCACGGGTTGTTTCACGCCTACGACCACGGGCAGATGGCGGCGCTGGACGCGGACCTGTACGTGACCATGGTGGACAACGTGGACGCGGTGCACGAGCGGCTGACGCGCGAGCACGAGATCAAACATTCGCTCAAGGATATCCTGGTGTGGCGCGAGGAGGAGATCGTGGTGACCGAGGCGATGGCCGAGGCCGTCGCGGGATACGGTCATGCCTTTGTGCTGTCGCAGGACAACCGGCGGATCGCGGCGCGTTCGCTCTATCGGCTGATGTTCGAGTCGCAGCGCAAGCGGGTGTATCCTTCGTTTCCCATGACGCACGTGCTGGAGATGCCGGCGATATTGCGCGAGATCGAGCAGTTTCGCGATGCGCTGGCGGAGCACTTCATCACCTTCGACCCGGCGGACCTGGACGAAAAGCAGCTCTTGTACCTGGCGGGGGAGGCGACGAAGCGGGGGGAAGAGACGATCACGGTGACGACGCACGGCCGGACGGTGACGTTGAGTGCCATGGAGGTGACACAAATTGCGCGGGACATCGACGCGCAGATCGTAGCGCGGGATTTCAAACTCATCGACCAGTCGGACATGATCGTGAGCTACATTCCGGAGCTGCCCGGGGGCCGGCCGGGCCTGTCGAGCGGGGTGGAGCGCGAGCTGCACCACGCCTTTGAGAATACCAAGGAAGTGTATGTGGTGTGGCGTCCGGCGTGCGAGGCGTCGCCGTTCGTCACTGAGACGGCGACCGGGGTGTTTGGCTCGATGGCGGCGCTGTTTGCGCATTTCCAGGCGAAGGGGTACATGGGTGACCACCAGATGGCACTCTAATAAACGCCGAAATGCCGAAAACCGAAACGCCGAAAAGTCGAAATTCGAAAGGCAGCAGGAAACAGGCAGCAGGGCATGGGGGAGGGGTGAGGCGTGAGCGGGGCGCAAACGTGTTTCACGTGAAACGGGTTGGCGTGAGAAACGCCGAAATGCCGAAAACCGAAACGCCGAAAAGTCGAAGAGTCGAAAATCGAAAGACAGCAGGAAACAGGCAGCAGGGCATGGGGGAGGCGAGAGGCGTGAGGCGAGGGACGTGAGGGGCCACCCCCCTGTGTCCCCCCTTGGGAAGGGGGGAGGGACGAAGATGGCGCAAGACTGTTTCGAGCGAAACGGGTTGGCGTGAGAAACGCCGAAACGCCGAAAACCGAAACGCCGAAACGTCGAAAGGCAGCAGGCAACAGGGCATGGGGGAGGCGTGAGGCGAGAGGCGTGAGGGGCCACCCCCCTGTGTCCCCCCTTGGGAAGGGGAGAGGGACGGGGGTGGCGCAAGAC
>CAZMVD010000162.1:3794-8098 GCA_964569425.1 uncultured Phycisphaeraceae bacterium
TGTTTCGAGCGAAACGGATTTGCGCAACGTTGTTTCACGTGAAACAATCATGCCCCATGCCAGGGGACCGCTTGTTGGCACGCGCGGTACTGAATCGATTTTTCGCGCGAAACGGACGTCCGCGTGAAGGATTTGAGATTTCAGATCTCAGACCGCCGGGTGCGCAAAGGCTGTTTCGAGCGAAACGGATTTGCGCAACGTTGTTTCACGTGAAACAATCATGCCCGATGCCAGGGGACCGCTTGTTGGCACGCGCGGTACGGATTCGATGTTTCGCGTGAAACGGTAGTCCGCGTCAAGGATTTGAGATTTCGGATTTCAGAGCGCCGGGTGCGCAAAGGCTGTTACGCGCGAAACGGGTTGGCGTGAGAAACGCCGAAACGCCGAAAAGTCGAAATTCGAAAGGCAGCAGGCAGCAGGGCATGGGGGAGGCGTGAGGCGAGGGGCGTGAGGGGCCACCCCCCTGCGTCCCCCCTTGGGAAGGGGGGAGGATGGTGGGCGATTTCCGGTCGGCTGCCGTGTATGCGCAAGCTTGTTTCACGTGAAACAAGTTTGCCGGATAACTTTTGCGGTTGCGATAGCGCCGTGGCGATGTTATCGGACAATCATTTATAGGACGTCGCTTAAGGTCGCAGTTTAGTCAGTTGGTGCGTGAAAGATTCAGCCTCAAGAGATTGGCGAGGACAAGCTGGTCCACTTCCTTGCGTTTGTCGGCCAAGGGGGGTTCGGCAGGCAGCCCTTTCGGGGGACTGGAATGGAATACCCCCAGCGCTTGAAGTCCGAGGCATCGGATGGGCCATGCCGCGAGTGTAGGCCCAGAGTGCCACACCATGGCACTTTTCGCGGCTACTGCGTCGGGCACGGCGGAAGCGTGGCGTGGAGCCACGGGTCGAAGGCGTGGGCGCCGTTGAGCAGGTCGATGAGGCGGATGATGTCGGCGGCGGTGGCGGCGCCGCTGCGGTTGATGTCGGTGGCGAAGAGGGGGCGCAACCGGCCCGGCACGTTGTTCAGCGAGTCGAGCAGCGCCGTGATGTCGGCGGCGGTGGCGGCGCGGCTGCGGTTGACGTCGCCGGGAAGGTAGCCGAAGCAGGTCGAATCGCCGCTGTCCACGTGGGTGATGCAGGTCCAGTTTTTCACCGGGATCGGCCCGCTGAAGTGCAGGGTGGCGACGTTTCCGGCGGCGGTCACGCTTTGAATGGCGGGCGGGGATACGGGGCCGGGCGTGGTGCTGATTGCGAAGCTCGCCGGTGTCAGGGCAGTGGCATCGCAGGCCGGGTCAAAGGTCAACTCCAGGGAGGTGAAGCCGAAGACGGTGGCGGCGTCGAAGAGGGCGTGCGGCTGGCGGGCGTCGATTTCGCAGTTGGGCGGATCGCTGCTGACGATGGTCGTGCAGGCCGCGGCCGTTTCGCACCCTCCGGTCATAGGGTCGCAGACCTGACCGGGCGGGCAATCCACCGGCGGATTCGAGCAGTCGCAGGAATCGAGGTCGAGCGCGTCTGTCGTGCATGGATCGGCGTCGTCGCAATCCACGCCGGGGCAGGGGTCAGAAAGGTTGATCCTGACGGGCGCCATCGTAGGGTGGTGCATCGGAATCAACTCCGGATCATAAAGGTTCTGAAAGACGGCTGTGCGTGCGGGGTCGTCAACAATGTTCAATACGAATGTGCCGACCGCATCGGCGGAGACCTCGAGCCATAGCGTTCCGACGTATCGCCGTTCACCTGAGCCGGGATCGGCCACTCCGAACTCAGGTCGCCACAACATCGCTGCGAGCAAGTACTCAGGGCGCCTAATCGTGACATTATCAACAGATTGCCGCCCAAAAAAGAGGTAATCGGGCCTTTCTCTCTCGATGAATACGGATGTCTTGTCATAGCAGAACCCGTTGGGGCGACAAGGTATTTCCGACTGCGGAACGGGTACCGGGCTGAAATGGGTACAGTTACACTCACGGTTAAATTCGCAATCGAATTGGTTACATGGAATTCGCGCGAGCATCAGCCGTCCCGAATCGCCACTGGTGAAATCAGTTGAATCGATCGTCCAGAAGTAAGCGGTGACCTGCGGCCAGGGCACGCAACGACTCTCCACGCACAATGCGGCACCGCATTCGGCGTTCGACACGCAGGGCAGGCCCGAATTGGCGCAATGGTAGCCGGTGCATGTTGTGTCGATACCGACTGTGCAAACCTGCCCAAAGGTCGGCGGGGCGCCGGAGCAGACGCCGAGTTCCGGCACGTCATCCCAACTTTCGAGGAAGGCGTCGATGCGGAGTTGGTCGCCGGGGGCGACTTCGGTTTCGGGCAGGTTCTGGGTGGGGCAGCTCGGGCAGGGCTGGCCGTTGACCTCCGTGACCCAGAGCGAAAAGTGCGGCGTCCGGGGCGGGGCGGCGGCGAGGTTGATGGTCACGGGTGCTAACGTGTGTGGCAGCATCGGGATCAATTCCGGATCATAGAGGTTTTGAAAGACGGCTGTGCGTGCGGGGTCGTCGATCAGGGTCAATATGAATCTCCCGGTTGCGTCGGGAGATATATCGAGCAACAACGAGCCGACATAGCGGCGGATGCCGAGGCCGGGATCGGCGACACCGCCGGCATGGGAGACGAGAACGGCGGCAATCTCGTAGTCGTCGGCGACGGTGTTTACAGATTCGACTGTTTGGAGCCCCCAGAAGATGTAATTGGGGTTGGGCTTCTCGATGAAGGCGGAGGCTTTCTTGTAACAGAAGCCGTCCGACTCGCATAAATTCTCCCAGCCGGGAGGGAAGAACGAGCTGAAACGGTTACATATGCAATCAAAGTAAAAGCAGTTCAACGGGTCGCAGGGGATTCGCGCGAGGGACAGCCTGCCGGAGTCTCCGCTGGTGAACGTGGTAGAATCGATGGTCCATTGATAGCCGGACACGCGAGGCCATGGCAGGCACTCGCTGTTCACGCACGAGCTTGATGGGCAATCTGTGTTCGATGAACAGGGCTGTCCAGTGTCATAGCAGTGCGTTCCCATACAGGCCCCTTCGGCGGCAATGGTACAGGCCTGTCCGAAGGTGGGCGGGGCGCCGGAGCAGATTCCGCGTTCCGGCACGTCGTCCCGGCTTTCGAGGTAGGCGTCGATGCGGAGTTGGTCGCCGGGGGCGACTTCGGTTTCGGGCAGGTTCTGGGTGGGGCAGCTTGGGCAAGGCTGGCCGTTGACTTCGGTGACCCAGAGCGAAAAGTGCGGCGTCTGGGCCGGGGCGGTTGTGGCGATGGCGAGAACGGCTGCCGTGGAAATTGCGATGACGAATCGGAACATGTGACACCCCCATCCGGCCTAACGCCCGAGGTGGGACATGTGCGCCAAGGCGATGGCCGCTCGAATTATAGGAACCGGGCGCCCCCGATTCCACACAGAATCGGGGCGATGCCGGCCTGGCAAGTGCCTGGTCGGCGGGCGGCGCCAAACCTGCCCCGCCGAGCGCCGATGAGGTTAGGGCATTTCGGAACCCTTGTCCCCCACGCCGGGGCAGTCGCACGGGAAAACTGTGGCAATTTTCGTGCCAGACGGGGCGATTGGTGGGGGAAGGCGGATTGCGGATTTCGGATTGTGGCTCATGCTTGCCGCAAAGGGCCGCCTGGGCCGGCATTTTCCAGGATGGCGAGCGTCGCCCCGGTGGCGAGTGGGGAGTCGTGCGTGCGTATCAGGAATCTGAGATTTGAGATTTCAGAGCGGGGGAGGACAGGAAAGGCGGAATCGTGAATGCGGAAGGCGGATTGGGGTGGGCGGAACTGGAGGGGGAAAGGCACGAAGGGATTGCGGATTTCGGATTTCGGGTTGCGGGCTGGGGGGGGGGGCCCGGGGGGGGGGGGGGGTGGGGGGGAATATTGGGGGGGCGGGGGCGAATTCGGGGCGAAAGGAGAACGAGTTATGCCTATTGCCGGAGTTGCGATCGGTCGGGTGGCGTTGTGGGTGGCGGTTCAGGCGGCGGTGGTGCTGGCGTGCAACGCGGCGCAGGGGCAGCAGCGGCCGGACCCGGATTTTGACACGAAAGTGGCTCAACCGGCGTATTCGGCCGAGGGGCCGCGGGTGTGCTTTGACGAGGGGCATCACAACTTTCACAAGGCGTCGGGGACGTACAAGCCGTTTGCGGATCTGATTGCCCATGACGGGTACCGCATGAAGGGGCACGGTGACGGGTTCGCGAAGGAAACGCTGGCGAGGTGCGACGTGCTGGTGATATCGAATGCGCTGGGGGCGGCGCGGATGGGTTCGCGCGAGGCGGCGAATCCAGCGTTTACGGATGCGGAGTGCGACGCGGTGGAGGAGTGGGT
>CAZMVD010000163.1:0-8038 GCA_964569425.1 uncultured Phycisphaeraceae bacterium
CGCTACCGCCGCCGGCGCGGCCTTTGCCTCAAATGCGGGTACAATCTCACCGGAAACCTGTCCGGAGTCTGTCCGGAATGCGGCGCGGCGCTCGCCTCTCCGAGCGTCATGAGGGAGAACGATCATGGCCCACCTTCGAATCGCAGCCCTTCTCGGTATTGATGCGGCCGTCCTGGTACTGGTCGCCGGCTGTCCGCTCGTGCCGCCGGTCGAAACGTGCAACTCCGACGCCCAATGCGACGACGGCGTGTTCTGCAACGGCGCGGAAACCTGCGGCACAGACGGCTTGTGCCGAGCGGGAACCGCACCGTGTACGGCCGGGCAGGTCTGCAACGAGGCCCAGCGCCGCTGCGACAACTGCGCCACGGACGCCGACTGCACCGACGGCGACCCCTGCACGGCGGACTCGTGCGTTGACGGCCAATGCGCGTCCGCACCGCTCGATTGCGACGACGACAACGCCTGCACCGTCGACGCCTGCGACGCGGCGGCGGGCGGCTGCATGCACACCGCCATCGACTGCAACGACGGCGACGCCTGCACGGCCGACGCGTGCGACCCCGCCGCCGGCTGCACCCACACCGCGGTCGATTGCAACGACGAAAACCTGTGCACCACCGATACCTGTGACCCGGCCGAGGGCTGCATCCACGAGCCGACCGCCGAAAGCGCCGCCTGCGACGATGGGCTGTTCTGCAACGGCGCCGAAACCTGCGACCCGGCCACCGGCGCCTGCGCCGCGGGAACGCCGCCCTGCGCCGAAAACGAAGCCTGCGACGAGGAAGCCGACGCGTGCATGGAGCTTCCCCCCTGCACCGTCGATGCCGACTGCCGGGACGACCTGTTCTGCAACGGCGAAGAAACGTGCGACGAGGCGGTCGGCGTTTGCCGGTCCGGCGAACCACCCTGTGGCAATGTGTTATCGTGCAATGAGACCACCCATCGCTGCCGGGGGTGGGACTTCGAATTCACGCTCGGGAAAGACACGCTGGAAGGGGCTGAGTTTGACGATACGGCACAGGCACGGCTGATCTTCAACGCCCCCACCGGTACCAGCCTCGCTTCCCTGCAAACCGACGACATTCTGGACCTGCGCGGCGGCATCGATACGCTGTACGCTACGCTGATCGCGCCTGGACCATCGCCGCTAGCGCCGACGATCACCTCCGTCGAACTCCTCCTGTTCTCTTTGCAGGGCAACGGCCCGCTCACCGTGGACTGCGCCGCCTGCACCGGCGTGACCGACATCACCGTGCGCCACAGCACCAACCCCACCGCCCTGACCATCAGCAACGTCAGCACCCTCGTCGACGTCGCCCTGGCCAATCAGGCCGTAGGAATGACGTTCGGCTTCCTGCCCGCGGCCACCGTGGGGAATGCCGCCGTGTTGACCCTGACGCTTTCCGCCGTCACCGGCGGCGCGTTTCAGATCGTTGCCGGCGCGGCCAACGGGGTGGAAACGCTGCACATCGTCTCCAACGCCCCCGCGAACACGCTGGGCGGCATCGGCCAGACCAACGCCGCCACGTTGCAAACGGTCACCGTGGCCGGCGCCGCCGCGCTAACGATCACCTCGCCGCTGCCGGTCACCGTCACGTCGGTGAACGCATCCGCGGCCACCGGAGGCGTAAGCGTGTCGTTTTCAGCACACGGCGCACCTGTGAGCTTTACCGGCGGCAGCGGAAACGACAGCGTCGTCGGCGGCGCCGGCGAAGACCGGCTGGAAGGGCGGGGGGGTTCGGACACGCTCACCGGCGGAGCCGGAGCGGACCTGTTCCTCTATTCCCAGGCCGCGCACTTCGGCGACGTACTCGCGGACTTCACGCCGGGGACTGATAGAATTGCCATAAGCAGCACGATCCTCGATTTTGCGGGCATCGCCGGCACCAGCGCCGCCCCGGCCGCGCTCACCGCGGCCCACTTTGAAACCGCGCGGGCCGGCCTCACCGACCTCTCCGCGGGCGACCAGGGCAAGATCGTCCGCCTGACCGCCGCGCAGACGACGACCGCACTGAGCACGTCGGTGTTCGCCGCGGTGGGCGCCTACGTGCTGGCGATCGACAGCACGCTGGAACGCGGCGTTCTTTACTACGACGACGACTGGTCCACCGTCAGCGCCCGGGCGCTGGTGGCCAGGTTCGACAACGTGACTACCCTGGCCGAACTGGCCGTGCTGAACTTCGCTGACTTTGCGGAAATTGATTGACACATTGCGCTGAGCGAAGTTCGACCTACGGCACCGTCCTAATGTCGATCACGCTGTTGAGGTCGAAATCTCGCGCCAGTTCCGATCGCAACTGACTGTCCCACCGCGCGTGCAGATCCTGAAAAAGAAAGTTGGTCCCGCCATAGTGTCGGTCCGAAAAGCGGTTTCCGTTGGTACGCCCGTCGGAGCCCGCATAATCCGCCTCCCCCGCGTCGATGTAGCTGCAATCGTCGTCGCCCAACCCGTCGCCCCGCTCGGAAAGCTCATTGGCGTCACCCATCAGCGGCATGCGCGGCTTGATGCGGTCCCGCTGCGTGGCGCGGTGCGGCGTGGCCCGCGTGCTGTCGCCATAACGCCCCCCGGGCTCCAGCACAAACGAGCCGTAGCTCCACGAAGGCAGGTAAATGCGATAGTGGCCGCTGTTGGGGCCGTTGTCCGCCGCGGACTTGCACACGAAGTAATCCTCCCACCGCCGCCCGGCCAGGTTCCGCTGCGCGGGGTAGCTCTCGGGGAGATTCACGGGCTCAAGATAAGTGAACGCAAACAGCGGCTCCGCCCAGCCGTACTCCACGGGCCGCCCGGTGCCGTTGCCCGGAACAGGGCCCGCGTGCGGGTCCACATAAAGATCCGCCGCCTCCGGAAACCACCGCGGCGGGGGCATCGCGCCCGCGTAGGTGTTCTCATAGGCGCCCAGCGAGTTGCCGAACTCCTTGAGCCGGGCCAGGCAATGGAGGCTCTTCGCCTGCTCACGCGCGCGGCTGAGCGAGGGCAGCAGGATGGAAATCAGCAGCGAGATGATCGAAATGACCACCAGCAACTCAATGAGCGTGAAGCCGTGCGTTCGCCGATGGTTCTTGCGCGTCGCAAAGTACATGATCGGACCACGCGCCGCCGGGCGCAGCGTAACCCCCTGCACTGGAATCCCGAAACCCCTTCATTCATATTAGCATTCAGGAAGTAGCGATCAAACCGCGGCTTGACCGTCGCAACGCCTTTGGCGCTGCGTAGAGGCAGGTCACCGGGAATCAAGCCATCGAGCCGGGTAAGACACGACCCGTCAACGGCATCGAATCGACCGGTGGCGAAAGTCCCCGGTGGAAATCGAAGCGAATCCAGACCCGATCAGCGCGAATGCCACTTCGTCAGCCGGCTGGGGCGGTCGGTCATGAACAGCAGGTCCAGGTCATCCACCAGTGCGCGGCGATCGTGGTCCCACGAAGTCTTGACGCGTTGCTGGTGTTCCTCGCCCGTCTCGGCCACCGTTCCGAACCGCGCGTGCGGATTGTGCAGATGCATTCTGGCGTTCGAGGCGCACCCCACGGCCAGCGAACCCAGCGCCGCGCACGACAAACAAACGACCAGGACACGTCGCCACATGATGCGCATCCCTCTTGAAAAAATACCCCGAACCCACCGGGCCGAACCACGGACCCCTTCGAGCAGGCCGCATCGTAACTTTGACCAGTCCCATGTCAACCAGGTCCGAAAACCGCTGCAATTCGCTCGATGCCAACGCTGGCCAAGGCGCCCCCTTTCCCGTCCGATGAACTCGTGGGACGATTGCCGCCCCATCGCCGGGGAACCGTTGCCGACCCACGTTCCTTCAGAGGTTTCGCCAGTGATGGGCTCTACACTGACCGTTTCGCAGGAACGCGGACCGCGCGTCTGGCAATACGCCTTCAGCGTGGCCCTGTTCTGCCTCGGCGGCATGGTCGCGGTGTGGTTCCTGGTGCTGCCGCAGACCGCCGGCGCCATGTTCGCTCGGGTAGGCGCGGTCAGCGCCCTGACCGGCGCCGTGGTCGCCGCGCTGATCCGCCGGACCCAGGGGCGGCATGCCGACGATCTGGGCGGGTTAACGGTCGTGTTGCACGTCGCCGAACTGTTGGCCCTGCTGGCCGGCGTGGTCGCGGCGACCATCCTTTCCATCGCCCTGGGAACCCGCCTGGTACTGGCGTTGATCGAGTTGTGGACCCTGGTGCCGGCAAGCGCCGCCGAGCGCTTCGGATTCGGACCCGAGGGCGCGGTCAGCCTCGCCTTGTTGATCCCTGCGGCCGGGCTGTCGTGTGCGATTCGCCGCCGCCGCTCGCTGCTGGTGGCCACCGTGTTGCTGATCGGCATGACCGGCACATGGTTGTTCCTCCTGCCGACCGTGTATGAAATCACCGCCGCGCTGGGGATTCGCAAAACCTGGGCCAGCCTGGCACTGATGGGCTGGCTCTCGTGCATGATCGGGGCGGTTTCGATCGTTGGCGTGGTCCCGGCCGTATCGCCGAACGACCAGCCCGCCCCGGAGTCGCCGGACGCCATCGAGCACACCGACACAGGGTTGTCCACGGTCCGTTGGCTGCTCGCGCTGCTCGTGATCGCGGCGCTGCTGCTGGCGGGCTACCAGTTGGCGGTGCCCGTGGAGCCGGTGCAGTCGGGCTTGCGCGCCACCTTTGTCGCGACGGCACTGGCGTGCGTGATTCTCGGCGCCGCGTGCCTGCGGCTGGCGCGGCGGCTGGATAGCGGCAACCTCGCGGATGCCGGCCTCGGCGCCTTCTGCCTGGCGGCGGCGGGACTGGGCGCCGCCCTGGTTCCCCATTTTCCCGCCACCATGTCCGAACGCTACCCGGTGTTGTTCAACGCGCTGATGGTGGCCCTCGCCTGCTGCGCGGGACTGTTCGCCTGGCTGATCCGTGAGATGTCGCGCACGCAGCCACGTGCCGGTTCGCCAAAGGGCACCTTCTCGCTTTCGGTCCACCTGAAACGCGCTGCCTTCCTGAGCGGCGTGATGGCACTGACCATCGCGGGCCTGATGGCCGTCTGGCCCCGCTTGCGCGAGGTCGGCACTCCGGACTTCTCGCTCGGGCGCGTCACCGCGGGATTCGGTGGCAACCTGGTGCTCCTGCTCGCCATGCTCTGGTGCGCACGCACCATCCGCCGGCCGACGTTTCACATCATGACCCTCCTCGCGCTGGGCACTTCCGGCGGCTTCATGTTCATTCGCATGCTTCCCTATACGCCGCGCTTCGGATAAACCCATGGCCCGACGCGGCAATGCCGGCAATAGGCATCGCCGAGGGACCGGCCGGCGCAGACGGCGAACCAGCCCTGCAAGACCGGCGTGGCGATACCGCAAGACGAGACAAACGACATGCGCGCCGTGGTGCAGCGGGTTCTGGAAGCCTCCGTGATGGTCGAAGGCGCATCGGTGGGCCGCATCCGCCGCGGGCTGCTCGTGTATCTCGGCGTGGACCGCGACGACACCGAAGCGGACATGGCCTTCCTCGCCGACAAGATCCGCTACTTGCGCATCTTCGGCGACGAAGCAGACCGGCTCAACCTCGACGTCGTGCAGGCGGGCGGCGCCGTGCTGGTGGTCAGCGCGTTCACGGTACAGGCCGACGCACGCCGCGGACGCCGGCCCTCATTCGAACAGGCCGCCCCGCCCGACCGCGCCGTCGTACTGTATGAAATGTTCTGCGACGCCTTGAAAAAGGCCGGCGCGGACGTCGAGCGCGGCACCTTTCGCGCCGCCATGGCCGTGCACGCGGTCAACGACGGGCCCGTCTGCATTCTGCTCGAATCGCGCCGCGCCTTCTGACGGCCGACCTCGGCCCCGCCCTTTTTTGACACCCTCCCGCCCATCGAATTACAATCCTCCCCGTACATGCTGGATGATCCGTCACCCCTGTCCACAGCAAAGGGCACCCGGTGCGTGCAACTCAACGGCGGCTTGGCGAACTCTGTACCCTCCTGACCGACAAGGGCTTTCCCGCACGCCTGGAAGGGGAAGACTGCCCGGTCAGCGCGGTAAACACCCTGGAAGAAGCCGCGCCCGGCGATCTGACCTTTCTGTCCAACCCCAAGTATCTGCCCGCGGTCGAGCGAACCCGCGCGTCCGCCATTGTCGTGAAAGAGGGCGTGGCCGTGCCGCCGCATCTACCGGCCATCCGGTGCGCCGACCCCTACGCCGCAATCACCGTCGCCATCGTCGTGCTCCACGGGTACCGCAAGCATCCCCGGTGGGGCGTCAGCGCCGGTGCCTTGATCGAGCCCACGGCGCGCATCGGCGCAAACGCCAACATCGCGCCGGGCGTGACCGTCTCGGCCAACGCGCACATCGGCGACCGGTGTACGCTCTATCCCGGGTGCTACATCGCCGAAGGCGCGCGCATCGGTTCCGACTGCGTCTTCTATCCCAACGTGGTGGTCTACGATCATTGCGAAGTCGGCGACCGCGTGACCATACATGCCGGTTCGGTAATCGGCGAGGACGGCCTCGGCTATGCCCCCGTCGGCGGCAAATGGATGAAAATCCCCCAGGTGGGCCGCGCCGTGCTCGGCGACGACGTCGAAATCGGCGCCAACTGCGCCATCGACCGGGCCACCCTGGGCAAAACGGAAATCGCCGCCGGCACCAAATTCGGCAACGTGGTGGTCATCGGACACGGCACGCGGGTCGGGCCCGATTGCCTGTTCGTCGGGCTCGTCGGCGTGGCCGGCTCGGCCAATATCGGCCGCCACGTGACGCTCGCCGGGCAGGTAGGCGTCGCGGGACACCTGACCATCGGCGACGACGTAACCGTGGCGGCGCAGTCCGGCGTTTCCGGCGACGTGCCCGCCGGGGTCACACTGCTGGGTTCGCCCGCGGCGGAAGTGGAGGAAGCGCGCCGCGCGTTGATGGCGGCGCGCAAGCTGCCCGAATGGGTTCAGCGGGTGCGCACCCTGGAACGCGAAGTGGCTGCCCTGCGCGCCCGGCTGGAAGCCGACGAACGGGCATGACGACCGCGCATGACTTCAACCCCTCACACCACCGTCCAACGCCTCGGCATCATCGCCGGGGCGGGCGCGTTTCCGCTCATGGTGCTGGAGGGCGCACGCCGCGCCGGGTGTCAGGTAACGGTCATCGGACTGCGCGGGCTTGCCCGCGCGGAACTCGCGCAGCACGCCGACCATTTTCGCTGGTCAGGACTCGCACGCGTCGGACAGTGGATTCGCATTCTGCGCCGCCGCCGCGCCGACGGCGTGATTCTGGCGGGCGCGGTCCACAAAACCGCCATGTACGGCCGCTTCCGCCTGCTTCGCCTGCTGCCCGACTGGACGGCGCTGCGCATCTGGTTTTTTCAGATCCCCGACAAGCGCAACGACACGGTGCTGGCCGCCGTCGCGAATGAATTCGCCCGCCACGGAATCACCATGCAACCCTGCGTTCAATTCTGCGCCGAGCAACTCGCCCCCGAAGGTGTACTCACCCCTCTGCAACCCGGCGAGGCGCAGCGCCGCGACGCCGACTTCGGCTGGCCCATCGCGCGCGAAATCGGCCGGCTGGACATCGGCCAGTCGGTGGCCGTGAAGGAAACCGAGGTCATCGCCGTGGAAGCCATCGAAGGCACCGACCGCATGATCGAACGCGCCGGACAGCTCTGCCCCCGCGGCGGATGGACCCTCATCAAGGTCGCCAAACCCAATCAGGACATGCGCTTCGACGTGCCCACGGTAGGGCCCGATACCATCGCCAACCTCGCGCGCCACGGTGCGCGAATGCTCGTGATCGAGGCCGGGCGCACGCTGATCGTCGATCGCGAAGCCACCGTCGCCGCCGCACAACGCGCCGGCATCGTGATTCTGTCCTACAACGCTTCGTGACTCCCGCGCGCGCCCCCCGAACCACCCGCCCCCGCCGCACGAACACCCTGCGTCCCCGGAAACGACAAACGCCCCTTGGGTTCGGAAACCCTTGGGGCGTCTGGCATGGCTCACGAATGCCCAGGCACTCGCGGAACCAACCTTGGAGGAAAAGGAATGGGAGTCTCGGTCAGTCTCCTTCGGAGCGCGGCGACCGCAAAA
>CAZMVD010000164.1:0-8026 GCA_964569425.1 uncultured Phycisphaeraceae bacterium
GCAAAGTCCGTGCGCCCTCCGGGCGGTGAGGAGGGTGGGGGGGCTTTCCATCCAGGGGCTTGAGGCCTCTGGCGCCCGTGGTGTGCCCTTCGGGCGAAGAGAGCTTCGGAACCCATCTAAGAAACGGCTCGTCTAATCGTTGTACCTATTGAAAAGGCGCGGGGGTCAAAGCCGCCGCGAGGAGTAAAGGGCTTGAAGGGCGAGGAACCGGAATCCGGGCCGCCGCCGGTCAGCCGGGTGCTCGAGGAGTTCGAGGGCCCGCTGACGCGCTATGCCGCGCGCCTCACCGGGAACCTGGAGCGGGCGCGCGAGGTGGTGCAGGACGTGTTTCTGCGGCTGTGCGGCGAGGAGCGCGCGCGACTCGACGGGCGGCTGCCGCAATGGCTGTTCACGGTGTGCCGGCGCCGGGCCATTGACGTGCGGCGAAAGGAAAGGCGGATGAAAACGATGGACACGTCGGCGGCACTGGCGGAGCGGGAAGCGGAGGGGTGCGATCCGCGGCAAGTGGCCGAGCGGCACGAGCAGCGGTCGCGGCTGCTCGAGGTGCTGGCGGGGCTGCCGGAAAAGCAGCAGGAGGTGGTGCGGCTGCGGTTTCAGAACGGGCTGAGCTACCGCGACATTGCCGTGGTGACCGGGCTGGGGGTGGGCAACGTGGGCTTTCTCATCCACACGGCCATTCGCACGCTGCGCGAGCGAATGGCGGTTTCAGAAGGACAGGAATCATGAAGATCGACGTAAATGACCCGAGGCTGACGGCATTCGCGCTGGGTGAGCTGGACGCGCACGAAGAGGCGCCGGTGGCGGCGGCGGTGGAGCGGTCGCCGCGGCTGCGCGAGGAGGTGGAGGCGATCCGGGCGGCGGCGGCGCAGCTTGCGGCCGAGTTGCAAGTCGAGGTGGCGCCGGGGCTGACGGAGGCGCAGCGAGCGCTGATCGAGCAGCGAGCGGCGGCGCCGCCGGTGCCCGTGCCGTGGTTGCGGCGTTATCGGGTGGCGCTGGGGGTGGCGGCGTCGGTGGCGATCGTGGCCACGGCGGGGGTTTGGATGCTGCCGAGGTTATCGAATGCGCGGTTTCCAACATCGGTCTCGTCCGTAAGCGACATGAAGGATCACGAGGGGTCAGTAATCGATGGTGTTAACACAATGCTGGCGGGAGTTGACGCCCATCGATCTGAAACGACTGATCAAGTTGGTGGAGGGCAATCCGTATTCTGTCCTCCAGCGGATCGCGGGTCGCACGCTGCGCGTGACATGGAGCGTGTAGCACGTGCGGCCAGAAGGAGTCCTGTGCCGGGTGATGGCCAGATTATTGACACGCGATTGGACCCGGTGCAATCCAATGGTTTATTCAGTCGCGTGATTAGCTCAGAATACTACGACTTCACGAAATACGAGAACATTTCGCTCGGCTATGAGGTTCCATTCGGGCGCGATGACGAGCGATCGCACACGATTTCGTCGTCCGAACAAGGCGGCGCTGATTCCTACGCGGTGATCTTCGAGAATCCATTTCTGCCCGTTGGCCAGCAGCCGTTGTCGACGTTTTCGATTGACGTGGACACGGCGTCGTACGCCAACGTGCGGCGGATGTTGACGGCGGGGCGGCTGCCGCCGCCGGACGCAGTGCGTATCGAGGAGATGATCAACTACTTCGACTATGCCTATCCGCAGCCTGCGGGCGATGAGCCGTTTTCGGTGAACGTCGAAGTGGCCGAGTGCCCGTGGAACGGGGCGCACTTGTTGGCGCGGATCGGTTTGAAGGGGTATGAGTTTGCGCCGGGAGAGCGGCCGCCGGCGAACCTGGTGTTTCTGATCGACGTGTCGGGCTCGATGCAGCCGGCGAACAAGCTGCCGCTGCTCCAGCAGGCACTCAAGCTGCTGGTCAACGAGTTGGAGCCCGACGACCGGGTGGCCATGGTGGTGTACGCGGGGGCGTCCGGGCTGGTGCTGCCTTCGACACCGGCGACGAACCGCGCGGCGATCGTCAACGCGCTGGACAATCTCTCCGCGGGCGGTTCGACGAACGGCGGGGCGGGGATTCAGCTTGCCTACGACACGGCCGCGGCGGCGTACATTCCCGGTGGGGTGAACCGGGTGATCCTGGCGACGGACGGCGACTTCAACGTGGGCGTGGTCAGTCAATCCGCGTTGGTGGAGATGGTGGCGGCGCGGGCGAAGGAAGGGGTGTTTCTCAGCGTGCTGGGGTTCGGGATGGGCAACCTGAAGGACGGGACGCTGGAGTCGCTGGCGGACAAAGGCAATGGGAATTATGCCTACATCGACACATTGAACGAGGCGCAGAAGGTCCTGGTCGAGCAGATGGGCGGGACGCTGGTGACCATCGCCAAGGACGTGAAGATTCAGATTGAGTTCAACCCGGCGGAGGTCGCGGCCTATCGCCTGATCGGGTACGAGAATCGGCTGATGGCCGCGGAGGACTTCAACGACGACCGCAAGGATGCGGGGGAGATCGGCGCAGGGCACACGGTGACGGCGTTGTACGAGCTGGTGCCGCCTGGGCTGGAGGGGGAGGTGCTGAGCGTCGATCCGCTCAAGTACCAGACGCCGCTGGCGCCATCGGAAGGGGCGGCGAACGGGGAGCTGATGACCGTCAAGCTGCGCTACAAGGAGCCGGAGGGCGAGGTGAGCAAGCTGATCGCCGTGCCGGTTCGTGACAGCGGATTGACACTGGAGCAGTCGTCGGACGACTTCGCTTTCGCCGCGGCGGTGGCCGCGTTCGGGATGCTGCTGCGGGGTTCGACGCACGCGGGGGCGGCGGATTACGGGCTGGTGGAGAGTTTGGCGCTGGGGGCGATGGGAGACGATGCCTATGGGTATCGAGCGGAGTTTGTTTCGCTGGTGCAGCGGGCGCGGGAGCTGGGGACAGGGACGCCATAATGGCGTCGAGGTCACTTCCGCTGGTGAGCGGTCCAGCGCCGGAAAGCGGGATGATGAAAGAATCCGCGTGCCGCCGGCAATCAATGACTGGCGTTGTTCAGTGCTTCAGTCCTGACGCGGACGTTAGGAATCGAATCCCGGTAGTTGGTGGGTGGTGGGGGGGGCGTCGCCGATGGTGACGTCCACGGTGCCGTCGACGGGGGACTGAGCGTCGAACGAGACGACGACGGTGATGGTCTCGGGACCGGGTCCGTCGTTGGCCATGGTAAAGGCGACGCTGCCCGCCTCGGGGACGAGGTTGCCGTTGCCTACGGGATCAAAGGCGACGTCATTGGCGGTCACATCGTAGGTCTGGTCGTCGGCATTGGAGAGGCTCAAGGTAGCATCGGTGACAATGACTTCACCCGGGTTGGTCCCGCGCTGGAAATTCATGGTGCCGCTGGCCGCGCCAGATTGCGCCGTGGCGATGTCGATGGCCGCAAAGAGAGAGGGCGCTCCGTCCTCTTGGCGCGGAACGAGCATGATCGAACCGTCGATCGACTGGTCGTCGATGCTGAGATCGTCGAAAGCCATGGTGAAGGCCTGACCACCGGCGGCGGCGGACACGAACAGCGAGCCCCGGAGCACCGAGTCGCCATGGCGGGCATTCTTGCAGCCGTCGCCGTAGTCGAGGGCAAAGGTGACGGCGCCATCGTTCAATGTAAGTGTTACGGCGGGGCACTCGCCGATGGCTTGGGCGCTGCCCTGATCGTCCTGATCGAGCGCGGGCAAGCCGGCGTTCAGCGCCGAGGCGGTACCCATGAGGCGGGCGGCGACCGTGTTGACGGCGGACTGCTGGGAGTCGGAGAGGGGGGTCGTGTTGTTGGTCTGGACCGGCGAGGTCGGCGCGCAGGCGGAAACCAGGAGCGCCGCAAGGGCCGTGGTGAAGAGGCTCAAGTTGTAGTGGTATCTAATCACGCTGGTCACTCCTCGACGGCTCTTGAAAGGAACTTCGGTAACGATTCGTGTGTATCGGTAGGCCATCGGCCACTTCTTTGTTGTGTGGGGGACTTCCCAGGCTGGACGTGATACCCGAGAAGCTTATGGGACCGCGGCAACGCTGAGTTCGTGAGGTGGGGGATCGGCGCCGGTGCCTGGCGAGTTGGCTGCGCAGCGCGCGGCGGCGGGCCAAATGGCAACACGGACGCGACGTTCCCGTAGCCGATAAGACTAGCGGGATTTCGTGGTCAACGTGATGCCGAAGAACAACTACGTCTGGGTCTTGATTTTCGGACTGATGGTGCTCATGTTCCTGCGTCTGCCGCCGATGGTGGCGCGCAAGGACTGGATGCTGGATACCTACCGCGCGCTGGTGGAAGCGGATGCCATTGCGCGGCAGCAGTATGTGGAGCCTATCACCGACGAGCGGCTGGTGCACGGGGCGATTCGTGGGATGATGAACCGGCTGGACCCGTACAGCGGTTACATTGCGCCCAACGAGCTGCCCGATTTTGAACGGCGCAGCACGGGTGACTATGTCGGCCTGGGTATGGAGCTGGGCGTCAAGGGCGACCAGCCGGTGGTCATTGCGCCGGTGGAGGGAGGGCCGGCGGCCCGGGCCGGGCTGCTTGCCGGGGATGTGCTGCTGACGGTAAACGGGCGGGATGCCAAGGGGCTGTCGGTGATGGAGGTCGACGAGCTGCTGGGCCGCGATCCGTCGAGCCCGGTGCGGTTGTTGATTGAACGACGCAGTGAGGAGCGGCCGCGCGAGCTGATCATCCATCCGGGGCCGGTGCACATTCATACCGTCCGCGGGTTCCGCCGCCAGGCCGGGGGTGAGTGGGACTACATGATTGATGCCGATCGCAGGATTGCCTATGTGCGCATCAGCCATTTCGCGGCCAATACGATGGACGATCTGCGTGGGGTATTGGGGTCTTTGAGCCACGCGCGAGTTCGCGGGCTGCTGTTGGATCTGCGATTCAACCCCGGCGGATTGCTGGAGCAGGCCGTGGCGCTGGTGGATCGGTTTCTTGACAACGGACTGATCGTGTCGACCGTGACCCGGCACAAGGCGGTGCAGGAATACCGCGCGGCGCCGGATCCTGCGGATATGGGGATGGCGCTGGTGGTGCTGGTCAACGGCGCTTCGGCCAGTGCGGCGGAGATCGTGGCCGGGGCGTTGCAGGATCACGGTCGGGCACTGATCGTGGGGGAGCGCAGCTTTGGGAAGGGCAGCGTGCAACACCTGATCTACCTGCACAGCAACCATTCGGCGATCAAACTGACTACGGCCCATTACCGGCTGCCGGGGGGGCGCATTATTCATCGTACGGTGCACAATCTGCGTCAGGATTCGTGGGGCGTGAAGCCGGACGTCATCGTGCCGCTGGCAGAGGAAGAGGTGCGTTCCATCCAGGAGGCGCGGCAGCGCATCGACACCGGTGGAGGCGGCCCGGGTTTTCCGCGTTCGGAGGCGGGGCGGACCGGCGCGCAGGTCGCGCGAGTTGGGGATGTGCCGGGAAACGTTGCAGCGCAAGAGGGAGAAGTTCTGCGCGACCGACAGTTGTTGACCGCGCTGACGTTGTTGTATGAACGGGCGGCGGCCGTCGAGATCCCCAGACCGCTCAGCCGAGCGGATGCAGGATGATGTGCCGGCGACAAATGTCGCATACATCAAAGCGAAACGAGCGGTAGGTCTGGTCTTCCACTTCGTCCGGGTCGGCGGTGGCGAGCTGCCGGAGCACGGTGTCGAGTTCGCGCTGGGTATCGACCTTCACTTCGTCTTCCACGGCCACGTGACCGGCGGCGGCGAAAATCTCGAATCGAACGATGTATCGGCGTGCGTCGTTGGCGTGCAGGCTCTGCCCGCAACGATCGCATTCGTATCGGATCATGCTTCCACCCTCCCTTGGTGAACCACGGCACTCATTGTAGACGAAACCAGCGTTTGTTGCATGACGGATCATTGCACGGATAGCGCCCGTAGATCGGCATGGCTCGCGCGGCGGCCGGGGTCGCGGGCGCAACGCCTGACAGGCCGGCCAAATCGTTACGCCCGATGCTCGTAGGCGGCGGTACAGCCGGGGGCCTCGGTGACTTCGACCCGGCGCACGGTGCGAAGGCCCGCGCTGCGGAGTTCGTCGAAGATTCGCTGGGCGACAACCTCGGCCGTGGGAAAGGTGTTGGCAAAATCGGCGGCCGCGTTCAGGTCGCGATGTTGCCAGCGGTCGAGGATCTTTCGAAGCTGCCGCTGGGCGACGTGGAAGTCGATCACCATGGCGTTTTCATCGAGCGTGTCGCGGGCGAATTCGGCTCGGACGCGCCAGTCGTGCCCGTGCGGTGGTTCCAACGTGCCGTCCGGTAATCGAACGTGGTGGATCGCGTTGAAGCGAGCTTCGATGGCGACTGTGTACATTGGGTTGGTCAAGTGTTTCGGTTCAGAACCTAATGCCTTGACTACGGACTCGATATCGCGAACGGTTGCAGGCGAAAGCGTCCGCAGTTATGGCGTATTGTAGACAACATGCCCTGCATAGCCAGTTTCGGAGTGGTTCAAGCGGCGCCTGACCCAAGGAGATTCTCTTTCCTTGGAGCCATGTCGCGTACTTCGCGGAGGCACGAGACGGATCGAAATGCGAGATCGGTCGTTACAAAGGCTGGACATTCTCTATCGGTTTCTTAGAAGAGGGGTTCTGGGGAAAAGGTCAATCAGAATCGATTCCCGGGGGCGGATCGGACTGTTCGTAGTCGAAACCGAGTTCATCAGATGCGTTTGGTTCGGCCCGGTGCGGTGCACGAGCGATTGGCGCGGGCCAAGGCACGTTCTCGTGAAGTTCTCTCACCGGCCGTTTTTTCCGGATTTTCGGGTAAACAGTAATTTCGGGGCAATGTAAATTATCACTGAAGCGACGGCTTGCTCGATGCCGCTCAGTATTTTTTGCTTGCATTGACAGGTACAGATCGGTTATAGTCCGCCTGTGGAGTTGGGAAGAGGCGCTTGCGTCGAGTCAATTCGGCGTCCTTTCAAGCTCTTGGCGGTTTCGGCAGGTTTTCGAATGTGTCGTTGTCGCTGGCGGGCAGGCGAAAATGCCCATCTTGGGTCGAGTTGAAAGTAGGAAATATCGGTTCGCTGCTTGATTGACAGCGAGAGCATCGCGGGGACTTTGGTGCAAGAACCAAGGTCGTTGTCTTGCGCGTGACGTGTGCGCCGAATTCGCAACGGCAAGCACTGTATGCGCGACCGTTGTAGCCATTGTGCGCCGGTCTTGCGTAATGACGGGGAAATGGGTTAGCGGCTGAATGCCGCCTAAGTGTTGACGGGTTGTGACCAAGAGCAACGAGCGTTCATTCGAGTCGGCTATGGCGGTAAGCCGCGGGCGTGCATTGGCCTTTGGCGCGGTGCTTGCAGCGTCGCTGGCGGTCAGCGCTTTCCTGATGTCGCTCGCGCTAGCGGAGCCTCGTTGGCGTTGGTTGGGTTGGGTGACCCTTTTGCCACTCCTGCTGTCGTTGCGGTTTCTGTTGCCCCCCATGGCCTTCGTGGCGGGCGGATTCTGGGGGATCTGCGTCGGCTTCTTCCTGGAGTTCGAATCGGTCGCAATCGATTCACCGTGGCTGGGGAGTTATCTGGCGCAGTGCTTTGTGCCTGCGTTGTATTGTGCCTTGGGCAGCTACGTCACGCGGCGCGTTGGGTTCAGCCCGCTCTTGTTGGCATTGGGATGGGTCGGCGTTGAGTTGATTCTTGATCCGCTCACTGGCCAGCGTGGGTTGCTTGCGGGCACGCAAGGCGACGGCATTGTCGTTCGAACCGTAGGCCATACCGCGGGTTGGGCGATGGTGGCATTCCTGCTGGCGTACGCAAACGCGTCGCTGGTTGAAATTCTGGCTTCGGTGTGCGGGCAGGTCGGATCGGAAAGGGAACTGGTTCTTCAAGCGATTGAGTCTCGTAAGGCCCTGATCGATCCGGGGAGCAGCCCGTATCTGTTTCATCTCTCGCGTCGTCCGGAAATCGCCCGCGCACCGCCCATTGGGTGATCTTGGACCAAGGCTTCGCCATCGACGTAGTTGATGGGAGCTTTCTGCGCAAATAGTGGTAACCATTAAGAAGCAATGGTGGTCCAAATTTGCGATCGTGCGGATCCTTCCGGTTGACC
>CAZMVD010000165.1:0-7922 GCA_964569425.1 uncultured Phycisphaeraceae bacterium
AACGCCTCCGGGCCCCCTCGCCCGACCGGCGATGATAGCCGGCGAATAGTGATGAAATGTGGTCGCAGACTCACCGATAGTATCTGCACCGTCCGCTTCATGATAGAATGGGGGGTCTTAGCCGTGTCGGTGCGATCGTTTTCGGACACGGGGATTGGGCGCGTTTTGCTCAATACGCGAAACCAAACTCGTGGCCGATCGCGTTATGGCCAGGAAAGGGTGAGCGTGTAGTGGCCAGGCCGTTACTGCGATTGCGCAGGATCATCAGCCGTAGAATTCTGCACGTCGATGACACGCCGCGCGCCATCGCGCTGGGCGCCAGCATTGCGATGTTTATTGCCATCCTGCCGTTGATCGGCATTCAGACGTTTGTGGCGATTGCGGTGGCGGCCGCCGTGCGCGCCAACAAAGCCGTGTGTATTCCGGTAGTGTGGATCACCAATCCCTTCACGGCGTTCCCCATCTACTACGGCTGCTACTGGCTGGGTCGTCGAATCTGCGGCGGCGGTGCGCCGGCGGCGGAGGCGGCGGAAGAGGCCGAAGTGGTCAAGCAGCTTGTGGCGGTCGGCAGCGACGTACACCTATGGGAACTCGCCTTCTGGAAGCAGTTCTTCTATACGCTGGTCGGGATGGGCGCGGAACTTTGGGTCGGGTGCGTGATCGTGGGGATCGTACTGGCCGTTCCGACCTATTTTGCGGTTCGGTGGGCGGTTGTTCACCACCGCGAGCGAAGGCTCCAGCGCGTGCACCGGCGCCACCGCTTCCGCGAAGCCCTGCGCCTCCGCCGCCGCGGCGTGGCGGGATAGCGGGAGTATCGTCCAGCGACATCGGTGCCCAACGAGCCTAACCTCAATCGCAAATCGACGGGTTGAGCATTCACCTTAGGGTGCTCGGCGCCATTCAGTCGGTTGCTCCGCTTGCCTTTTGTTGCCCCTATGCGCGCAGTTTCGGAGAGTAGTATCAGTTTCTGCAGGAATCCGCGGAGTTATCGCTGAGTTTCTTCTCGCCGCGTGAGGCTTTCGTTCTTTGCATCCGTCGGCATGGTGTTCGTACCATTCAGTTGTGCCGATTGCGGACGCCGAAAGTACAACCAACGTCGCCGCGTAGCGCAGCGTCAGCTGGCCCGATTCAAATGGTACTCGGTAGTAGCGGTTTCCCTGGATGTTGACGAAGGTCTGCGAGATTGCCCTTTGGCACAGGAGCGGGAGAATTGGAAGAGGTTCTTTGTGCCGTCGTGCGGACTCCAAGTGTCGGGTATCAGGTGATACCCTCGCCTTGCTTTCAGCCGCACCGTCCGTGGACAGGCTAGATGCCGTAACTTACGGCGCCTGCGTTACTTACGTCACTGGAGCCAAGGGGACTCGAACCCCTGACCTTCTGCATGCCATGCAGACGCGCTCCCAACTGCGCCATGGCCCCGCTGGTGGGTTGATTATGGACCAACCGGACCGGGGTTGCAACTCCCGTCGCCATGGAAACGACCCGCCCGCTGATCGCCCGGTACTGAACGGTCACCCTGCCTGGCTGAACGGAGCTTCGCTTCGCCAAACGCCCGGGGCGGCGAGACATTTCCCGGCGCACCTCCTTTGCGCTACGGAAACGGCGGCACGTCATCGTAACCGGGGCTAAGGGTTTATGCCGAGGCGGCGCTCGGCGAACCGCGCAGCGCACGCCGCGCCTTGGTGCCAATTCACTGACACCACGCCGTGGGAGTCAATCGGCGGGCGGCAGGGATGAAAGAAAGCGTGGACAGGACGAAGGCCGCGGGCGCAGGAATCGCGCATCCGTCCGATATTGTTCGGCGAAATTTGCGCCTCCACCGCCCCATAACCGTAAACAAAGCCTTGGATCAGAGCGGCGCTTCGCGTACAATCGCAGTTGGTCAGGCTCGCCCACTGGTCGTACCCGGCGATCCTGACCGTGCCATGTATGTGGCACTCGTCGTCGGGCGTACACCGCCGAGGGGGAATCAAGATGCTTGTTGCCGAACGACCGGTCCTGGCCGCCGAGGAAATCGCCCGGCCGGTCAAGCGATTTCTTGATTACGTGTTTCTGGAATGCGGCCTGTCCGGCGAGACGGTCACCGCCTACAAACGCGACCTGCGCGAGTTCTGGCAGGACCTGGTTCACGCGGACGTGGAGGCGGGCGAGATCTCGATTGAGGACGTGCAGCGGCACCTCGTTCGCCTGCATGAGCGCGGCCTGGCCCTGTCATCGATTGCGCGGCACTTTGCCACCATCAAGGTTTTTCTCCGGCACCTGCACAATGAACGGGTACTCCAGCGCGACGTGGCTTCCCTGATGGAGGCGCCGCGGCGCTGGCGCACCATTCCCGACACCGTGCACTTCGAGCAGGTCAGCCAACTACTAAATTCCCCGGATCCGTCGGACGAGTTCTTCCTGCGCGATCGCGCGTTGCTGGAACTTCTGTACGCGACGGGGATGCGCGTCAGCGAAGTGGTTCATCTGCACGTTCCGCAGATCAATCTTGCCTTGGGATACGTCCGTTGCTTCGGCAAGGGGCGAAAAGAGCGCGTCATTCCCGTGGGGCGCTATGCGGTGGAAGCGGTCCGCGAATATCTCGAGGGTTTTCGGCCGCGCCTGCTGGGCGACCGGCACACCGAAGCTTTGTTCCTGTCGCGCACCGGCAAACCGCTGGATCGCACCAACATCTGGCGGCTGGTGCGCAAGTATGCCACGTTGGCGGGAATCACCGGCCATCTATCGCCGCACACCTTGCGCCACTGTTTCGCCACGCACCTGCTGGCCGGTGGGGCCGATCTGAGAATCGTTCAAGAACTTCTGGGGCACGCCGACGTCGCGACGACCCAGATATACACCCATGTCAATGAAACCCAGCTTCAGCAGGTGCATCGCCGCTTCCACCCCCGGCCGTAGACGAACGAAACCGGCCACTGAAAAAGGGCGCCTCGAAACAGGTCCCTGATAACGCAAACGGCGGTTATTCGTCTTCCGGGCGGCCGATGATCCGGACCGACTGGTCTGCAGGGCAGGGCACCGCACGAACGTATTCCACTTCGAGCCGTTTGGTCAGCGCTTTGTTCTCGACCTGGTAGGTCGTAGCCACGCGGCGGTCGTCGCCTTCGAAACGCTCCACCACACGAAACTCCCGCTCGGAACCCCCTCCTGTCGATTGCTTCGCCGTGCTGACCAGCGTACGCGTATCGGCGTTCCACTCGGCCGTGAATTGTGTCGGGCCGTCAGTCGATGCGTCGTCGAACCATGCGCCGGCGAATCGATTCTCGCCGGCGTTCCACGAGAACATTCCGATGGCCTGGTAACGTGTCGAAGCGGTGGCCGTGGTGTATACTCGGCGCAGCCAACGTCCGTTGAGCGCCCAGTTGATGTCTTCGGATCCTTTGACGGTAGCCGTTTCGTGCCCCGAATTATCAAAGTGGTGTTCCAGAACGTTCCAGTGGCCAACGTATTTCTGCAACGCTGCGAGTTCGGGAACAGGCGACGAAACCGGGGCGGGGGAATCGGGTTGTTCTTGCGTGGCCGGAGCGGTGGATTGGGCCAAGCAGAACAGGCCGCTCGACACGAGCAGTAGTTTGAGCAAGACCGAGTCAGTTTTCACTGAAGAACTCCGCAGGTTGGGAACCGCCGCTTACGGGGCGCCTACAGTCGGAACGCTGGAAGACCGAATGCCTTGTGCGGGCTGAAAACCCGCAGCGCGTCCTGTTAGAGGCTCCAGCGCACATACGCGGTATCCAACCGTTCAGTTCGTTCCGGGCGCAAGGAGGCATGATCGATGGCGTACGACCGGAGCGGTTGCTCCGGCCGGATGGGCGGATTACCGACCGGCGAGCTGCCGCGCCCGATCCACGATCTGCTCCAAACCGACCCCGACGTATGTAAACACCGCCTCGGCGGTCTTGGCGGACTTGGGAATTCGCCGCACGGTCATTCCGATGACGCGGACTTCCGCGAATTCCGCGGCAGCTTCGGCCAACTCGCTGTGTAGTCCGCCCGCGTAATTATCCTCGATGGTGAGAATCGTGCCACCGGCCGCGCGAGCAGCGGCGAGTATGGGCGCGGGGTCCAGCGGAAACGTGTAAGCATCGAAGACATGGCAGGATACCCCCTCACGCTCGAGCAGTGTCGCGGCTTGCAGCGCCGAGTGCACCATATAACCGGCGCTGACCAATGTTACCCGCGTACCGGTGCGCAGCTGTTTGCAACCGTACAGGGCGAAGGCTTCATCCAGCGGATATACAAAAGGCGCGTCCGGCCGGTGGGTTCGCAGGTAACAGAGCCCATCGATGTTGGCCATCAGTTCGCAGCAGCGATAGGCGCTGACGGCATCGCAAGGATGGAATACGTGACAGGCCATGGCACTTCGCCCGGTGTCGACACGCGTCATGCTGCGAAAGTAGGCGACGTCCGACACGGCCATCTGCGAAGGGCCATCCGCCCCCAGGGAAACCCCCGCGTGCGAACCTACGATCTTGACGTTGGCGCGGCTGATGCCGGCCATATCGATCTGATCCACGGCGCGCGCAATGAATTTGGCGAAACTGCTGGCGAACGGGATCTTGCCCGCTGCCGCCATACCCGCCGCCGTGGTCACCATGTTCTGTTCGGCGATCTTGCACTCGAAGAACCGGTTCGAGTGCTCGCGCGCGAAGTAGTTGGCGAACGTGGAATTGCTGACATCGCCGTCGAGACTCACGATTCGTTCGTCGGCGTCACCCAGCGCAACGAGCGCCGCGCCGTAGGCGGCGCGAGTGGCCAACTTCTTTTTCTCCAGGGCCGCGGCGAGTCCCACTCGTTTGAGCGCCTCGGACATCGGCGGCAATTTGATCGGCGGCGCGACGCGGCTGGGCGCCACCTTCGAGGGTCCAACAGGCGTTCGGACGGACGGCTCGATGTCCGCACCAAGCTGCCGCGCGGTGGTATCCAACTGGTCGAGCGCCTGATTCAACTCGGTCGGGGTCAGCGGCTTGCCGTGGAAGTTCTTGCCGAGCATCAGGTCTACACCCCAGCCCTTGACGGTGCGCGCCACGACGGCCACCGGCTTGTCATGCCTGCCTGCCTGGTCGAATGCGGCGGAAAGTTCAGCGGGAGCATGCCCGTCCACTTCCACGACGTGCCAGCCGAAGGCGCGCATTTTGGAAGCAATGGCATCGGCCGATTGCTGCGTGGAAACCGCGTCCGCTTGTCCGTGCCCGTTGCAACTGAACACCACGCACACGTTGCGCAGATGGTGATCCACGATCATGTCCGCGGCTTCCCACACCTGGCCTTCGCGCGATTCGCCATCGCCAGCGATGACGAAAATACGCTTGTCGATCCCGTCGAGTCGCGCGGCCAATGCCAGCCCCGCCGCGACGGACAACCCCTGGCCCAGGGAACCGGTCGCGGCGTCGAAAAAGGGGAACCCTTCGGCAGGGTTAGGGTGACCATCCAGCTCGCTCTCCAGTTCACGAAGTCGCGCCAGGTCTTCGACGGTCAGCGCCCGGGCATGGTCACGGTTAAGGCCGATGGCGCCGCCCAGTTCCGCCCATGCGGCGTAGATTACCGGCACGCCGTGCCCGACCGACAGCACCAGCCGATCGTTGCCCCGGTGCCACGGATCGGCGGGATCGTGCCGCATCTGCCGAAACACAAGCTCCCCCGTAATGTGACACAAGGCCAGCGCCGTGGAGGGGTGCCCCGACCCGGCGGCCGTCGTCATGCGGAGCACGTGCCGAGCCAAACGGATGGCCTGACCGTGGGCCGTGGCGACCCATGCCGCCGAATCAGTGGGGGCCGGTTTCGTTCGGGCGTCGATCATGACGGTCTCCGCGGTAGCTCTTCAGGACAAACGGTTCACCTCGCGCAGAATAGTCGGCAGTACCGCGTGGTTCAAGGACAGTGGAGGGCCAAACCACAATCAAACGACCGTGCAGATGTTTGGAGCGAGCCGTCCCGGCTTGATTTGAGCGTTCCGGAATCGCAGCGCGAACCTCACAATTCACAAGGAGAAAGGCCGTTCGCCGGTCGGCGCGGGACTGTCCCGGTCGGGCAGCGCCAAGCCGGCGGACCGGACCGGGGGACGCGTTTCCGTCCTTTTCGACCTCTACTCGTGGCTATTGAAAGCCCGGCTCCCAGTCACTCGCCCTTGAATTGCGAAGGACGCTTCTCGAGGAAAGCGGTCACGCCTTCCCGGTGGTCGTGCGTGCGACCGGCCGTGGTCTGGAGCATGGACTCGTAGTCGAGCTGCGCCTCCAGGTCTGCGCTCCACGCGGCGTTCATGGCCCGCTTGGTCAACCCAATGGTCCGGGTGGGCAATTCGGCCAGCCGTTTCGCCAGCTTTGAGGTTTCCGAGGCAAGTTCGGCATCGGGCACGACCTGGTTAACCAGGCCGATGCGCAGCGCCTCGTCGGCCTTGACCTTGCGGCCGGTGAAGACCAGTTCCAGCGCCCGGGCGGCGCCGACCAGGCGGGGTAAAAAAAACGTGCTCCCTGTATCGGGCACCAACCCGACGTTGACAAACGCCTGGACGAAGCTGGCCGACTCGGCCGCGAGGCGCAGGTCACACGCCAGCGCCAGGCTGGCTCCTGCTCCCGCCGCCACGCCGTTTACCGCCGCGATGACCGGCTTTTCCATGGTCCGCAGCCCGGCGATCATGGGGTTGTAGCGGGCGCGCAGGTGGGCGCCCAATTCGAGCGGCTCTGCGCTCTTATAGCGGTCGGCCACGTCCGCCAGATCCTGCCCGGCGGAGAAGCCGCGTCCGGCGCCGGTTATGACCAAACAGCGAACGCCTTTATCCTTTTCTGCGTCGCGCACCGCTTTGGACAGTGCCGATAGAAGATCGTTGTTAAAGGCGTTGAGCACATCAGGACGGTTCAGCCGCAGCGTGCGTACCGCTCCCTCGTTTTCGATCAACAGGCACTGTCGTTCATCGGCCATTCAGAGTTCCTCGTACCAAGAGCCTTTAACGGTCTTCGACCCTCGTTCTCCATTCGCCATTTACCGCCACCGCCGGCAAACGGCCTGGTTCCGCATCACTATCGGCCCTTGAACAGCGCTTTGCGCTTTTCCTGGAACGCTTTCATTCCCTCTTTCTGATCTTCGGTGGCGAACAGGGCGTAAAACAGCTTGCGTTCGTAGTCCAGGCCCGCCGAGAGCGGCGTTTCGTCCACCTTCAGAATCGCCTCCTTGGCGAATTGCAGCGCGATCGGCGGCAGGGCCGCAAGCTCCCCGGCCAGGCGCATGGCCTCGTCGAGGTACTGTTCCTTGGATACCACCCGCGACACCAACCCGGCCTCGAAGGCTTCCTTGGCCGACATGAACCGCCCGGTCAGGATCATCTCCATGGCGCGGTACTTGCCGATGGCGCGCGTGAGCCGCTGCGTGCCGCCGGCGCCGGGCATGACGCCGATCTTGATCTCCGGCTGGCCGAACTGCGCCGACTCCGAGGCCACGATGATATCGCAGTGCATCGCCAGCTCGCAGCCGCCGCCGAGGCAGAAACCACTCACCGCGGCGATGATCGGTTTGCGGATGGCCTTGATGCGCAGCCAGCGGGCGAGGTTGTTGCGCTCGTTCATGGTCACGACCGACGCCTCGGCCATTTCGCCGATGTCCGCCCCGGCCGCAAAGGCTTTTTCGCTGCCCGCCAGCACCATGACGTACACTTCCGGGTCGCGATCGCAGCGCTCCATGGTTTCGATGAGCTGGTCCATCAGCTCGACCGACAGCGCATTGAGCTTGTCCGGGCGGTTAAGCGTGAGCAGGGCAATGTGGTCGGTCTTCCGGGTGAGAATCAATTCACTCATGATGGTTGCATCCAAAACGACAGGGAAAACCCGTTACGATTGACGGTCGCGCACTGAAGCGTAATCCACCGAGCCCGCTTCGACAACCGAATGTATCACGCGACAGCACCTCGCCATGCGGTTGACCTGAACCGAGCG
>CAZMVD010000166.1:0-7831 GCA_964569425.1 uncultured Phycisphaeraceae bacterium
GCAAGTTAAGATTGTGTTAAATCGTCGAACCAAAAGTCCCGGACAGAATTGGTTTCCAACCGGTGCAAACTCGCGCGGCTTGCACCGCGAGTTCCTGCCGTCGTACAAGCTGATGGCTACCAGTAGCGCTGTGGGACCGGCTTTCCTGCCGGTCAGACCGACTGGGACGCCGGTCCCGCACCAACTACCGCTGCCACAGGCCGTGGTCGTTGCCGCCCTGGACGTAAATGGCGAACGTGCCGTGGCCGGGAATCTCCAGCGGCGGGTGGGCGATCTGGCCGTCGGCCTTCTCCACCGCGGCGACGGCGGCTTTGATGTCCTCCACCAGCCAATAGGGCCGCACGATCGGCTCCTCGGTGTCGCGCAGGGGGGCGCGCACGCCGACCAGCCCGCCCCCCGGCAGTGCGGCCGTACGCGCCTGGCCGAGCCGTGCGTCCGGCTGGCCGAACTTCACGCCCAGCGCCGCGGCGTACCCAGCGCACACCGCCTCCACGTCCTTGGTCACGATTTCGAGGTAGTAAATCTGCATCGCCGATTGCTTTTCGGTAGTCGCTGCCGCCTCCGAGCCTCGCGACGCCCGCCCGGCCACGACGATAAACGCGACCAGGCCCAACGCGATCAGTGCGGCGTGGATCTTAACGGTTTTCATGTGACCTCCGTTCTCTCCGTGGTACCGAGTGGGCCGTGTCCGTCGTAGTCCGTCTAACGGCCTGTAGCTCACCTGCGGCGGTCACTTCCCTTGAAACTCGCGCAAATAGCGTGGCCGCCGTCCGGCGCAGCCACTTGTTAGATTGCCAACGAGTCGACCAAGCCTTCGTTTAGCATTGTTGTACTGAACCGCTCAGCGAACGAATCTAGTCCTGCCCCCCCGTTGAGACCAACAGGCGGGGGCCACCGCAATTGTACCCGTTGATTCGGCCAGATCTGATGCGTGGCCCGATCCCATGGGCCATGTCGAACAGCTGTGGTCACGTTGGTCTTGGGGGCCACCGCTTCCGGCAATCTGATCGTCAACACCTGCAAGACGACGTGAGCGAAAGCTACAGTGATGGACACGCCAGACATCGGATTCGGGCCTTCGCCCGAGTGTCGGCTCTTACTGCTCAGAAAAAACGATCGGTCAACGGAGGCGGCTAACCAAACCGATGTCCGCCACGGAATCGCGCTCATTGTGCGCAGTCGCTCGCGCTCAATTTGCGTGTATGCGCGTTGCTCTGGTTCATCAAGTGCTTCGAGAACCATTGCCGTCTTCATGCTCCACAGCGCGATTGTGGCCTGACCGGACATATCCAAAAAGCAGTGTTCACCCATCAGCAGCGGCTGGAGAAAAGGCTTCGCTTGTGACTCAAGTTGGCTCATCCACCCGTTGTTGCACTGCCGACACACCCAGCGAACCAGCAATTCCGGTGCAAGGTCTGGCCAGGAATGCTCTTTCCCACACCGTTCCAAGTGGGCTTCGCTAGGACGAGTCCCTTTGAACTGGTTGGTAATCCAACGGGGCAATGCGTCTTCCTTTGAATCAGCAGCACCAGAACAAAAGAGGCAATTTCTCATCGCGAATTGCGCACACAGTCTGCCAGTCTAACGCCCAGTATCAACGACGACATCAACCAAAGCGCCTTGTTCAATAATCTCATAATTTATTAAGAGCAGCGTCGAGAATAGCCTTTACTTTCTTTTTCTCGATCTCTGGGTCGACCCTCTGAATGTACTCAACTGTCGCCAAATCATCGCCTCGTTTCCTGTTTTGTCTCGGCCCGAGCGCTTCAACCAAAACCGCTTCCAATGCGCGGATCACCTTGGCGGCTTCGTATGCCTCTGGTAGTATACCAATTTCTCCCCTATTTGATACGGGAAGCAGCCCAAACCACGAGAATCGGTCCCAGCGGGCTGACATACGATCAATCGTGTGCTCATACAAACGGCGACCCAGGGGTCTATCTGTGGTCCGGCCGGCATAGACAACCTCGCGGCCGTCATAGAGAAGGTAAATTCCGAGCTGCTTGAAGAAATCGACGGGCGTAGCGCCGATCTGCTGCATCCCAAGTAGCCTCGGTGTCGCTGTCCACTCAATAGCTTCTCTGCGCCAAAACATCCCGAAGGAGGAGATGATTTCATACTGTTCCTCTGACTCCTCGGACTCTAACACATCGGGTGTGAGCTTGGGAGTCACGATTGATACGCCAGAGGACCTTGATCGTATAGCAAACGTTCCCTTTGAAACACGGATGTAGGGTGATGCTTCTCCGTCGTGCTTTATAGTGCTTGATATTTGAGCATTCACGGTAGCTGCTGGCGTCGCCCCAAGGCTCTGGCGCAGGCCTTCCGAAATAATGCGTTCCGTGATTTGGTTATAGTGAAGGGGAGTCGCTGATGAGCCCAAAACTTTGTCGATGGCTTTTCGCCAGGTTAATTCAGTGGGCATGTTTCAGATCCTCTGACCTACTCCCCGGAACTTGATCCAGTCGCTGTAAGAGTCTCTACAGCCCGAAGACCGGTTTACGATCGAACCCCTGCCTGCGGCATGGGGGCCGAACTTTTCGCGGCCGTGAGCTTCAGAGCGCCATCCGCCGCGGCGGAATCACGCAACCTCTTGCGGCGATTCGCCTACCGCGACCACGCCTAGGCGCTCCGTTCCCCGCGGAGCGCGGTGCGGCGGGTTTCCCTTGGCATTCATTAGCCGGAAGTTTACCAAGTGCCGGTGTGTGGGGTCAACGGCAGGCGGAATGCCCGCGCTGCGGCGGTTGCGTGGCACTTCAGGCGGTGCGGTGATCCGTGGGGATCGGGCGTCTCCTTGCTGTCGCGGCGCGCGATGTTAGGTCTTGCCCTTACGCCGAAGGCGTTTCGGAACTCAGCCCTGGGTTGCCGCGCCGCGGCTACCCAGGGATAACGGGCCCGCCAACGGGCAACTCTGAAGGAGTTGTCGACCCAGCGAACCCGATTGACACCCGGCGAGGACACCGGCCACAATCCCGATGGGGTTGGACGTGTTCGCCGCCGCTAACCCAAGGTAGCGCCCGCGCCGCAACCTTGGGCTTTCATCCACAACCCCGTTGGGATCGAAGGAAGCATCTGGCGGTGAAGGCCCTCAAGAGACCCGTCAAGCCGGTTCCTCCGCCCTTCCTGGGTGGAAAGACTGGGGGGGACCGAATGTCCACGAGTTGCGCTTCGCTCCTCTCGTGGCTACACCCCATGGCCCCGTTGGGGCCCTCGCGGGGATGTCCGGGTGGGCTCGATCGCGTACAGAACGATGCTCGCGAGAAGAATAGCCCAGTTGGGACCCACGCGGGAATGTCCGGGTGGGCTGGGTCGCGTGCGGAACGATGCTCGCGTGAAAAATCGCCCCGATGGGGCCGAGGCGGGATGTCAGCGCAGGCTGTTCGTGACGATGTGCGTCATGGGGAGCAACTTCGCAGCTCGTTCACTTCCGGGCTAAATATCAAACCGCGCGGCCGGCTGGTCGAGGCCTTCGTCCACGTGCTGCTGCGAGGACTGCGTGCCGTCGAAGGTGAAGAGGATCGGGTCGTCGTCGATGCGCGCGTGCAGGTGTACCGGCCGCTTCCACACCTTGAACAGCTCCTTCAGCGTCTCCACCGCGTACTTGACGTCCACGTCGGCCCCATTGTGGCGATGCGCCAGATACAGCTCGCCGCGGTTGCGGTAGTTGCCGTCCACCACATAGATGTACGGCTGCGCGTGGTTGGTGAGCATGAACAGCATCTGCTGTTTGATCTTGTCGAAGTCGCGGTTGACCACCACCATCCGCCCGGTGGCCGGGTCGTAGCGGTAGTGGTAGAGCTTCTGCTCGTCCACGAACTCCGGCGTGAGAAACTCGTCGAGAAACGTCACGTCGTTGTACAGGGCGCGGACCTGGAAGATTTTCTCGCGCCCCGGCGAGCCGCGGCCCACCACGCGGTGCTTAGGCGCTTTGTCCTTGCCCCAGTCGCGGCGGACGGCCATGTCCTCGCAGGCGTCGTATTCCGGACCGTAGCGGCCGGTGTTCCAGCGGCGCTCGATGTCGCGCAGCAGTTCGATGCCCATCTTGTACGGGTTGAGCCGGCCGGGCGTGGTCGCCAGCGTGCCCGAGTGGTGCTCGCAATAGTCGATCAGCTCCTCGTCGGTCAGGATGTAACGGGTCATCAGGGTGGAGTGCCAGTAGCTGGCCCAGCCCTCGTTCATGATTTTGGTCTGGCCCTGCGGGGCGAAGTAATAGGCCTCTTCGCGGATGATCGAGAGCACGTCCGCCTCCCAGTCCTGCAAGGGGGCGTGTTGAAGGAGGAACAGCAGCACGTCGCGGACCGGCGCGGGGGGGAAGGCCTCGCGCGCTTTTTCCTCCTTCTCCTTTTCGGTCCTGGTCTCGCTGGCCAGCCGCTCCGGCGGATTGATGTAGCGGTCCATGTAGCTCTTGGCCGGGTAGCGGGTGGGGAGGGGGCGCGTGGGATTGTCATCCTCGGCCTGGCGCTGCGCCGGGGTGGGGCGGGGCTTTTCGCGTTGCATGAAGGCGGAGTGCGGGTCGATGAGGTTCTCGAGCGACAGGTAGGTGTCGATGAGCCGCTCGACGCGCTCCACGCCGTGCTTGTCCATGTAGCGGCGGATGCGCGTGGCGTGGTTGGCCATGTCGTCGATCATCCGCCGGTTGGTCTTGCTGAACCAGTAGTTGTTCTTGAAGAAATCGCAGTGGGCGTAGACGTGGGCGATCACCAGCTTGTGATCGACCATCATGTTGTCGCTGAGCAGGTAAGCGTAGCAGGGGTTGTTGTTGATGACCATTTCGTAGATGCGGCTGAGCCCGTAGCGGTGCTGCTTGCGCAGCCGCTCGTATTCCATGCCGAAGCGCCAGTGCGGGTAGCGCTGGGGGAATCCGCCATAGGCCGCCACCTGCGAAATCTGCTCGGAGTTGAGCATCTCGAAGATGGTGGGGTAGAAGTCGAGTTCCTCGCGCCGCGCGTGCTCGGCGATGATCTCGGCCTGGGCGGCGATGTCGGCGGGTAGTGGTTCGTTCATAGTCGATGGTCAATCGGCAATTGACGTTTGGCAATCGGCAATTGGCAATGGCCGCGAAGGATGTGGACCGCCACGTTGTCGAATTGCGCGCGCATATCCCCTCTACCTTCCCGGCGAAAAAAACCGCTTGATGCTGTCGTAAATATCGTCCTTGGTGTTCACCCGCGTGGTGATGACCGCCTCCTCCTTGCCGAGGTGCTCGTTGAGCACGTTGAAGAAGTTGCCGCTGCCATAGGCGCTGGCCACCTGGCAGTAGCCGAACATGTTGACGGCGTTGAGCAGGTGCTCGCGGAGCAGGGCGCAGCACTCGCGGCTGTCCGATTCGCTGCTGTTGTCGCCGTCGGAGAAGTGGAACAGGTAGATGTTCCAGTCGGTGGGGGCGTAGCTCTTGTCGATCAGTTCGCGCGCCACGCGAAACGCGCTGCTGATGCGCGTGCCGCCGTCCTCGCGAATGCGGAAAAAGGTTTCGCGATCCACTTCGGCGGCGCGGACGTCGTGCACGATGTAGCGGCTTTCGATGCCCTGGTAGTTCTTACGCAGCCAGGCGTCGATCCAGAACGCCTCCAGCCGCACCATCTCCTTCTGCTCGTCGCCCATCGAGCCGGAAACGTCCATCATGTAGATGATCGCCGCGTTCGATTGCGGATTGAGCACCGTCTTCCAACTGCGGTACATTTTGTCGCGCCGCTCGAAGATGATCCGCGGGGCGTCCGGGTTGTACAGGCCGGACATGATCTGCCGTCGCAGGGCCCGACGAAACGTGCGCTTGAAATGGCGCAGCGATTCCGGCCCGGACTGGCGGATGCCGATGTAGCGGTCGCGCTCCGCGGTGATGCGGTGCTTGCCCTTGGGCTTGATCCGCGGGAGCTTGAGTTCTTCGCCGAGGATCTCGGCCAGTTCGTCGAGGCTGACGTCGACCTCGAGGATGTGCCGCCCTTCCTGCTCGCCGCCGGGGCCCATGCCGTCGCCGTCGCCCAGGGCGTCGCCAGGTTTGCCTTCCCCCTTGCCCACGCCGGAGTCGTTGTTGTCGCCATAGCGAAAATGCGGCGTTTCGATGCCCTTGACCGGGATGCTGATGTACTTCTGCCCTTCGCGCCCGAGCAACTCGCCGCGGGTGAGAAACTTGCGCAGATCTTCGCGGATCTTTCCCTTGACGATCTTGCGGAAGCGCTGGTGGTCGTTGTTGATTTGTAAAATCATCGGAGCCCTGACGAAGGGAGAGAGTCGATCCAAAGGCGTGAGGCGAGGGGCGTGAGGCACGAGTCTCCGCCTGGAAATACGGTAGTTGCCCGTGCGGCGCACCGCGCAGAGTTCAGCGTCAGAAGAACTTCGACAGGATTCATCCCTTTTTTCCCACCGACCGGTTCAACGATCGCACCAATCCACTGAGGATCCGGTCAACTTCGATCACCATCTGATCGCAGGTTGTCAGCGACGATGCCTCTCCAAAACCGAGTTCTCTCGCCAAGACCAATTGGGTGTCGACTTCCGCCAACGAGCCCCGCGCCATGTCCAAGAAACGCAGGTAATCCTGCGTTCGGCGCCGTCCATACCCTTCCGCAATATTGGATGGTACGGACACGGCGGCGCGACGCAATTGACTGACAAGACCAAACCGTTCCGAATCGGGGAAGTCCGCAGAAAGTTGGTAAATTCGCTTGCAAAGCTGAATCGCTTTCTGCCAGGCAATCAAATCTCGGTAAGACTTGATTTCGGCTCCCATACGCCCTCTCGATGCGCGTCAACCTCTCCTGAATACCAATTGCCCTTGTTTTCCCTCTCGCCTCTCGCCCCACGCCTCTCGCCTACTCCTTCTTCTTCGTATCCCCCCGCGCGAAAATGCTCGCCACGTAATTCAACACATCCGTCGCGCTCGTCTCGTTGTAGCCGAAGTACTTGATGAGCCGCTGCTTGACCACGTCGATCTTGGCCTGGGTTTCGTCGTCGATCACGCCGGAGACCACGTTCTTGAGCTTGATGGTGTCGCGCTGGTCCTCGAACAGCTTGAGTTCCAGGGCCTTGTGCAGCCGCGCGTTGGTGTGGTATTCGAACTTTTTGCCGTCCAGCGAGAGCGCCCCGATGTAATTCATGATCTCCTGGCGGAAATCGTCCTTGCGGCTCTCGGGAATGTCGATCTTTTCCTCGATGGAGCGCATCAGCCGTTCGTCGGGCTGCTCGTCCTTGCCGGTGTAGCGGTTGCGCACCTTCTCGTGCTGCGTGTAGGCCCGCACGTTTTCGATGTAGTTGGAGCACAGCCGCATGATCGCGTCCTCGTCGGCGGAAATGGCCCGCTGCACCTCGGACTTGAGAATGTCCTCGTATTCCTCGCGCACCGAACCGAGCAACTCGCGACAACGCACCTTGGTCTCCTCGTCGGTGATCAGGCTGTGGTGCGAAAGGCCCGACTCCAACTCGTTCATCACCATGAACGGGTTGATGCACTTTTCCTGGATGGCCTGATCGCTCACCAGCGAGTTGGAGAGCTTGTCCTGAATGTAGCGCGGACTGATGCCCTGCATGCCCTCGCGCGGCGCCTCCTCGCGCAGCTCGCGGATGGAGTCTTCCGTGAAGTTGGGAATGCTCTTGCCGTTGTACAGCTTGAGCTTTTGCATCAACGTCAACCCTGCCTTCTTGGGTTCCTCCATGCGTGTGAGCACCGCCCACATCGCGGCCATCTCGATGGTGTGCGGCGCGATGTGGATGCCCCGGATGCGCTGCTTGTTGAAGTCCTTGGCGTAAATGGCGATTTCATCGTCGAGGCGCGTGTTGTAGGGCACGTCGATCTTGATCGTCCGGTCGCGGAACGCCTCCATCAGCTCGTTGCTCT
>CAZMVD010000167.1:0-5665 GCA_964569425.1 uncultured Phycisphaeraceae bacterium
GCCCGGCCCGTCCGCGCCCGCGCCGCCGCCGCCCCGCGCGCCGGCCGGCACGCCCTGCTCGGCTGGCTCTGCCTGCTCGTCGCCCTCGCCCTCGGCTTCACCACCTGGTGGCCCGTGGACAAATACATCTATATGAAATTCGTCTGGGAAACCCCGGCCGTCGATATGGCCGACGCCGCCGCCATGTTCGGCATCGCCCCCGCCGACGTCCGGCAGGCCGCCGCCGAAGATTCCCTCGCGCCCTCCCCCGATGCCCCCGCGCCGCCCCGCTTCACCGGCCAGACCGCCCAACGCGTCATCGCCGCCAGCGCCTACGGCTGGTTGACCCTCTCCACCGTCTCCTTTTGCCTGCTCGCCCTTGCTGCGGGCGCCGCCTGGTCGGTCGCCGGCGCACCAAACGCCCGCCGCATCGGCTTGATCCTGTTCATCGCGCTTCTGCTGGGAATCACCGCCGCCGCATACTGGTCGCTCAATCGGCACGGGCGCCAGTTTCCACCCAATCACCTTCGATTCGCCATGTTGGGCCTGCTGCTCCTCTGCACCACCTTCGGCCTCGCCGTGGGGCGCGGCGTGCTGGGCCTGACGCGCGCCTCTTCTATTTCGCTCATCCTCGCCGCCGCCGCCAGCGCCGCCGCGCTCTATCTCGGCTATCTCTGCGCCGCGGTCCCCGCCGAACATGCCGCGCCGCTGTTCCTCGCCGTGGTTTTCATGGTCCACTCGTTATTCGGCTGGATCCTGCTATTCATGGCCCCGCGCCTCATCACCCGCCGATGATGCCGCGCCGGCTGATGGCTGAACACGAATTGACCCGATTGCCAACGCCGTCGCCATGAACCTGCTGACCCACATCATCCTCGAAAGCCGCGTCCTGCTCCTGCTCGCCTGGGCGCCGCTTCAGATTGCGGCCATCGCCTTCTGGTCCTGGCAGCGCACCGACATTGCTCGGCGCGTCGTCTGGTCCGGCTTCGCCGCGCTGCCGGTGCTCATGGTCGTTTCCACCCTCGTCGTCACCCAGCGCGAGGAAGTCATCACCCTCTGCCGCCGCCTCGCCCGCGCCGTGGAACAGGCCGACGTCGCCACCATCGCGCAGCACATCGCCCCCGACTTTTCCGCTGCCGGATACGACCGCGATTCCTTCCTCGATCGACTGGACCAGCGCCTGCACCAGGTGCGCGTGCAGCGCCCCCGCCTCAGCAGCTTCGACGTGATTCCTGCCGACGGTGCCACCATCGTGACATTCACCGCCGCCGCCGGCGTTCGCGCCCCCGACATGCCCCACCAGTACCTGCTCACCCGCTGGCGCATCCACCTGCGCCGCACCCCCGACGCCTGGCGCATCACCCGCCTCGAACCCCTCCCCACCGCCACCTTTCCCATCCGCGACCTCCGCCAGTTCGTCCGCTGAACCCGCCAACCCGCGAAACCATGTCAATCGACTGACACCCTTCGTTCCGTCCCATGCTCACCCTGGTCGCTTCATCCCGCACCGCCACCCCATCATGCCCTTCGCCCATCCGCAATCCGAAATTGGCATTCGGCAATCGGCAATCGGCAATCCGAAACCCCCAATCCGCAATCCGAAATCCCCAATCCGAAATCGCGCCCCCCGCCTCCTTGCCTCTCACCCATTCGCCATTCCCTACGTGCCTCCGTGCCTCCGTGGCTTCGTGCCTTTCCTCTCGCCTCTCGCCTCACACCTCACACCTCTCGCCTTTTCTGCTGCCTGTTACCTCCCGTTTCGACTTTTCGACGTTTCGCCTGTTGCCTATTCCATCATTCGCCATTCGTCATTCTGCCTTCGTCATTCTCTTCAAATCCCTTGCTCACCCGCGACTTGTCAAACCGATAGAACACCTCCTCCACCTTCATTGCCCCCACCCGCTTGCCCAGCAGCAGCAACGGCCCGTGCAGCAGGAAACGCACGAAATACCAGTCCCCGTAGTGGTCGAACTTCCGCGTGCTGGTCACAATGTGTGCCGCGCCGCTGTCACAATAACGCAGCCCCCGCCCCTTGCCGTACCGCCGCAACGCCCGCGCAAACGCCAGGTCCTCCGCATACGTCAGTCGCTCGTCGAACCCGCCCACCGCGAAAAACGACTCCCGCAGACAGAAATACGACCCCCCGGCCACCCGAAACCACAGCCGCAGCACCGCCAGCAGCAGCGATACGCACACCCGAATCCCCAGACTGCTGCGGTCCATGCGAATCGCAAAGTTGCCCCCCACGCACCCGCCCCCGTCCAGCAGCCGCGCCGCCTCCACGAAAAAATTCTCTGAAACCATGCTGTCCGCGTCGGCAAACGTCAGAATCCGCCCCCGCGCCGCCCGCGCCCCCGCGTTCCGCACCGCCGCGATGCACCGCTTGCCCTCGCGCACCACCCGCGCCCCGCCCGCCGCGGCCACCTCCGCCGTCGCGTCGCCCGAGTCGTTGTCCACCACGATCAATTCCACCCCCCCGCCGAACGCCGCCGCCGCCCGCCGCACCGCCGCCAGCGTCCGCGGCAGATAGCGCTCCTCGTTGTGCGCAGGAATCACATGACTGATCGCGACCCGCTCCATCCCTACAGTCTATCAGCCTGTTCAAGAAAGTGTGCCACAGGTTCTCAGTCTGCCTGCCAAAACAAGATGTTGTGACACGAGTCTACAGTCCACCGGTCTGTCTAAAAAAGTGTGGCACGGATTTGCAGTTTGCCATTCTGCCCAAGAAGGTGTGGCTCGAGTTTGCAGCTTGCCGTTCTGTTCAAGAAAGGTGTCGCGCAGGTTGGTAACCCGAGTATCCGCCGGTCCAACTCCGGGGCCACCGAACAATGAACCAGCTCTTTCAACGGGCCGCTCCCCCGCTCGCGCCCTTTTTCCTGCCCCCCAAATGACCGGCTATCCAGACGATCACCTTTGCGGCATCGATTATTCAATCGGTCATCATCAGGGCAGCGGACTCTCAACCGTATAGGTAATGCGCACGCCCCAAACCTGCAGATCAGCCGCGGGTGTTCCCGGAGGAAAATGAGCACTGACCCAATACACATACCGCTCCGCGTCAATCACCGGAAACGAAATCGTGTCATCGTGCCGCACCTGCGCTCCGGTCGAGTCGATCGATGAGACCTGCGCCAACAGTTCAGACCCGAAGTCGTCTGGCGATCCAAACTCCTTCCGCTTCAGCTCCACCACCAGATTCTGTGTCGCGAAATCGCGCATCCACGCGCTCAGCCGCGTGACCGTGGAACCATGGGGAAGCGATACGTTCGCGAAGGCCCGCACGCCGTTGCCCAGAGGACCCACGTCGTTTTCGTTCGCCAGTGCCGGATGCCCGTCAAAGCCCCGAATTCGCACACTCAGATCACCGAAATCATTCCGGCCCAGTTCAAACGAGGCGGCGCTCAACGTGAGATAACGCGTCGTGGCCGGCAGAGAGATGCCGCCCTCAATCCGCGCGGTACCGTTGACGTGGAGCAAATCAGCCGGACTGGTTGTGCCCACGCCCACGCGCCCGTGGTCTCGCCCCACCACCAGGTGCGGCGCGGTCTCGCCGCCGCCGTTCCTGCCCAGTACCTGCCACTGATTGGCAGTCCCATCATACTTCATCACCGCCCCGAGCGACGCCGACGTATTCTCCGTCAGTCGAATCTGCGCATGCGCGTCCGATGTCCCGGGCGTGACGATCAACTCTCCGACATCGCTCGTGCCGCGAACGTGCAGATCGGCCTGCGGCGCGGTCGTGCCCATGCCGACGGCGCCCGTCGAGGTGATGGTCATCTTGGTACTATTGCCATTCACCCGGAATTGCAGTCCCTGCGGCGCGCCCGCGCTATTGTAGACCACGCCCCCAGCCGCACTGCCGCCGGACGGATTGCCGAACAACAGGCCCCCTTCAGCCGCTTCCGGGGTGAGAAGGTTGACAAAGACGCGGGCGTTCCGCTCCACCACCAGACGCGAGTGGCTGTGCGACGCCACGCCGGCATCACCATCTTGCACGTGCAGCAAGGGCGCCGGATTCGTGGTGCCGATGCCCACACGGCCCTCAAAGTAATTTCGCCCCCCCTCGAAGTATCCCGCGTAACCGTCGGGCGAGTTCACCTCGCCGTGCACCCCGCGCGTGGTCCCGCTGGCCGACAACCCGTACCCGTACACTCCGGTACCGTTCACGCTGTTGCTCTGCCCGAAGACCCCGAATGTCGCGCCGGTAGCGGCCCCGGAAAGCCCCAGGACGCCACGCCCGCCGGTGGTGCTCGAATTCTGGCCCCACACCCCCGTGGCCAGACCGATGGTGGAACTGGCCAGCCCGAACACGCCCCGCCCGCCGCTGCTGGCGCTCTCGCCCGCAACACCGATTCGCGTCAGCGAGCCGGCCGTGTGACGGCCCATTATGGCATTCTCGTTGGCATCGGTCTCAACATGCAGCACATGCCCCGGCGATGCGGTACCAATGCCCACACGTCCGCCGGTATAGTGAATATCGCCCCCGTTGACCTGCCAGGGTGATTGGCCCGCCCCCGGACCGTTCAGCGCATAGAGAGCGAAGGGGGTGGCCGTCACCGGCTGACGCGGGCTTAGCGGCTGAAACACGCCGCCGATTGGGCACGCCACGCGAATTTCCAGCCAGCGGGCCTCGCCCGTGAACACGCCGACGCCGAAATCCAGCTCGACCGAAAACAGCCCATTGATGACGGAAATCGCGTCAACGCCGTCAAACGTGACCGTCGGTCCGACCTGCCCGCCCGCATCCGGATCATCCCATAACGAAAACTGGCAGCCGCATGTGTCGTTCACCGGGCTGCCATCCTGCTTTAATGAACCTTGAAACGTGAACGACGTCCCTAGTGGAAAGGCGCCCCACGCCGACACCCCCGTGACGAACAGCCACACCGCCGTCGTCAGCAACCAAAGGACATTCGCATTCCCCCTCGGCCAATTCATGTGACTAACTCCCTTCGTTCGAGTCTAGAGGTAACGGAAGCGGAGATCACCCGCGAGACCCACTTCGGCCGCGCGGATTATCACCTGAACGGTAGGCTTGGCCCGAAACGCGGATTCGCGAAGCCCCCGAGGTCGTCCCCCGGGGCCGACTATGCACCAATATGACCCCCCATCGCGGTCAAATCAAGAAAAAAGTCTCCTCGCTGTTTCGTGAGCGCGGAATGACAACCGGCCTCAAAGTGCAAATCAGATGCCCCCAAGTAGCCTCGCTCCCCCGGCACGGCTCTCCGTGCCCGCCGCCTGATTGCCTTCTCGCCGTGTTGCCTTGTTGCCGGCTTTCTTGAGGCTTTCGGCTTTCTCTCGCAAACCCGTCCTGCGTCAGACCCCGACTGCGCCCCGCCGCCCCTCCTACGTGTCCTTCGTGGTGCCCCCCATCCCGCCCAAACCCGTTTCGCGTGACGCAAGCTTGCGCCAAATCGCAATGCGCCCGCCATCCTCCCCCCTTGCCAAGGGGGGATACAGGGGGGTGGTCGCTTACGCCTCTTGCTCCACGCCTCATCCTTTCGGCGTTTCGGCTTTCAGCGTTTCGGCGTTTCCCGCCCAAACCCGCTTCGCGCGAAACAAGCTTGCGCACCAGGCGGTCTGAAATATCAAATCTCAAATCGTCCACGCGCAAACGCGCTTCGCGCGACACAAGCTTGCGCCAAATCGCAATGCGCCCGCCATCCTCCCCCCTTGCCAAGGGGGG
>CAZMVD010000167.1:5765-7815 GCA_964569425.1 uncultured Phycisphaeraceae bacterium
TGCTCCACGCCTCATCCTTTCGGCGTTTCGGCTTTCAGCGTTTCGGCGTTTCCCGTACAAACCCGTTTCGCGCGAAACATCATTGCGCCAACTCTCGCCTCTCGCCCCCCGCCTCACGCCTCCCCTGCTGCCTGCTGCCTCCCGTTTTGACTTCTCGCCTTTTCCTCTGTCGCCCGCTGCCTGCCCCGTCACTCGCTATTCGCGCCCGCTCCCCCCGCCCCGTTTGACATCCACGCACCGCCCGACCATGGTATAAACACACGGCGGCGCCAAACGCGCGCAGCGCAGCACGCGGCGCAAAGCATGCCACGGAATGGCACGCGATCACCGCCCCGCCGGAAAGTGTCATGAGAGTGTCACTATGAACCAGCGAACCATGGGCATCATCGTCGGCGGCGGACCCGCCCCCGGCATCAACGGCGTCATCGGCGCCGCCGCCATCGAAGCCGTCAACAACGGCCTCAAGGTCCTCGGATTCTACGACGGCCTCAAACACCTCGCCGGCGACGACTTCCGCCCCGCCGAACACACCGTCGAACTCACCATCCGCGAGATGAGCCGCATCCACTTCGACGGCGGCTCCATCCTCCGCACCTCGCGCACCAGCCTCCTCGATCAGAAAAAACTCAAAACCTCCATGAAGGTCGAAGCCGACGGCGAAAAAACCGCTCGCGTCCACGAGCGCATGCGCGCCCTCGGCGTCACCCACCTGCTCTCCATCGGCGGCGACGACACCGCCCTCAGCGCCCGCTTCATCGCCGAACGCTCCGGCGGAACCATCCGCGTCGTCCACGTCCCCAAGACCATCGACAACGACCTGCCCCTCCCCGGCGACATACCCACCTTCGGCTTCGCCACCGCACGCCACATCGGCGCCCAGATCGTCGCCAACCTCATGGAAGACTCCCGCACCACCCAGCGCTGGTACATCGTCATCACCATGGGCCGCAACGCCGGCTTCCTCGCCCTCGGCATCGGAAAAGCCGCCGGCGCCACCCTCACCCTCATCCCCGAAGAATTCCCGGAAGACACCACCGTCATGGGCATCGCCGACATCCTCGAAGCCGCCATGCTCAAACGCCGCGCCATGGGCCGACCCGACGGCGTCGCCGTCCTCGCCGAAGGGATTGCCTACAAACTCGGCGACCGCGAAGAACTCTCGCAAATGCTCGGCCGACAGGTCCCCGTCGACGCCGCCGGCCACCCCCGCCTCGCCGAAGTGCCCCTCGGCCAGCTCCTCAAAGAGGAACTCCAACGCCGCTTCGCCGAACGCAAGGAAAGTGTCACCCTGGTGACGCACAACCTCGGCTACGAGCTGCGCTGCGCCCCGCCCGCCACCTCCGACATGGCCTACACCCGCGACCTCGGCCACGGCGGCGTCAAACTGCTGCTCGACGAATCCAGCCGCCTGCCCCCCGGCGTCATGGTCACCCTCCAGAGCGGCAACCTCGTGCCCGTGCCGTTCGAGGACATGGTCGACCCGCAGACCAACCGCACGCGCATCCGCCAGGTCGATCTGTGCAGCTACTCCTACAGCGTCGCCCGCGCCTACATGATCCGCCTCGAACGCGCCGACCTCGAATCGCCCGCCATGCTCGCCGCCATCGCCGCCACCGCCGGCATGACGCCCCAGGAATTCACCGCCCGCTTCGCCCGCGTGGCCGAAGAGCCCGACCCCTGCGAAGTGGCCCACCCTATCCCCAACGGCGCCCCCGGCATCACTCGCTCGCCCGTGCCAAACCTATGACACCTCCGCGGTGCGCAAGTGCGCTCTGCGCCGCCCCGCCCCCCCCCGGAAATCCCGACTTTCTTCCCGCCCCCCGCGCTGCTACAACGGTGCCCGCGGCGAAGGCTTCGGACGGCGAAGCCGCTTTCTGATCCGCGCTCACCACCGCGCAATGGCTCCTCCTGCTCAGCGCCCCAACGGGGCGCCGGGTTGTAGCCGCGAGTGCAGCGGCGCGGCGGCGCAGCCGGACTCTGATCCGCGCTCACCACCGCGCAATGGCTCCTCCTGCTCAGCGCCCCAACGGGGCGCCGGGTTGTAGCCGCG